>PMYD01000140.1 GCA_003171335.1 Phycisphaerales bacterium
TCGCTCTTCATAGGTGCCACCTGCTGCTTGATACGTTTCAAACTCCTGCTATGGTAAATCGATCGCGACAGCAGAGGAGAGCAGGATGAAAACCGAGGACCTTCGCCAGGCCTTTACAAGCGCCGCCGCCGAGGCGTCGGTGCAACTGGAGCGGATCGCCGCCGAACTGGAGTTTGCCGGCTGGCTGGCCGAGCTGCACGGCGACCGGGCCGCCGGCTGGACGCCCCTGATCGAACAGGCCGCCCAGCAGGTGGCGGCGGCTGCTGGCGCGGGGGCGGCGGATCTGGCCCGCGCCATCTCGGCGGCGGAGGTGAGGCTTGCCCCGCTGGCGGCGACGGCCAAGTTGTACACCATCCACTGCGTCGGCCACGCCCACATTGACATGAACTGGATGTGGTCGTGGCCCGAGACCGTCGCGATCGTCAACGACACCTTCTCCACGGTGCTGCGACTGATGGATGAGTTCCCCGAGTTCCGTTTCTCCCAGAGCCAGGCCAGCGTGTACGCCATCATCGAGCGATACCACCCGCGGATGCTGGACCGCATCCGCCAGCGCATCGCCGAGGGCCGGTGGGAGGTGACCGCCAGCCATTGGGTCGAGTGCGACAAGAATCTCACCGACGCCGAAAGTCTCTGCCGGCACCTGCTGTACACCCGGCGCTACATGCACAAGCTCTTTGGCCTGGTGGCGGAGGATGTGCCCATCGACTGGTCCCCCGATACCTTCGGCCACGCCGCCACTTTACCAACGTACCTGGCCGGCGGCGGCGTGAAGTACCTCTACCTGCATCGCCCCGGCACGCACGGCCCCGCGCGGCCGGAGGCGTTCTGGTGGCGGGGGCCCGACGGCTCGCGCGTACTGGTTCGGAACGACCAGACCCTCGGCTACAACGGTACGATCACCCCGGCCATCGCCGGCCACCTGGTCCGCTGGGTGCGGCAGACGGGGATTGCCGATTTCATGTTCGTCTACGGCGTCGGCGACCACGGCGGGGGGCCGACGCGGCGCTGCGTGCGGCGGGCCATCGATATGGCCTCCTGGCCCATCTTCCCCACCGTGCGTTTTTCGACGGCCCGGGCGTTTTTCGAAAAGCTGGCCGCACGCGCGGATGCGCTGCCGGAGCTGGATTGCGAGCTGAACAGCGAATTCACCGGCTGCTACAGCTCCCAATCGCTGATCAAGCGGGCCAATCGCCTGGCCCAGAACCGCCTGGAGGATGCCGAGCTCTTCGCCGCCGTGGCGCGGGCCGTGCTGGGCGCGGATTATCCGGCGGCGGACATCGAGGAAGGCTGGCGGGACACGCTCTTGGGCCAATTCCATGACATTCTGCCCGGCTCGGGCGTGCACGACACACGAACGTACGCGCATGGGCTGTTCCAGAAGACGGCCGCCATGACCGGCATGGTGGAAACACTCGCGCTGCGCAGCTTGGCCGCCCAGGTGAACACGGCCCCCGCCGCGCCCGCGGCGGGCTGCTGCTGCCAAGCCCAGCCGGCGGGGACCGCCGCACTGGAGAGCCGCGGGCAGGGGGCGGGAGTCGGTTTTGGCGCGAGAGAAGGCTTGATCAGTGCGGCCCAGCAGGTGTGCGGCCGGGGAGATCGGCCGCTGGTCATCTTTAATCCCTCCGCCCATGACCGCCAGGAGGTTGTCGAGTTCACCGTGTGGGATAATGCTGCGCCCGGGGCCTTGCGGCCGCTGAAGGAACGGAAATTCGCCATCCGCCAAGCGGATGGAACGCTTGCGCCCGTGCAGACAATCGCCGGCGGGCACTACTGGGGTCACGATTTCGCCACGCTGGCCTTCGCCGCCCGAGTCAAAGGGCTGGGCTATGCGGCGTACACGGTGGTCGAAGATCCAGCCGACGTACCAGCTTCATCCGGCGCCACCGCGGCCGGCGGCAACACCGGCGCGTGGCAGCTTGGGCACCGCCGGCTGCGTGATGCCCGGCACGAGCGCGATGTCTGGGGACTGGAAAACGATCTGCTGCGGGTGGAGTTGGACCCCGTTACCGGCGGCATCCGCCGGCTGCTGGATAAGCAGCGCAGCGTGGAGCTGATCACGCCCGCCGCCGCCTGTGCCGTGCTGGAGTACGGCGTGGAGCGGCCGCCGGATATGACCAGTTGGACGGTGGACCATTTTCATGCCCTGCAGCCGCGCGAGGTGACGGGCATTCGCCATACCGCGTCGGGGCCCTGCAAGGCCGCGATCGACGTGACCCTGCGGGTGGGTCAGTCAGACGTGATGCTGACCTATGAGCTTCGCGCCGATGACCCCCGCCTCCACCTGCGCGTGCAGGCCACCTGGCTGGAGCGCGGCACGCCGGCCATCGGCGTGCCGACCTTGCGCCTAAGCCTGCCACTGGCGCTGGAGCGGGCCCGCGCGCGATACGAGATTCCCTTCGGCAGCATCGAGCGCGACTGGCCCGCCGGGGCCGAGGCGCCCGCCCTGAATTGGACGCAGGTGACCGGCACGGCCGGCGGCAAGCCGGCGGCATGCCTGCTGCTCAACGATTGCAAGCACGGGTATTCGCTCGATGGCAATACGCTGCGGCTAACGTTGATTCGCAGCAGCTACGATCCCGACCCGCTGCCGGAGATCCGCCAGCACGACATGCGGCTGGCCCTGCTGGCCGCTGCGCCGGATATTGCCGTGGCCGATGCCATCGCCCACGGGGCGGCCTTCAACCACCCGCTGCGCACGGTTTCTACCAATCTTCACGCCGGGCCGCTGCCGCCCCAGGGGCAGTTCGTGGCGATTGAGCCTGGCACGGTGGTCCTGAGTGCCGTCAAGAAAGCCGAGGACGATGATGCGCTCATCCTGCGGCTGCTTGGGACGGCCGCGACGGAAACGGCCACGAAAATCGCGCTGGGCGATGCTCTGGGCCGGCCGACGGCCGCACACGTGGTCGATCTTCTCGAACGTCCATTGGCTGGCGGCCGCGCCGCGCTCGCCGGCCAAACCATCACGCTGGCCGTGCCGGGGCGGGGCATCGCTTCGGTCAAGGTTTCGCTCCAGCGGCGGTCATAGGGCAGCAGAGTTACTCGGGCAATCAGCTTTTGCGCCCCGGCGCTGGGGCGGCTATTGGCGCGGCCGGGGCGGCCGCATAGAGTGCGTGTACACCGCCGCGGCAACTTCTCAGCAAGGCGGAATTTAACGCATCAACTTGGAAAGCGGAGGACATGCGCATGGGTACGAACCGGTTTAAGTCCGCAAGATGCAGAAATCCTCACAAGCCGGCCTAGAACTCGCTCTGCCAGATCAGGAAGTCCGCGCCGTCGACGCGGCCATCGCCGTTGGCATCGCCCATGGCCCTGGTCGCGCCGCTCTTAATGCCAAAGTGACGTTGCCATACCATCAGGTCCACGGCGTCAACGATGCCGTCGCCGTTGAAATCGGCAAGCAGCGGGGGGATATCCACGGCCAGGCTCTGCTGCGTGGACGTCGTGCCGTTGCTGATGATTACGCAGGCCAGGTCGCAGCCGGCAGCGCTATAAGTGTGGGTTACGCTGCTTCCGGTGGCCGTCGTGCCATCGCCGAAGTCCCAGGTGTAGGTCACGGCCGCCCCCGTCGGGTCGGCGGCGGCGGCGGTAAAGCTGACCGTGCGGCTGGAGGGGGCGGCCTTGTCGGCGCTGGCAGAGACGACCGTCGGGGCAAGATTGGCCTGCCGGCCCGAGCCGTTGAGCTCGGTGCCCATGGCGTAAGTGAACTTGCCATTGGATATATCGTCGCCCGTGAACGCCTCCGTGCTGCTGCTGGAGGTGTATATGAGCGCCGCCGTGTTGCCGGTGCTGTAGTAGGTATTCTGTTGCAGGAAAAATGTAGTATCGCTGTACTTGTCGGCCGTCAGGGCGGGCGAGCCACCCAAATGCTCCATGATCGTGCCCTGAATGCTCAGGCTGCCTTTCCAGGGCTCCGTATTGTAAGGCACCTTGTAGGTAACGGCCGCTTCCGTGCCGCTGCCGCTGCCGACAAAGGTGCAGTCCTCAATCGCCAGCACCGGCAGACTGAAGGCCTTGAGCGTGCCGACGCCAGAGTCCCACCCCTTGTCGTCGATCAGCGTGAAATGCGTTTGTTGCGCCAATCCATCGGCCGTATCCCATATGGACCAGATCTTGTAGCCCACGGAGCCGACATGGTAGACGACGTTATTCTGCTCCAGGACGTGATCGCCCTTGATGTCGATGCCGTCCGACGTGCAATCCCATACGCGGCAGTTAGTTACCGTGATGTTGTCGCTCCAGGACTGGTCTCCATACGTAAAGTTGATGCCGTCGGCATCCGTGTCACCCGGCCGGCCATCGTTGATGCGAGTAATCACCGCCCCATCAATCGTGATATTGGTGTTGTGACCGATGCCGGCAATGCCCACGCCGCCGATATCGTGGATGTTGACATCCTTGATCGTGATACTGTCAGTGCCGCGTATGCGGATGGCGCGGCCGTCCGGGTTTGTGCCATAGATATCACAGAATCCCAAGTCGAGATTCTGCAAGGTAATATGGTTCGGCGTGCCGCCCTGCATGTTGAAATCGACCAGGTAGTTCTTCACCGTCAGACCCTGGAAAACCAGGTAGCTCTCACCATTGAAGAGCTGAATGAAGTTGTCGTATGTCGGGCTCTTGTGGTCAAGAATCACCGTCTCGCCCGGCATATTGGATATGGTGATCGGTGCGGCGGCCGTACCGGAGACATTGGGCTCGGTGTTGCGCCACACATTCGCCGCGGCATTATACGTGCCGCCGCGCAGGTACACCGTGTCGCCGGGGGCGGCCACGCTGAAGAACTTCCTGAGCGAGGCGAAGGGTGCATCGATCGAGCCATCGCCGGTGTCCAAGCCGTCGGTGGCGATGTAATACGTGCTCAGTAAAAGCTTTGGCTCCAGCGGCTCAAGGCCCGCCTGGGCAAAATCACGGCCAGAGCCTGCACGATGGGTACGGCTACGCCGAATTCCTGCCATGTCACTTCCCTCCAGAAGGATCAAAAGAGATTAGCGGAGATCACTCCGGGCAGAACTTCTCCGATTTTTCGGTTTGCTCCTGTACTGCAGGCCAACTTCGACGGGATAATAACACCGATTTTTTGATTTTCAATACTTTCATGTCTCCTTTTTTACAAAAATTTTGTCAAAATCCTGTTCCCTGCATCGCTCACCGCCGCGGCCGCAGCCGCCGCACCGCCGCCAGCAGCAGAAGCGCTAGTGCGGCCGGCTCGGGAACGATGGTTCCCGCCAGCGGCTGGTAGTGTTGCTGCCAGATCAGGAAGTCCTTGCCGTTGACAATCCCATCGCCGTTGGCATCACCCTGGGCCAACGTCGCGCCGCTGAGCGTCGGGTAGTTCTGCTGCCAAGTGAGAAAATCATGCCCATCGACGCGGCCGTCGAGGTTGAAGTCGCCCGGTGTGGCCAACTGGTAGTTGTGCGCCAGCGCCAGCATGCTCAAGTCGGTCTGACTGATGGGGCGGCGCACGCCGTTGGCCAGCGCCGGCGCCATCAGGTCGCCTTTCGTTGGGCCACTATCGGCCAGATGGCTCAGGTTGTTGGCGCCGGCAAGCTGCACGTTGATGCCGTTGGGGTCGAAGGTCGTGCCGACGATGTGGTCTGTCCAGCGGTCATGCTCGCCGGCCTGGGAGAAATTATCCACGTAATACGCGGAGCTGAACCCCATCATATGGCACAGTTCATGCCGGGTAACGGTCAGGGCGTCCCAGCTTTTGGCGGGCAGGTCGCCGCCGGTGGCGGGCGTGGGATCAAACCACAGGGAATTCGCGCTGTTGAAAAAATCCACGTTGAACGCCACCGTTTGAACGGCCCCCGGCGTCCACGGGTAAATATTCGCGCCGGCGGCGAAAGAACCGCTGCCGAACCATTCGGCCAGATAGCTGTTGGCGCCGGCGTGGGTGAAGATGAAATCGACGTTCACCGTCTGTTTGTCGAATAGGGATGAATCCCAATCCGCGATGGCCCGGTCGATGACCGCCTTGCGCGCTGGGTCGCTGTTCCAGGTTTGACCCGCGCCATCCGTGAACGTGGGATTGATCACCAGCGCGCCGGCCGGGCCGGCCAGCAGGAGAATCAGGGACAGCCATGCCGCCAACGGATTCACCACTCGATTTGCCACAAGAGCTCTCCTCGCTTTTTTACCCGCCTTCCACAGCCCCAGAGTGGGCTTCCTCACGCCTCCAGCCTCCTCTTGCACACAAACACATTTCCCGGCTGCGAGGCCACCACGCCCTTGATCGTCAGCATGGTCATCGCCGCCACCACCTGGTGGGTGGGCAAATGCGACAGTGCGGCAATGCGATCGATGCTCAGCGGCTCACCATCGAAGACGGCGATGATGCGGCTCTCGGCAGGATCCAGCTTCACCGCCGCCGCCGGCGGGGTCTCGCGGCGAACGTTTTCGGGCGTCTCGCGCTCGATGGCCTCGCCGAGGGAATCGAGCTGCTCGAGAATGTCATCGAGGTTCTGCACCAGCGTGGCGCCATCGCGAATAAGCTGGTTAGTGCCCTGGCTGAAGGGGCTGTCGACCCGCCCGGGCAGTGCGAACACCGGCCGGCCCTGCTCTTCGGCCAGGCGCGCGGTGATGAGCGAGCCGGAGCGACACGCCGCCTCGATAATCAGCACCGCCTGGGAAAGCCCGCTGATAATGCGGTTGCGGCGCGGGAAGTTTCGCGCCTGGACCTGCACTTCCATCGGCAGCTCCGACACGATCGCCCCGCGGCCCTCGCGCACGATGCTCTCAAAGAGCGGCTTATTCTCCGGCGGGTACAGGTGCGTCAGTCCGCAGCCCATCACCACCACGGTGCGGCCGCCGGCTTCCAGCGCCCCGCGATGCGCCGCCGCATCGATCCCGCGGGCGCCGCCGCTGACCACGCTGAAGCCCGCCCTTCCCAGGAGGCCGCCGAATCGGCCGGCCTGCTCCATGCCGTAATGCGTGCAGCGCCGCGAGCCGACGATGGCCAGGGCGATCGTGTCGGTTTTCTCCAGCGACCCGCGGACATACAGCACCGCCGGCGGGTCGGGGATGTTTCGCAGCGATAGGGGGTAGTCCTCGGAGGCAAAGGGCAGAATCTGAACCTCGTGCCGCTGGGCCAGATCCAGCTCGCGCTGGATTTCCTGGTCGCTCACCGCCGCCACGGCCGCCGCCGTCTTCTCGCCCACGCCCTCGACCTCGCGCAGTGCGGCCGCCGGCGCGGTCGCCGCCGCCTCCACGCCGCCGAAATACGCCACGAGCCGGGAGAAGGTGATTGCGCCAACCCCATCGGCGAGGTGAAGTTTCAGATGATGGCGAATGGCGTCCATAGTGATTTCAAATTGTGCTTCGACTTCGCTCAGCAATTCTCAAATTGAAAGAAGAAGCCGTCGCACGTCAAGCCGAATCGTGACTGACTACCGCCGCCCGGCCGAGTCCGGCCGTTAAATTTGCAATTTACAATTGGCCCTTCGACAGGCTCAGGGTGCTGAGCGAAG
>PMYD01000138.1 GCA_003171335.1 Phycisphaerales bacterium
ATGCCCTCACGCCGCAGGCCGCCCGGGCGGCCAAGGCGGGTGGGCATGTCTTGGCGACAGCGGCATGTCCTGCCCCAGCGAACGCCCATGCCCACTCATCTGGTGCTTTCGCCCCAGACGTGAGGGCATGCCACCTGTCCATCACGTCTTCTGCGCCAGCCGGAAGATCGGAATCTCCGCCCGCGCGTTGAGCCGGATCGGCAGGCCCACAAAGCCCACGCCGCGGCTGGTGTACACGCGGCAGCGGGGGCCCTGCATCCAGCCGCGCCAGTATTGGCGGTGCTCGATCCGCGTCATGGCGGGATGGCCGAACAGGACGATCTGCCCGCCGTGCGTGTGGCCGCTGAGCATGATGTCCACGCGTGCGGCGGCGGGGATCTCCTCGGCCTCGTCGGGGTTGTGGCTCAGCAGGACCACCGGCAGCGAGCCATCCGCGCCGGCCAGGGCGGCGGCGATATCCGGCCGGCCGCGCCGGTGGTCGTCGATGCCGGCCAGGACCATCGCGGCCCCGCCGCGCTCGAGCACGCGGTGCTCGTTGAGCAGCAGCTCTACGCCGATGTCGCGATACGCCCTGGCCGCCGCACGCCAGCCGCCGTAGTACTCGTGATTGCCGAGCACGGCGAAGATGCCAAAGGGGGCGCTCAGGCCCGCCAGCACCTTGGCGCAGCGGGCGGCTTCGCTGGACTGGCCGTTGATCAAGTCGCCCAGCAGGCAGATTACATCGGGCCGGCGGTCCATCACCTCCCGCACCACGCGGGCGGCGTAACCATCGCGGGCGAAGCGCCCGTAATGCAGGTCGCTGATCACGGCCAGCGTCGCGCCCGCCAGCCCCTGGCCCAGGTTCGCCAGCGGCAGGTCCATCTCGTGCACATCGATGGGCGTGTGGTCGCCGGGCTTGCCCCACTGGAGGTCCCAGCTCATACGGATTTCCCATCCGGCAGGAGCGGGCGGATTCGCCGGGCGATCAGTTCGGCCAGCAGCGCATCTGCGCCCAGCGGCTCGGCGAGCTGGATCTTCACGCCGGCATGACGCTCGCGGGCGGCGGAAAGAACGTGCGGGATATCCACCTGGCTGTGCCGGCCGGCGGCCAGAAAATACGGGCAGACGATGATCTGGCTGACACCGCCGGCGATGGTGCGATCGATCGCCTCATCCAACGTGGGCTGGCCGATCTCCAGGTGCGCCGTCTCGACCGGCAGCCCCAGCCGCTGGGCGGCCATTTGGGCCACTTGTGCCAGCGCGGCCGCCGCCTCCGGCTGGCGCGAGCCGTGATCGACCAGAATGACCGCGATAGGCGGCATGCGGCCAATACTATGGCCTTGGCGGCGGCTTGGCAAGGCGGGTGGACGGGTGGCAGGTCCTTGCGCCAGTGCGTAAGTAGCGGACGCATAAGCATGGATGATGGATTTGTTCGCCGCTTCATGCCCACCCGCCCCGGCCGCTGAAGCGGCCACGGCGTGAGGGCATGCCACCTCAGATTCATTTTGTGGCGGGCTCCAGTTTTCTTTCGCCGTGCCGCTCTGTATAACTGACGCGAGCAGGAGCACCGCCGACATGGATGTCGTCGCCACAGCCCATCAAAAGCAGCAGACGTTCATCCGCAATCTTCGGGCGCTGCGCGCCGTTCAGCCGGATCTGGCCGGCCGCCTGGCGGAGTTGTCCGACGACGAGGTCATTTCCCTTGCCCCGGGCATCGGCGGCCAGCTCACCGGCCGCATCCGCTGCCAGGACGGCCAGGAGGTGCTGCTGGCCAGCCGCTACGACCCCGTCGCCGAAGCCGCGCGCTGGGTGGATGGTTTGGAGGGTCTCTCGGCCGAGGTGCATACCGTGGTCGTCGTCGGCATGGGCCTGGGCTATCACGTGGCCGAGCTGCTCAAGCGGCGGCGCGGCGGCCTGGTGGTGGTTCTGGAGCCCTCGGCGGCCGTGGTGCAGGCGGCCCTGCGCTGCGTGGACGTGGCCGGCGACCTGGGGCTGCGCCGGCTGGTCGTGGCCGTGGCCCGCGGCCGCGAGGAACTGTTTGGCCCGCTGGCCGTTCACAACATCGAATTGATGCTCGGGGCTAGGCTGGCCCAGCACCCCGCCAGCGGTCGCGCGCAGCCGGCGGCGTGCGCGGAGCTGCGCCAGGCGTATATCGACTACCTCCAGTTCGTCCGCTCCACGCTGGTGACCACGCTGCATATCAGCGAGACCACCTGCGCCAATATCCTGCGGAATCTGCCGGCGTACCTCACTTGGCCGGGCGTCCAGGAGTTGAAGGATGCCTGGGCTGGCAAGCCGGGCTTTTGCGTGGCGGCCGGCCCCTCACTGCGGAAGAACATGCATCTGCTGCGAGCCGTCCAGGGCCGCCTGCCCATCATCGCCGTGCAGACGCTGCTCAAAACGCTCTTGGCGGCGGAGATCCGGCCCAACTTTGTGACCACGCTGGATTATTCGCCGCAGTCGCAGCGGTTTTACCAGGACCTCGGCGATGTGTCTGATGTGACGCTGATCGCCGAACCCAAGGTCAATTCCATCGTGCCCGACCACTGGCCCGGGCCGATGCGGATGGTGGCCAACAGCTTCGGTCAGCGCGTGCTGCGCGAGATGGACGATCCGCACGCCGCCCTGCCGGCCGGGGCCACCGTGGCGCACCTGAGCTTCTACCTGGCCCGCTACCTGGGCTGCGACCCGATCGTGCTGGTGGGGCAGGACCTGGGCTTCGACGGCAACGTGTACTACGCCCCCGGCACGCCCATCCAGCGGGCTTGGTCGGCGGAACTCAACCGCTTCAACTCCATGGAAATGATGGAGTGGCAGCGGATCGCCCGCCTGCGCGGCGTGCTGCAAAAGGTGACGGATATTCACGGCCGGCAGATTTACACCGACGCCCAGATGTTCACCTACCTTCAGCAGTTCGAGCGCGACATCGCCGACACGCCGACCACCGTGATCGACGCCACGGAGGGCGGGGCGCGCATCGCCGGCACGGAGGTGATGGCGCTGAAGGACGTGCTGGAGAAGTACTGCCCGGTCGAATCGGGGAAGAGGTGTGGCACAGCCGCCCTCGGCTGTGCCGAAAATGCCGGACCCTCCGCCCTCGCGAACAGCCTGGCCGCACCGCCCCAGCCTTTGCCGGATGCCGCCCAGCGCTGCCGCCAGGCGGTTGCATCGCTGCGCGAGCGGCTGTCGGAACTGGACCGGATGGACGAGATCTGCCGCCACGTGCTCAAACCGTTGCGGCAGATGACCGACGCCTTGGACGATGCCGAACGCTTCAACCACCTGCACGCTCGGATGAACCGCTGGCGGCTGAAGATCGATGAGCTGAAGGAAATTTACCATCTCGTCTCCGACGTGGTGCAGCTTGCCGAGCTGAAGCGCGTACAGATGGACAAGGCCCTGGACCGCAAGGAACTCGACGAGATCGCCGAGCGTCGCGAGCAACTGGCGCGCGACATCCAGTACGTGTCGATCCTCCAGGAGGGCATCACCTGCCTGCGCGGGCTCATTGACGAGGCGATCGTGCGGCTGGAGGAAAAGGCCGCATGAAAACCATCGCCCTGGTCATGGCCGACCTCGATCGTGACGCGCTGGGCGCCCCCTGCACGCTGGGGGCGGATCTGGCCGCGGGTAAGCCGGTGCTGCGCTGCACCCTGGAGCGGGTCTCGCGCATCGCAGACCTGGCGGGCATCGTGCTGGCCGGACCGGCTCCGCATGAAGGCCGGCTGCGCGAGCTGGCCGGGCCGGTCAGGCTGCTGGCTGTGCTGCGCACGAAGGAGTCTTCCAGCCGGCGGATCATGCGTTCGGCGCGGGCCTTCGGCCGCTACGGCTGGCGCGGCGGCCTGGGCGGCACGACCGTCTTCGACGAGACGTACGATCCTGCCGCCGCCATGGAGGTGCTGGAGCAAACTGGCGCCGAGGCGCTGCTGCTGGTGGCCGGCGGGGCGGCCCTGCTGGATGTGGGCTGGGCCGAGGCGATGTTGAAACTGCTGCGCGAAGGCGAGGGCCGCCAGCCGCTGAGTTTCTGCCAGGCGCCGCCGGGCCTGGCGGGTCTGGCCATTGGGGCTACGACGCTGCGCGGCCTGGTGGCCGGCCGGCAGTATCCCGGGCGGCTGCTCTCGTACCGCCCCGGCGGGCCGGTGGCCGATGCGATTCACCAGGGTTTCAATGTGCCACTGCCCGATGCGCTGATCGCCACGTACCGCCGCTTCGCCGCCGACAGCCCGCGCGGGCTGTGGCTATGCGGGCAGATCGTCGAGCGGGCCGGAGCGGATGTCGACGGCGCCGCCGCCTGCCGGATTGCCCAGTCGTTGGGCGCTGAACCGTGGCCGCGCGAGTTGACGATCGAACTGACCTGCCGCCGGCCGCTGGAGGATGATCTTCGCCCGCCGGGCGACCGGCCGGACCTGCCGGTCGAGTCGCTGGCGGGCCTTCTGGCCGGACTCGACGAGCCGGGGGATGTGAACATCATGTTCGGCGGGGCGGGCGATGCCCTGCTGCATCCGCACTGGCAGGCCGCGGCGGCCGCGGCGGTGAAGGTTGGCGTCGTCGGTGTGACCACGTATGGAACTGGCCTGGATGACAGCACCATCGCCGCGCTGCTGGATTCGCCGGTGAGCATCGTGCAGGTGAATGTCGACGCCGTGGGCGAGCCGGCGTATGCCGCCTTCAAACGCGGGGGCTCGGCGGCCCAGGTGTGGGCGGCCATCGAGCGGCTCTTCGAGCGCGGCCGCGCGGCCGGGCGGGAAGACCTGATGGTCGTGCCGGCCATGCTGAAGACGCCGCAAACGCTGGAAGAACAGGATGAATTCTTCGAGCGCAGCCTCAAGACGACCGGCTGGGGCCTGTTCATCGAGCCCAGCACGGCCGCCGGCCAGTGGCCCGACCGCGCCGTGGTGCACATGGCCCCGCCGCGGCGGTCCGCCTGCCGCCGGCTGGAGACTAGGCTGACGGTGCTCTCCGACGGCACGATTACCGCCTGCGAAGAGGACATTCATGCCGTGCGGCCGCTGGGCAAAGGTTCCATCCTGGAGGCCTGGCGCGCTGGCGCGCTGGCCGGCCTGCGCCGACTTCACGAAGACAGGCAGTGGGATCAGGATGCGCTGTGCGGCAAGTGCGAAGAATTCCATAGAGCATGAGACCCCAAAAAGTAGCATGGGCGTCTCGCCCGTGTCCGGGCGTTTTCGCAGCGTGCCATAGACGCCCATGGGACTCACGGGCAAGATGCCCGTGCTACGCCAGAACAGGAGACAGCGATGGCGAGCAAGAAGCGTTGGCCCCAGCAGGTGCAAATCGGCTCGGTGGCGGTGGGCGGCTCCGCGCCCACGTACATCATTGCGGAAGCCGGTGTGAACCATAACGGCGATCTCTCCCTGGCGCTGGAGATGGTTTCGGCGGCGGCGGCGGTGGGGGCCGACGCGGTGAAATTCCAGGCCTTTTCCGCCCGCCGGCTGGTCACGCCGGATGCCTCGGCCGCCGGCTACCAGCGGGCCGGCAAGCAGCGCGAGCTGCTCGAGCGGCTGGAACTCCAGGAGGAGGATTTTGTCGCCATCGCCGGCCAGTGCGCCGCCCACGGCATTGAACTTCTGATCACGCCCTTCAGCCCCGAGGATGTGGCCATGGTGACCTCCATGGGCGTGCGAGCCATCAAGGTGGCCAGCCCGGACCTGGCTAACCCGCCGCTGCTGAAGGCTGCCGCACGCACCGGCCTGACGGTGGTGCTCTCTACCGGGGCGGCGGACCTGAAGGAGATCGCCGCGGCTCTGGACACGCTGGCCCAGGCCGGTGCCAGGGAAGTGGCCCTGCTGCACTGCGTTTCGAGCTATCCCACGCCGCTGCATGAGGCGCAGCTCCGCTGCATCGAGACCCTAAGCAAGAAGTTCGGCACGCCCGTGGGCTACAGCGACCACACGATGGACCTCCAGACGGGCGAACTGGCCGTGCAGGCAGGGGCCTGCCTGCTGGAAAAGCATTTCACGCTGGATCCGACCCTGGATGGCCCCGACCAGGCGATGAGCCTGCGGCCGGTTGAACTGGGGACGTACATCAACCGCGCCCGCGCAGCCCGCCGCGGCGAGCTGAACGAATCCGCGCTCGATGAGCCGCACCGCCAAGCCCTGGGTGACGGCGTGAAGCGCGTGCGGCCGCTGGAGCAGGATGTCCGCCAGGCGGCCCGCTCCAGCGTCACCTCGACGGTGGCGATTGCCAAGGGCACGGTCATCACGGCCGCCATGCTCACGGTCAAGCGACCCGCCGGCGGCATTGGGCCCGGCGAACTGGATAAGGTGCCCGGGCGCAAGGCCGCGGTGGATATTCCGGCAGATGCGACCATCACGGAGAAGATGCTGAAATAGCACGAAGAGAATTAGCGGGGATGCAGGGGATGCAGGGGATAAGAAAAAGAGAGTAAAGGCAAGAACGATGAGAAGGACAGGCCCCTCCGCATTCTGTCATCCTTGTCGCACCATCATCGCCTTTTGCCATTGTTCCTCGGGGACCTGGGCCTCTTCTCTTGTCTTTATCCCCTGTATCCCCTGCATCCCTGCTGACTTCTTCTTTTCCTCGAAGGCGGTCCCATGACTCGGGCCCGCCAACCACGCCGGATCGGAATCTTCACCTCCGGCCGCCAGGATGTCGGTTATCTCCTGCCGGTGGCGCGGGCGGTGCGGGAACACTCGGGGCTGGAGCTGACGGTTTTCCTCAGCGGCACGCATCTGCTCGAGTGCTATGGCGCGACGGGCCGCGCTTTTCGGGATGCCGGCTTTGCCTGCGTGGATGTGCCGATGATCGCCGATGCGGCCACCTGGGATGGCCAGATCGGCCCGGGGCCGCTTGCCATGCTGTCCGCGAGCCTGTCGGCGGCCTTGGCCGCCCATCCAGTCGATGTGATGGTCTTGCTGGGCGATCGCATCGAGACGCTCCAGGCGGCCGTGCTGGCGGTCGCCGACCGGCGGTTTGTCGCGCACATTCACGCCGGCGATCGCGCGCCGGGGGAATTCGACGATGGCAATCGACACGCCATTTCCAAGCTGGCGCACGTGCATTTTGCCGCCACGGCGGGGGCGGCCGAGCGGCTGATCCGCATGGGCGAGAGCCCCAGCCGCATTCACCAGGTCGGCTCGCCGGGCATCGACTCCATCCTCGCCGAGACGCTGCCGGATGAGGCGGCCGCACGCTGTGCTGTCGGCCTGCCGGGTGAGGGGGCGTTTGTCGTCATCCTGCACCACCCCTGCGGCCAGGAGGAAGCACAGGAGCGGGCTGATGCCGAGGCCATCTGCCAAGCCGTTGCGGATTCTGGACTTAGGGCCATCTGCCTGGAGCCAAACTCCGACCCGCACAGGCAAATCGTCTTGGGCGTTTTGCGCCACTTCAGTCGCCAACTCAACTGGCCGATACTTCCCAACATTGAGCGGCGCATCTTTCTGCGCCTTATGGGCTCGGCCGTGGCGCTGGTGGGTAACAGCTCGGCCGGCATGATCGAGTCGGCGGCGGTGGGCGCGGTGGTGCTGAACGTGGGACGGCGGCAGCAGGGCCGCGAGCATTCGGCCAACGTCATCCACGTGGCCGCCGACCGCCAGGTGATCGGCCGGTGGCTGATCCGCCTGGAAGAAGAGCCGGCCCTGGCCGGTACGTACCGCCGGGCCGCCTGCATCTACGGCGATGGCCGGTCCAGCCGGCGGATCGCCGAGGTGCTTTTGGCAATGGAGCTGTCCGCCGCGAGGCGGGTGAAACTGAACGAATACTGATGGGTGGCCACGAGGAAACGGTCGCCCGGCAGGGGCGAAACTGAACGAATGGGGATGGGTAGGTCACGAGAAAAAGTTCGCCCGACGGCGGCGAAACCGACCGAATGGGGATGGGTAGATAAAAATGTTCGTTGACCAACTGGAACAGATCGATCGCATCCTGACGTTGCCGCAGGTGGTGGCCCAGATCAACGAGCTGGTCGAAAGCCGCACCGCCAGCGCCTCCGACTTGCACCGGGTGATCAAGACCGACCCGGCGCTGTCGGCCAAGATCCTGCGCCTGGTGAACAGCGCCTACTACGGCCTGCCCGGTCGCGTGGGCAGCCTGGAGAAGGCGGTCATCCTGCTGGGCGTCACCGCGGTACGCAATTTGGCCATCGCCGCGGGCGTCGAGCAGCTTTTCCGGCAGCTTCGGCTGACGGGCCCGATTTCCGGCCGCGACCTGTGGGTGCATTCGCTGGCCGTCGCCACGGCCAGCCGCGAGCTGGCCCAGCGGGCCGGCATGGCCCACCTGGAAGAGGTGTTCATGGCGGGCATCATCCACGACATGGGCCTCCTGGCGGCGGCCCAGGCCGTGCCGCAGGATTTCTCGCAGGTGGTCATGGTGTGCGTGGGGTCCAAGCAGTCGTGGAAGGCGGCCGAGACGGAGATCCTGGGCGTCGAACACGGCGTCGCCGGGGCGCGCCTGGCCGACCGCTGGCATTTCCCGTCGTATTTGGTCGAGATGATCACCAGCCACCACACCTGGAACGACCTGCCCGATGCCTCCGACCTGGCCGGCGTGATCTACATCGCCGACACCATCGCCGGTGGATTGGGGGACGGGTTTACCCTGACCAGCCAGTCGCAGGTCATCGAGCCGCCCATGCTGGAGCGGCTGGGCGTCACCGAGCAGGATGTCGCCGACGTCTGGCAGAGCCTGCCCAGCTACATCGAAGAACTCAGCGGGCACCTGTCGGTGTGATTCGCGCCTGGGCTTCAGGGAGCCGGTCGCAACCCGCCCTTCCGAGAGCTTCGGCGACGCGCGAATGTCTTTCCGGCCCAGCCCCTGGCCACCCGTCTGCGGCCTCCCGCCTGTAACCTTGACAACCCCCGACGTCCCGATTAGTGTTGAAGCCGGATTCGCGTGAAGCCTTGCGGGATTCCCTCGGGAAATCAAAGCCAATAACTGGAGCGACCCATGATCAAGCAGCGAATGTTCACCCCCGGTCCCACCGATGTGCCGGCCGAGGTGCTCAACGAGATGGCCTTGCCCATCTTCCACCATCGCACCGAGCAGTTCCGCAAGATGTTCGGCGCGGTGAACGAGTCGCTCAAGAAGCTGCTGTTCACGAAAAACGACGTGCTGACGCTGGCCGGCTCGGGCACCGCCGCCATGGAGGCCGCCATCGGCACGCTCGTGCCCCGCGGCAAGAAGGTGCTGGTCGCCAACGGCGGCAAGTTCGGCGAGCGCTGGGCCAAGGTGGCCCGCGTGTACGGCCTGGAAGTCGATGAGGTCAAGCAGGAGTGGGGCACCGCCATCACGCCTGAGCAGGTGAAGGCGAAAATCTCCGCCGGCGGGTACGGCGCGGTGATCATCACGCACAGCGAGACCTCCACGGCCACCGTGGCCGATGTGAAAGGCATTGCCGCCATCACGCGCGACACGGATGTGCTGCTGCTGGTCGACGCGATCACCTCGGCCGGGGCGCTGCCGCTCAAGCAGGATGAGTGGGGCATCGACGTCATCGGCATCGGCAGCCAGAAGGCGCTGATGCTGCCGCCGGGGCTGGCGCTGGTCTCGGTGAGCCCCAAGGCCTGGACCGCCGCCGAGTCGGTCAAGGCGCCGGTCTTCTATCTCAACCTCAAAGCCTACCGCAAGAGCCTGGCCGACAGCGATGTGCCGTATACGCCGGCCATCACGCTCATTCGCGGCCTGGCCAAGGCCCTGTCGATGATCGAGGCCGTGGGCATCGAGAAGCTGTGGGCCCGCATCGCCATCATGGCCAAGGCCACGCGCGAAGGTTGCCAGGCCATGGGCCTGAAGGTGTACTCGCGCCAGCCCTCCGACAGCGTCACGGCCATCTGGTACCCGCCGGGCGTGGATGATGCCTTCCGCAAGAAACTCAAGAGCAAGTACGGCTGCAACGTGGCCGGCGGGCAGGACGACATCACGGGCAAGGTCTTCCGCGTCAACCACATGGGCTGGACGGACCCGCTGGATACCCTGGGCCTGCTGGCGGCCGTCGAATATACGCTGGCCGAGCTGGGCGCCAAGGTCGAGATCGGCAAGGGCGTCGCCGCCGCGGCCAGGGTGCTGAAAGACTGGGCGTAAAGTAGGTTGGACAGCCCTGGTTCCCTTCATCGGGACGCGCATAAGAAAAGAAGGAAACGCAACCATGAAGCTCCTCGTCGCCGACAAACTCAGCGAAGTGGGCCTGGCGTATCTGCGGCAGCAGCGGGTGGAGTTTGACAACAGGCCGGGGCTCTCGCCCGATGAACTGAAAGCCATCATCGGCAATTACGACGGCATCATTATCCGCTCCGGCGTGAAGATCACCGCCGACACGCTGGCCAAGCCCGGCCGGCTGCGCGCCATCGCCCGGGCCGGCGTGGGTGTCGACAACGTCGATGTGCCGGCCGCCACGAGTAAGGGCGTCATCGTCATGAACACCCCCGGCGGCAACACCATCTCCACCGCCGAGCTGACGCTCACGCTGATGATGGCGTTGAGCCGCAAGATCGTGCCCGCCGCCGTCAGCCTGACCGCCGGCAAGTGGGACCGCAAGAGCTTTGAAGGCACGCAGCTTTCCGGCAAGACGCTCGGCGTCATCGGCCTGGGCCGCATCGGCCGCACCGTCTGCCAGTACGGCCGCGCCCTGGGCATGCAGGTGATGGGCTACGACCCGCTGCTCTCGGCGGATGCCGTGCTCGACGGCGTCGAGCGCACCAGCGATGTCGAGGCCATCTACGAGCGGGCCGACTTCATCACCGTGCACGTGCCGCGCACCGAGAAGACCAACAAGATGATCTCGACCGCCCAGTTCGAGAAGATGAAGGCCTCCGTGCGGCTGATCAACGCCGCCCGCGGCGGCATCATCGATGAGGCCGCGCTCCTGACCGCCCTGGAGCAGGGCAAGGTGGCCGGGGCCGCGCTGGACGTATACACCGAAGAGCCCCCCAAGAGCGAATCGCTGCAAAAGCTGCTGGCGCATCCCAAGCTGCTGGCCGTGCCGCACCTGGGCGCCAGCACCGAGGAGGCCCAGGAGCTGGTCGCCCTGGAGGCGGCCGAGATCATCATCGAGGCGCTGCGCGGCGGGGAAATCCGCAACGCCGTCAACGTCTCGGGCGGCACGAAAGTGCCCGAGTCGCTCAAGCCGTACGTCGAGCTGGCCGAGCGGATCGGCACGCTGCTGTCGGCCATCACGCCGGGGGCGATGAAGAAGGTGAACGTGGCCTACCGCGGCGACATCGCCACGATGGATTTCGCCGCCGCCACCGCCGCCCTGACCATCGGCCTGCTGCGGCCGGTGCTGGGCAACGAGTTGAACATCGTCAACGCCCCCGTGCTGGCCAAGGAACGCAACATCAGCATCGACGTGACGACCAACCCCGACGCCCAGGATTTCACCAACCTGGTCGAGGTCGCGCTCACCACGGACAAGCTCACGCGCACCGCCGTGGGCGCCATCTTCGGCCGCAAATTCCCGCGGATCGTCGCCATCGACGGCTTCAGCGTGGAGATGCTGCCCGAGGGGCATATCGTCGTGGGCTTCAACGATGACAAGCCCGGCGTCATCGGCCGCGTGGGCGATGCCTGCGGGGCGTTGGGCATCAACATCGCCCAGATGACCGTTGGCCGCAAGCTCCAGCTCAGCAAGGCCGTGCTGGCGCTGAACCTCGACGCCGAGGTGCCCGACGCCCTGCTGACCAAGCTTAGCGGCCTGGAGTTCGTTCGCGAGGTGTATCGCGTCAAGCTGCCTTCGCTGCCCGAGGCCCAGCGGCAGGGATAGAGGCGTGAGGCCACAGGCGGCGGTGACCCCTCTCCCTTGATGGGAGAGGTGGGCCTTCAGGCCCGGCTTGCCCGGCGTAGCTTCAGCGAAGCCGGGTGAGGGTGACTTTCGAAATAGAATGTCCCTCATTATCGCGGGGAACCCTCACCCGGCCCTTCGGGCCACCCTCCCCCGTAAAATGGGGAGGGGTCCAGATAGGGCCATCGCCTCTTACCCCAGATCCACCACCCACGCCTGCGGCACGTGGGTTTGGATGATGTGCCGGGCGAGGTTGGTCCAGTGGGCACAGCCATCCAGGATGACCGAGTCGCCGGTGACGACGATATTGGGCTGGTCCATCAGCATGCGGTCGGGGTTGGGCAGCAGCTCGACCGTCCAGTGCCATTCGTTCACCGCCGCCAGGTCGAGCATGCGGGCGCGCAGGCGGCCGGAGTTGGAAACGGGCGCATCAAGCACCCAGGCCGCATCCAGCACTCCGAGATCCACCAGCGTGCGGCCGATGAGTTCCAGGGCCCCCCGGGTTTCGCGCATGGAGCGATAGCTGCCGTGCATACTGGCCAGATCGCGGCAGGCACCATCGCGGCCGACCAGGATCAGCCCGCCGGCCAGGGCCGATTCGATGGTGACCAGCAGGTTATAGCCGTCGATGGCGATTTCGCGGCCCGCCAGGCGGCTCGTGCCAATCTGCCGCTCCAGCCGGCCGGCCTGGGCCTCATCGCTGCAACTGCAGCGCTGCACGGCGATCCGCTGGCGGGTGGTCAGCTCGTGGCGGTCGCCCACGAGTTTCAGCGCCGAGGGCTGGGCGTAGCCCCGGCCCAAGAGCCACGCCAGGTCCGCCGCCGCCTGCCGCAACGCCGCCAGAGCGGCGGGGGCGAACAGCTCGCCATCCTGGGGATGCGGCCCGCGATGTCGGCGGCGGTCGGGCATGGGGAAGATCATAGCCGGGGCCCGTTTTTGTCGATAGATACTTTATGCGCATCCCGATCAACCGATCAACCGACTAACCAGCCTCGGAACGGAACGCCCATGAATCTGATCAAAACCAAAATCGTCGCCACCGTCGGCCCGGCCACCTGTGAAGTGGCGATGCTCACCAAGCTGGTCAAGACGGGCGTGGACGTCTTCCGGCTGAACTTCTCGCACGGCACGCTGGAGCAAAAGGCCCAGTGGCTGGACAACATCCGCACCGTCTCGCACCGGCTGGGCGTGCCCCTGGCGGTCATCGCCGACCTGTGCGGGCCCAAGATCCGCGTCGGGCCCCTCAAGGGCGGGGCGATCATGCTCAAGGAAGGCCAGAGGATCGCCATCCAGCGCACGCCCTTGAAAGGCACCGCCGAACGCATCTCCACCACGCTGGCCGAGCTGATCGACGATGTGCGCGTGGGCCAGCGCATCCTGTTGGATGATGGCAAGAGGGAGTTGGAGGTCGTCGAGGTGCACCGCCCGCGGCACATTGTCTGCCGCGTGGTGACCGGCGGCCAACTTTCCGAAGGCAAGGGCGTCAACCTGCCGCAGACGAACCTGAGCCTCTCGGCCCTGACGGAGAAGGACCGCGCCGATGCCCAGTGGATCGTGGGCCAGGATATCGATTATGTGGCGCTCTCCTTCGTCCGCCGCCGCTCGGATATCGTGGCGTTGCGGCAGATTCTCGATGCCGGCGGCAGCACCGCGCGGATCATCGCCAAGATCGAAAAGCCGCAGGCGCTCAAGAATATCGACGCCATCCTGGGCGTGGCCGATGCGCTGCTGGTGGCGCGCGGCGACCTGGGCGTGGAAATGCCGCTGGCCGAGGTGCCCCTGACGCAGAAGCGCCTGGTGAGCCTGGCCGAGCGGGCCGGCAAAGCCTGCATCGTGGCCACCCAGATGCTCGAAACCATGACCGAAAACCCCACGCCCACGCGGGCGGAGGTTTCCGATGTGGCCAACGCCGTCTTCGACGGCGCCGACGCGGTGATGCTCTCCGGCGAGACGGCCGTGGGCAAGTACCCCGTCGAGGCGGTGGCCATGATGAACGAAATCGCCCGGCGGGTGGAGCACCACCTGTCCACGTGGCGGCAGGAGACCGGCGGCGGCCGCCGCCTGGCCGATGCCGGGCGGCTGCGTAGCTGCGACGGCCCGACCGCCGCCATGGCCCGGGCCGTGCAGACGCTGGTGCACTGCGAAGACATTCGCGCGGTCGTCGTGCACACCATCTCCGGCAACGCGGCCCAGATGCTGGCCAAGCTGCGCCTGCCCGTGCCGGTGCTGGCCATCACGCCGCACCGCCGCACGATGCAGCAGACGTGTCTGTATTACGGCGTCACCGGCGTGGTGGAGGAGGTGCCCGAGCACACGCGCGACATTCTGGCCGCCGCCTCCAAGCACATCCGCCGCCTGCGCTGGGCCGCCAAGGGGCAGAAGATCATCGTGGTCTCGGGCCGACCGCTCAACAGGGAGGGCTCGACCAATACGATGGTGGTGCACGAGGTGTAGAGCGGCGGCCCAGAGATCCCAGGTGGCATGCCCTCACGCCACAGGCCGCCTCGGCGGCTTGGGCGGGTGGGCATGGGTCACCCGAGCAGGCACATCCCTGCTTACGCGTCCGGCGCTTCGCTTCCTCTGTGAGCGCAGGCCGTCTCTCGTTGTGAAATCCTCCACCCACAGGCCGCTCAGGACGGAGTCGGGCTCGGTCAGGGTCGGATCCGCGCGGGGGTCGGCGCAGTCATCTTTGTGTTTGATCAGCAGCCACTGCTCCTTGGGCTCTTTGGCCTTGGCCGCGCGGCCGGCGGTGCGGACGAGTACGTAGCCGCCGCGGATCTTTTCGCCGTCGATCCAGAATTTCAGCTCCCCGGCGGCCAGGGCCGCGGCGGGGTCGTCGCCGCCGTGCTCTTTATCCAGCGGCTGCCAGGTGCCGCGATCCCACACAATGACGCAGCCGGCCCCGTACTGGCCTTCGGGAATGGTGCCTTCAAAGGAGGCGTAGGCCATCGGGTGGTCCTCGACCCTCACGGCCAGGCGCTTGATGGCCGGGTTCAGGCTGGGCCCGCGCGGAACGGCCCAGGATTTGAGCACGCCGTCAACTTCCAGCCGCAGATCGTAATGCAACGCGCGTGCAGCGTGCTTGTGCACCACATAGATGCCGCCCGGGCGGCGTTTGCGGCCGCGGCGGCCGCCTGCCGGCCCCGGCTCGGGCGTGCGCTCGAAATGCCGCTTGCCGCGGTAGGCGGTCAGCAGGGCCGGCTGGCTGGGGACCGGAGCGGCGCGGCTCGTCTTCGCCGGCCGTCGGCCGTTGCGGCTGGCCGAACTTGCCCGGCGCTGGGTAGACCGCGCTGAACGATTGGAATGCCAGACCTCATGCTCCAGCTCCTCCGGCCGCATGCCGGGCAGGAACTGCCGCGTCGTGAGCACATCGACAAACAGGTCGCCCTGCTCGCCTACCCGTTCGAGCACATCGGCGGCCTCGAAGGCCAGCCGCGACTCATCCTTGCGGCGGAACGCAGTGCGCAGCTCATCCCACGTTACCGGCGTGGAGACGAAGGGCCGCGCGATAGCCCGCAGCGAGTACACGCACACGGTGGTCTTGTGGGCGTCGTTCTGGCTCCAGTCGATGAGCACCTTGCCGCCGCGCAGGTCCTTGCGCATGGCCGTGACGACCTGCTCCTTGTAACGGCCCTCGATGGCCCGCGCGACCGAGCGGGCGAAGTCCTTGGTCTGGTCGAAGGTGATGGGCGTATTGAGCGGCACGACTACGTGCAGGCCCTTCTTGCCGGAAGTTTTCACGGAGGAGGCCAGGTGCAGGTCGGCCAGCACATCGTGCAAAATAAACGCCACCTCGGCGCACTGCAAAATGCCCGCCGGCTCGCCCGGGTCCAGGTCGAAGATGACGGTCGTGGGGCGGTCGGGGCTGGTGGCCCGCGAGAGCATCAGGTGCAGCTCCAGCGAAGCCAGGTTGGCCACCCACATGAGCGAGGCCAGGTCGGTGATGGAGCAATAGCGGATGACTTCACCGCCGTCCTTTTCGCTCACCGGGGCCAGGTGCAGCCAGTCGGGCCGGTGGGCGGGGCATCGCTTCTCGTAGAAGAACTCGCCGTCGACGCCGTTGGGGTAGCGCTTGAGCGTCAGCGGCCTGGCGCGCAGGTGCGGCATGAGCCAGGTGGCGATCTGGCGGTAATAATCCAGCACGTGCGCCTTGGTGAAGCCGGCGGCCCGGTACATCAGCTTGTCGAGGTTGGCCAGCTCCAGCGGCCTTCCCTGGACCGTGATGCGCCGGCGCTGGCCCTTGGCGCGAGTTTTCTCAGTGTTTTTGTGGGCCTGGCCAGGGGCCGTGATGTTCCGCTTGATAGACCTCACGCGGATTTTCTCCGGGCCTTGGCCAGGCTTTCCTCGAGTGCCGAGATGAGGTCTTCGCCGCCCTCACCGCCCTCGGCGGGCTCCTCTTCCCCGGCCGTCTTGGGCACGGTGACGGTCTGGTGCTTTTTCTTCTTCTGGGCAATGAGGCGCTCCACCTGCTCCTGGTAGACATCGCGGAATTTCTCGGGGTCGAATTTCGAGGTCATCTTCTCGATCACCTGGCGGATGACCTTCTCATCGGCCGCATCGGCCTGCTGCGCCGGCGCCAGCTCCTTGGCATCGACAATTGATTGCTGGAAATGCAGCCGCAGCAGGCACAGCGCGCCATCCAGGCTGGCGATGGCCACCAGGTGCTGCTGGGCGTGCATGATGAACTCGGCGATGCCGGCCTTTTTGAGCTCGGCCAGCGTCTCCACCAGCAGCCGGTAGGGTTTCTCGGCCCCTTGCTGCGGGATGATGTAATACGGCCGGTCGAAGTACAGCGGGTCGATCTCGGCCAGGTCGACGAAGTCGGTGATCTCGATGTTCTTGCTGCGGTTGGGCTCGATGGCCTGGATGTCGCTATCGCGGATGACCACGTACCGGTCGGGGGCGACCTCAAAGCCGCGCAGGAAATGCTCCGGCTCGACCGTTTTGCCATCCTTGGGGCACAGCATGCGCCGGGCCACGCGCGAGTGGTCGCTCTTGTGCAGCAGGTGGAACGGCCGGCGCGTGGAGGCCAGGGCGGAGATGATCGACACGGGCAGCGACACCAGCCCGAAGGTGAGCACGCCGGACCATAAACCATGGGTTTCGGCAGCCATATTACGTGACCTCCATATTACCTGTCCTCAATAATGACCTCGCGCGGCGCCTTGTCATCGCGCAGGCCCAGAAACGATGCCTGCTGAAGCTGCGCGCCCGCCGGCCAGCGGCGATACGCCACCTGGGCCACGAGCCGGGGCGTGACATACCTTGCCGTGCGGCCGCCGGAGCGGCCGTCGAAGGGACTGCTGGCGCGGGCAAGTCGGCGCAGCTTGGCGATAAGCATTCGATGGGTTTCGGAGGTAAAGCCCGTGCCCACCCGCCCGGCGAAGCGCAGCCGCCGGCCGCCGGATGGGTAAAAACCAAGCAGCAGCGCCGCGACCTGCTCGGTGTTTTCCCGGCGCGGCTCCCAGCCGCCCACGACGAACTCCTGCTCCTTGATGAGCTTGATCTTGATCCAGTCGGGCGAGCGGCGGCCCGGCTGGTACGTGCTTTCGGGGCGCTTGGCGATGATGCCTTCCAGGTGGCGGCTGGCGGCCACTTCCAGCATGATCGGCCCCTTGCCCACGTGCGACGGCGGCAGCCGCCAGGCCGGGTGGAGCAGCTTGAGCTTCTCCAGCGCCCGCCGCCGGCGGCGGTAGGGCAGGTGCATCAGCGAGCGGCCACGATGCCACAGCAAATCGAAGATGTAATACTGTACCGGCAGCGTGATCGCCCGCTCGGCGGCCCGGGCCGGCGAGAGGTGCATCCGCTGCTGAAGGATGGCGAAACTTGGCCGGCCGCTGCGGTCCAGGGCGATGATCTCGCCATCCAGGATCAGCGCGCCGGCGCCCAGCTCCCTGCGCGTGGCCAGCAGGTCGGGGTATTGCGCGGTGATGTCGCGCAAGTTGCGACTTTCCAGCCGCACGCGCTGGCCATCCCAGTAGCACAGGGCCCGGATGCCATCCCACTTGTATTCAAACGCCCATTGGGCCGCATCGGCCGGCATGTCGCCCGGGCTGGCGAGCATCGGAACGATGTGCACCTGCAGCCCGCGCGAGCGGCATTCGGCGCACAAGGGTCCGATGCCCTCGCTTCGGCAGTGCGGGCAGGCCGGCCCCCCGCACGACCAGCAGCGCCGGACGGCGTCGTAATCATACTCCTTCCCGCAGCGCGGGCAGGAGACCTGTTGGATGGCCTCAAGCGGCATGTTTCCTGGCTTTCTGGGCCGCGGCCACGCTCTTTTCCAGCGTTTCCAGCAGCCGGTCGGGCGCGACGGCCGCCTTCTTAGGCGCCTTGCGGATGGGGATCTTCCTGCCGGCCGCCTTGGCGGCAACCAGCTCCTGCAAGGCCTGCGTGAACTCATCGCGATGCTCGGCCGGCTGGAATGGCGCGGATAGTTCATTCACCAGGTATTGCGCGGTTTTCAGCTCTCGCGCAGAAACCTTTGCATCCGGCAGCGAAAGATCCTTCACCGCGCGGACCTCATCGGCCGGACGGAGTGTCACCAGTTCCAGCGGGCCGGAGATGCAGCGGAGCAACCCGGTGTAGGAGCGTTTTCGCACCGTCCATGTGCACAGGCCGGCCATGCCGCTGTCGCGCAGCACCTTGGCCAGGGCGGCGTAATGTTCATCCTGGCCGTCGGGGCCGAGATAGTAGGGGTGGTCGCAGTAGCGGGCATCGACCTGGTCGGCTTTGACAAACGTGCTTACCTGGATGGAGCGGGAGGTTTCCGGCTCGAGCGATTGGAGTTCTTCCGGTTCAAGCACGACGTATTTGTCCTCGTCGATTTGCGCGCCACGGACCACATCCTCGCGGTCCACCGGCTTGCCTTCCAGCTCGCAGAACCACTGCTGCTGAAGGCGGGTCTTGTCCTTGTCGTGCAAGAGGTGGAACTGCACCCGCTGCTCGCGGATAGCCGCATACATTTTGACGGGGATACGAACCTCCCCGAACTCCACCGCGGCCTTCCACATCGCCCTGCCGGCCATACACACCTCACAAACCCCTTCCACCAAAATTCTATGGCGGGGCAGGGCGGAGCAAGCGGCCAGGCATTGGGGCGGTTAAACTCCTTTCGTCGATTCGAAAGCCGCGGAAAAAAACGTGTTAGCAGTGTGTCAGGTATTGGGACAGTTATAGTATTTATGGAGACGAAAATACCAATACGCCACAAAGTCAGGAGGGCCTTATGACCCCGCGGATAGCGCGTCGCATCGGCTGGTGTCTGGTCTTCGTCGCGGGTTTTTTGGCCGGCTGCCGCCAGGCGGCAAGCGATCATCTTGAAAGCCAGGTCGCCAAAGCCGACAAACCCGTGCTCGTGAAGTTCTACTCGCCGGAGTGTCCCTATTGCATCAAACTTGCGCCGGTCTTTGATGCGCTGACGAAGGAGTACGCCGGCCGGGTCGAATTCACGACGATCAACACGGATGTTCAATATCCTGCCGCCAATCGCCACAACGTGTCGGGCATACCGACCGTGCTCCTGTTCATCAACGGCCAGGAGCAGCAGCGGTGGGAGGGTCAGCTCTCGCCCCAGCCCTATCGTGAGGCGCTGAATCGGGCGCTGAGCGCACTGCTCTTGCCCCGGCAGGCCACGTAGCCGCCTACGTCAGGCCGCCGCGGCGGCATCGAGCATCTGCTGGGCTTCGGCGGGGTGCATCGCCATGGGCTTTTCGCACAGCACGTGCTTGCCGGCCTCGAGTGCGGCGTTCGAGGAATCTTCTTCTTTGCCTACAGCCTACAGCCTAAAGCCTGCAGTCTCTTAGAAGCTCAGCTCGTTGTCGTTGGCGCAGCTCCACCAGGAGTGGTACTTGCCTTCGAGCTCCTCGCGCGAGGGGTACGGGTAGAAAAGCACCTTCTGCTGATCGCCGACGAAGAAGCCCCGGCGGACGCAGCGGTAGATGATGCCCTGGGCGCTGATGCGCTCGACGGTCTTGGTGGCCTTGCCCTTCATTTCCGCCAGGCAGTGGCGGATGTGGTCGATGTTCCGGTACGGCAAATCGCCCGCGCGGCCGTGCAGCGGGTCTTCGCGCAAGCCGCCCAGGGCCATCTCGGCGAAGCAGATGCGCGGCACGTAAATGCCCTTGGACGGGTCGGTGATGAAGCGGGTGAACTCCACCGGCCCCATGTCCGAGGCGATCAGCGGCTGAACGGGCACCAGCTCGCGATACAGGTTGTGCCGCTCGGCCGGGTCGGCCGGCGCGGCGGCCTGCGTCAACTGGAGACTGCGGCCGTGGGCGGTGGTCAGCCACAGACTGCCCAAGGCTGCCAGCGGCACATGCTCCAGGACGCGATAAATGGCCAGGTACAGCGAGTTCTTGGGCCGCCCATCGGCGTGCGGGCGGCAGCGGGCATCCAGGTCCTTCACGTTCAGGAAGTCGCTCTGGAAGCCGCCCTCCACCTCGAAAAACATGGCCGGCCCGTGCGGCTGCTTCTGCGTGCCGGTGGCCATGTAGGTGCCAAATTCCTCCGGCGACAGGTGTGAAGCCACCAGTGCCTCGGGCAACAACGAGAGATAAAGATGTGTTTTCATTTCACCGCTCCCGGTTGTGCAGCGTTGGGCGTAATCCCGGCGTGGCCAGGCCTTCCTTTATCGCATCCAGGCCGCCCGGGCCGCCCTGTGCGGCTGCGGGCGGACCATCCATGATTCTACTTCTTGGCGCTGCCGCCTGCTGTTTCGGCGGAAAGCTCGCGGTCGATTTCCTTCATGGCGTCGCTTTCACGCTTCGATTGCCAGACGGACCAGATCATCACGATGATCGCCACGATGGCCACGGCCAGGCCGATGCGCCAATTCGTGGGCAGGTTCTGCGCCCAGCCTTCGGGGCCGGCGGCCGCCGCATTGGGTTGAACGCCCACGACGTTGTTCTTCAGGATGAAGCCCAAGCCCAGCAGGCACACCATGTTCATTACTTTGACCAGCGGGTTGATGGCCGGGCCGGCGGTGTCCTTCAGCGGATCGCCCACGGTGTCGCCGGTGACGGAGGCTTTATGCGCATCGGAGCCCTTGCCGCCGTAGTGGCCATCTTCGATCATCTTCTTGGCGTTGTCCCACGCGCCGCCGGCGTTGGCCATGAACACGGCCAGGAGCTGACCCACCAGGATCATGCCCGCCAGGAAGCCGCCCAGGGCGTAGGGGCCTAAGAGCAGGCCAACGGTAAGTGGCGCCAACAAGCCTAGAAGGCCCGGACCCACCAGTTCCTTCTGCGCCGTGCGGGTGCAGATATCGACGACGCGGCCGTAATCGGGTTTCTTGGTGCCCGCCCAGATGGCCGGATCCTTGAACTGGAGGCGGCACTCCTTGACGATGTAAAACGCCGCCCGCCCGACGGCCCGAATCAGCATCGAGCTGAACAGGAAGGGTACCGTCCCGCCCAAGAGCAGGCCGATGAGCACCATCGGCTTGGCCACGGTCATCTGGCCGGAGAAGAACTCGTACTGCTTCTCGGTGATCTGGCTGAGCTTGTCCTCGCTGCCCACGGCGATGACCGCGATGAAGCTGGCGAAGAGCGACACGGCCGCGATCACGGCCGAACCGATGGCGATGCCCTTGGTCTCGGCCTTGGTGGTGTTGCCCACCGCGTCCAGGTCGGCCAGCACCTGCCGGGCCCGCTTGTAGGAGCCGGGCTCCTCGGCTTCCATCTTCTCGTACTCGTAGCCCATCTCGCCGATGCCGTTGGCGTTGTCGGCCACGGGACCGAACACATCCATCGAAATCGTGTTGCCCGTCAACGTCAGCATGCCGATGCCCGTCATGGCCACGCCGAAAGCGATGAACACCGCCGGCGTGCCCCAATAACACAGCACGGATAGCGCGATCGCCGCCGCGATGACAATGGTCGCGACGACGCAGCTTTCATAACCCACGGCAAAACCCTGGATGATGTTCGTCGCGTGGCCCGTCTGGCAGCTTCGGGCCAGCGACTTGACCGGGGCGTGCGAGGTGTGCGTGTAGTAGCTGGTGACCTTATTGAGCGCGATCGCCAGGATCACGCCGATCAGGCACGTGATGGCCGGCCGCATGTCGAGGTTGGATTGGCCGAAGTTGGCCCAGCTTGGCAGATTCGCCGGGTCGCCGCCGGGGAAGCCGGCGGTGGCCATATGGTAGTTGGCCAGATAAGCCGCATCAAAGTGCAGGTACGCGATGCCCAGCACGAAGAAGCCGAGCACGGAAATCGCCGAGCCGATCCAGAAGCCGCGGTGCACGCTTTTCAGCGCCGTGTCGGATGTATCGTTGGGGCCGGCCTTGACGGTGTACGTGGAGATAATCGACCCCAGCACGCCGATGCCGCGGACCAGCAGCGGGAAGATCACGCCCTTGTGGCCGAAGGAGGCCAAGCCCAGGATCATGGCCGCCACGATGGTGACTTCGTAGCTCTCGAAAATATCGGCCGCCATGCCGGCACAGTCGCCGACGTTGTCGCCCACGTTGTCGGCGATGGTGGCGGCGTTGCGCGGGTCATCCTCGGGGATATTCTGCTCGATCTTGCCCACCAGGTCGGCGCCCACATCGGCGGCCTTGGTATAGATGCCGCCGCC
This sequence comes from Phycisphaerales bacterium, assembly GCA_003171335.1. Classification (GTDB taxonomy): domain Bacteria; phylum Planctomycetota; class Phycisphaerae; order SM23-33; family FEN-1343; genus FEN-1343. The sequence continues at coordinate 22,310 of PMYD01000138.1, forward strand.
GACACGCATGAACAGGGCCAGCAGCGTGCCGCCGAAGCCGAAGCCCAGCAGGGCCTCGTACGCCTGCTCGCCGTACACCAGGAAGATCATCGTCCCGCCCAGGAGGCCCAACCCATCGGTCAACATGCCGGTGATGGTGCCGGTGCGATAGCCGAGCTGCATGGCCTCGCCGTACGACTTCCTGGCGGCGGCGGCCACGCGAAGGTTGCCCGTCGTGGCCAGGCGCATGCCCACAAAGCCGACCAGGCAACTGAAGATCGAACCCATCAGGAAGGCGCCGGCACGCCCGATGGCAAAGGGCCTTTGCTGGTATTTCGTGAAGTAGAGAACGACGGCGATGACCCCGATCAAGGGGATGATCTTGCGGAACTGTGCGCTCAGATACGCATTGGCGCCCTCGCGCACGGCATCGGCAATCTCCTGCATCTTGGGCGTGCCGGAGTCAGCGCGCTTGACCTGCTTGACGAGCATGCCGGCGTACACCAGGCCGGCGATGGCAATGAGCAGCACCGCGAACAGGCTGCCGCGCTCGACGGGCGAGAACTTCGCCGTGTCGGTCAGCGGCCTGAACCACTGGAAGGCCTGCTCCTGTGCGCCGGCCTTCTCGACCGCTGCCGCCGCGGCCGCCGGGCGGGCCGAGTCGGCCGAAATCGTCTGGGCGTGCACCACGCTCCAGAGGAACAGCCCGCCAAACACGACGGCCATGATGGCCAGGTGCGCCGTCCGAGCCCGGCCCTTCTTCAACTTCTTCAGCATCGCGAACATAGTCACTCCTGGTGCTCGTAGCACCGCGGCCGCCCGGCCGCCTGGTGAAGTCTACTTCCCCCGCACATCCGTGTTTGAGGTTCCGCCGGACAACACGAACTCGCCGGGAATCGCCCGGCCGCGTCCGGCCGCAAGGTCGGCCCAACCGCCTGCCGGGCATCGATCAGGCGTGCGAAGCCAAAGGGTTTACAGGGGGGCGCAGGCAATGTCAAGGGAACAAGCGCGGCCAACCGGGGAAATTCCGCAGTCGAGGCCGCCGCCTGCCGCCGCTGCCGGCTTGGCAACTGCGGAAATTCCGCAGTTGATTTCCAAGGCTGGCGTAACGGCCTGGGATGGGTCAACTGAGGAAATTCCTCAGTTGAGGCCCAGCCAAGCCGCCGCCGGCGACGGCCGGGCAACCGCGGAAATTCCGCAGTTGATTTCCAAAGTTGGCGTAACGGCCCCGGATGGGTCAACTGAGGAAATTCCTCAGTTGAGACCGTATAGATTGAGCCCGAGCACCGGGGTGAGGAGCTATGAGATGAGTTGTAAGCAATGTTCATAGAATCACTTATGTAATAACTCTAGTTGGCGAGTCTGGAAATCGCCTCCACATACTGCATCCGATCAAATCGTACTCCTCCGCATATGACGTCCGCGCTGTATTCAGACACTCCAGTCCGTGGCTAGTTAGGGAGATTCTATCAAACTTCTTAAATTTGTCAAGCCGCTATTTTCAACAATTTGGAGAATCGGAGGCTTGGAGCCCACTTCATCTTCTTGGAATTGGCCCCGACGCGGTCAAGTCATCGCGCGGCATGGGGGGGATCACCTGGCCATGCGGGTATCGAACTTGAGCATGCGCTTTGGCCCGATGGTGATGGCTGAGAAATCAGCGTGTGCGGGATTTAGAAGGTAGTTGAATTCCGTCGGAACGATAGCGCTGGGCACTTTCAGTATTGCCGATTCGCCGGAAGCGGCCCATGCATCTCCGATGCGTTTGACGGAAGCCGGCGCAGGAGTCTCCTGCCAGGACTTCGGCAAGGTGGACAAGGCCAGCGTTTTTATCAGTTTCTCGTCGAATGTCACCTCGAACAGGGCGTAGGCCCGCAACAACTCGGGCAGTTCCACGTGGACCTGGATTTCCAGCATCGCCAGCGAGATGCTGCCGGAGACATAAATAGGGGCAGCGCCCGGATTGTTCCAGCGGCCGCCGAACCTCCTGGCGCCATCGCCGGAGAAGGCCGAGGAGGCGTGGCTGGCCTTCACGATTCGCCAGGCGCTGACGGTCACGAGAAGACCCCGTACTCCAGCCGGCCGATCAGGTTTTCGACCTCGCGGGCGCCAACTTCCGTGGTGGCAAAATCAAGCGGCGCCTCGCCCCCCAGCCCGCGCTGGGGGGATTCCAGCCAATGCCGAGCCGCACTGACATTGCCTTCAAAAAGATCGACGGCCTGGTCGAAGATCCTCGACAGCCGCAGCAGCCGGTCGGATTCATCCGCCTTCAGCCGGCCTTGGGCCTGACGGCGCGACAGCGTGCGCGGCGGAATCTGCATCACGCGCGAGATTCGCTCCAGCGGCAGGCCGCTGTATTTCTGGAACCGGGTGACTTTCGAAAACGCAAAGCCTTTGCGGATTGAAGAGACAGTCCCCGGCAGGTCGCGCGTGTCAATCCCCAGGCTGGGGCTCCGGTCGCGTCCTTCACATTTTCTCGCCAATGTCTTCGAAGAGGCCATAACAACTCCTTAAGCCATATGGCTATATTCTATCGGCCAAAAGGCCGATTGGCAATGATTACGGCGTTTCTCACAAACCGAGGGTACGGGCCAAAACTGTGGTCTAAGGTGGCATGCCCTCACGCCGGAAGTCCGCCCGGGGGCGGCCGAGGCGGGTGGGCATGTCTTGCGGTGGCGGAACATCTCGCCTCAGCGAACGGCCATGCCCACCCGTCCGGTGCTTGCGCACCATCCGTGAGGGCATGCCACCTCCGGACCATGCACCCGGACCGAAGTCCTCCCCTCTCACTGAAATAGCGCCTCGACAAACGTCTCCGGATCAAACGGCTCGACATCCTCGGGCTGCTCGCCCAGGCCGACGAACTTGACGGGCAGGTTGAGTTCCTTGTGGATGGCCACGACGATTCCGCCCTTGGCCGTGCCATCGAGCTTGGCCAGGAAGATGCCGGTGACGTTGATGGCCTGCTGGAAGGCCTTGGCCTGGCTGATGGCGTTCTGCCCGGTGGTGGCATCGAGCACCAGCAGCACCTCGTGCGGGGCGCCGGGGATCTTCTTGGCCACCACGTTGCGGATCTTGGTCAGCTCGCGCATCAGGTTGTCCTGCGTGTGCAGCCGGCCGGCGGTGTCCACCAGGAGCACATCGGCGTTGCGGGCCATGGCGGCATCGCAGGCGTCGAAGACCACCGCCGCCGGGTCGGAGCCGGAGGCCTGCTTGATGATCTCCACGCCGAGCCGCTGCGACCAGATGGTCAGTTGCTCCACGGCGGCCGCACGAAACGTATCGGCGGCGGCCAGGATGACTTTGCGCTTGTCGGATTTGAACGCCTGGGCCAGCTTGGCCACGCTGGTGGTCTTGCCCGTGCCGTTGACGCCGGCCACGAGAATCACCGTGGGGCCCGAAGCGGCGTAATGGATGGAGCGGTCCTCCGCCGGCCAGTAGGTTTTCAACTCGGTCTTCAGGAACGGGATCACCTGCTCGGCGGTGGCGATGCGCTTGTCGCGGTACGCCTGGCGCAGGTCATCGCAGATGTGCGTGGCGGCGGTGACGCCGAGATCGGCCTCGATGAGCTGCTGCTCGAGTTCATCGAGCAACTGCTCGTCGATCTTGCGGCCCAGGGTCAGGATCGTCTGAATGGAGCCGGCCAGCTTGGCCCGCGTGCGAGCCAGGCCGGCGGCGAATTTGTCCAGCGCTTTGCGAAAGAAGGCCATTTCTTAAATCCAAAAAAAAATTTAGCAGGGATGCAGGGGATGCAGGGGATAACGGCAAGGGAAAAAGAACGGAGGGCAAAGGCAAGAAGGCCAACGGCATACGGCCGGACAAAGCCGGGCCAGGCCGTCTTGGTTTCTTGCTTTCACTCTCTTTGTCTTTATCCCATGCATCCCCTGCATCCCTGCTACTCTTCTTCTTCCACGGCCGGCGGGGCGGGCATCTCGCGGGCGATCATCATCAAGACGCCGTTGACGAAGCGCGGGCTCTCGGCGGTGGAGAATTCCTGGGCGATGTGTACCGCCTCGGCCACGGCCACCGGCGCGGCGGCGTGTCCGCTCAGCATCTCCCACACGGCCATGCGCAGGATGCTGCGATCGACCACCGGCATGCGCTTCAGGTCCCAATGCCGGCTGTGCTTTTCCAGCAGTTCATCGCACCCCTGGCGGCCGTGCCAGCTGCCCAGGAGCATGCGCTCGGCCTCGCGCAGCACCTCGGGGGTTTCCTCCTCGGTGTCGTGGATGAAACCGATGGCGCCGTCGATGCCCTTTTGACCCTGCACATCCAGGGAGCACAGGGCCTGCATGGCCAATCGGCGGGCACGTTGACGGGGCTTCACGGCCGCACGCTGGGCATTACGGCAGGGCCTCGAACAGGCTGGCCATTTCGATGGCGGCCAAGGCGGCGTCGGCGCCCTTGTTGCCCGCCTTGGCGCCGGCCCGCTCGATGGCCTGCTCGATCGTGTCGCACGTGAGGATGCCGAAGATGCACGGCACGCCGCTGGCCATGGAGGCCTGCGCCACGCCCTTGGCGGCCTCGGCGGCCACATACTCGTAATGGTCGGTGCCGCCGCGGATGACCGCGCCCAGGCAGACGACCGCGGCATACGCGCCGCCGGCGGCCAGCCGCTTGGCCAGCAGGGGAATCTCGAAACTCCCCGGGCTCCAGACCACGTCGATCCGGTTTTCCACCACGCCGTGGCGGGCGAAGGCGTCCATCGCCCCCCCGAGCAGCTTGGAGGAGATGAACTCGTTGAATCGGCTGACGACGATCGCGAACTTCGCCTTGGCCGGGGGAATCAGTTTGCCTTGATATAGGGTCATTGGGTCGCTCCCAGTGTGTTGCCCGTCCACCGATCAATGATAAACCCGGCAGCGGGAGATTGCGAATTGCAAATTGCAAATTGCGAATTGAAGGCAGGGGAACCCTTTTGGAGGTGTCAGTTCGGTGCCACGGCTGCGTTGTTTGCAGCCGTGCGCCGCAAAGCTGCGTTCGTGCGGAAGGTCCCGCGGGGTCCAACGATACTTTTGTGTTATCGCCTGCTACAGCGCACGGCTGCAAACAACGCAGCCGTGGCACCAATCCTCTCTCTCTGCGTTCTCTCGTTCTTCCCCGTTCCTCTTGTTGTTCCTGTTGTCGTTTCCGGTCTCTACCTTCTTCTCTTCTTCCTTCTCTGTGTCCTCTGTGTCCCCTGTGGTTTACGTTCTCAGCTTGGGCGCATCGGCGGCATCAGCGGCTTTGCGGCTGCGCTCCAGGGAGACGATCAGCTCGATCTCCCCGGGCGCCAAACCCATGTCGCGGGCGATGGCGACGACGGCCTGGCCTTCGTTGAAGCGGCGGCACACCTCCAGGTGCTTGGGGTCGATGGCCGCCGGGAAGGGCGGGGAATCGCCGTTGGCATCCTGGCGGCGGACGGCGGCTTTTAGAGCCGCCAGCTTCTGGTCGGCCTCGGCGATCACCTGCTCGAGCCGGACAAAACGCGTGTCGACCTTGCCGCAGATCTCACGCGAGACCTCTTCCAGGCGGACCATCAGCTCGTCGATATCCTGCCGGGCCTGCTTTTCCAGGCGCTCATTGTGCTTTTCAGCGTGCAGGCTGGTCCGCCGCTCGGGCTGATTCCGCCGGCCGCGGCGCATGCTCATCCACGCCAGGGAACCCACGATCAACACCAGGCCCGCCAGCCACAGGTACTGCTGGAAGGTGGGCTTGCCGTCCGTCGCGGCCAGGATGAAAAACGCTAGCATCATTTAAGCTTCCCGCGATAAAACTGCATCGTCACGGCCTGTACTTCTTTGATCGGCACATGGTGGGCCGTGGCTGCACGCGCACAATCGTCAAACTCGGGGGCCGCGGTGTAGTCGCGGCCGCCGCGGCCGGAAACCTTGACGCGGATGGCCCCGAACGGGGTTTCCACCACCACGTGCCGGCGCGACAGCTTGGTGCGCTGGCACAGGTGGCGGCGGATGCCGATGGTCGTCGTCTGGCTGAAGAGAACCTCCTCCAGCCGCTCGACGTCTTCGGGCCGGCACAGCAGGCCAAGCTGCACGGCGGGGCGGTTCTTCTTCATGCCGATGGGCGTTGTCCAGGCATCCAGGGCGCCGGCGGCCAGGAGCATCTCTACGGCCGCACCGATCAGTTCGCCCGGGGCATCATCAATATTAGCGGCCAGTTCGACCACCGTATCGGCGGCGCCGCTTTCATCCGGCTCACCGACGAAGACCCGCAGCAAGTTGTGTCGGCCGGGGTCCTCGCGTCCGCCGGCGCCGTAGCCGATGGCCTCGACGGCCATGGCGCCAAGCGGCCCGAACGACTCGGCCAGCGTGGTCAGAATGGCCGCACCGGTCGGCGTGCATAGCTCGGCGGGGAAGTCGGATGGCGCGATGACGCCATCGCGCATCAACTCCGCCGTGGCGGGGGCGGGCACGGGAAAAACGCCATGCTGGCAGTGCACCGTGCCGGTGCCCAGGGGGATGGGCGAGCAATCGATCCGCTCGATGCCCAGTTGCTCCAGGGCCAGGATAGAGCCCACGATGTCCACGATGCTGTCGATGGCCCCGACCTCGTGAAAATGCACCTGCTCGATGGTCGTGCCGTGCACCTTCGCCTCGGCCGCCGCCAGCCGGCGGAAGATCTGGCGCGCCCGCGAGTCGACGCGCTCGGCGTAGCCGGCATGGTCCAGCAGGGCCAGGATGTCGGCCAGGCCGCGGTGAGGCGCGTGGCCGTGCTCGGCAGGCTCGTGCGAATGCCCGTGCGCTTCGCCTTCGTGCGGCGGCTCGACCATCTGGACATCGAACTTCAGCCCGCGCAGACCGCCGCGGGTGACCGTCTGGCGCGTGATTTCAAAGCCGGCCAGGCCCAGGCGCGCCAGCTCCACACGCAGCAGCGCCAGGTTCGCGCCGGCATCCAGCAGGGCGCCCAGGATCATGTCGCCACTGGCGCCCCCGAAACAATCGAAATAGGCGGTTCGCATGGGAGTTCAGTTTACAAAGGATTCCGCACAATTTGCATAGTTGGCCGCCGCATCAATTGCCAAAGGTGGCATGCCCTCATGCCGCGGGCCGCCTTGGCGGCCAAGGCGAGTGGGCATGGGCCGTCCCGAAAAGAAGCTCGCCTTGCCTGCGCTCATGCCCACCCCTCCGGTGCTTTCGCACCGGCTGTGAGGGCATGCCACCCGCTCAGTCCAGTTGAATCGGCGGCAGCAAGTCATCATCCGGCGACTGGCCCTGTTCGAACAGTCGAATGTCATCCTCAGACAGGATCAAGTCATCCTCGGCCGGCACCTTGACGGCGGGCGCGGGGGCCGGGGGCTGTTTCTTCTCGACCGGCGCAGCCGGCTGCTTCTTTTCCGCGGGCGGCGGCGCGGGTTGCTTCTTTTCGACCGGCGCGGGAGCGGCCGGCCGCTTCGTGTCAACCGGCGCGGGCGCCGGCGGCTGCTTCTTCGGGGCCGGCGGTGCCGGCGGCGCCATCGGCGGCAGCACGGTCAGTATCGACACGGGCTCCAGCGGCAGAACCGTCACCACCGGTGGGGGCGGCGGCTGGATCTTCACAGCGGGTATCGGCAGCGCCTCCGGCTGAATCTTCACCACCGGCGCGGGCGTTGGCGTCGTGACCACGCCCTGCGGCGGCAGGGCCTTTTCCCGCGCCACAACCGCCTCGGCGCGGCTGTAGCGCACCTGCACCTCATCGCCCACGCGCAGTTGCAGCCGGTCGCTGGCCCGCCCGCCGTTGACGGCGATTTCCAGCAGGTCGATCGAGTCCAGCAGGGCCAGCGCCTCGCCGACAGGCACGTGCGAAAACGTGCCGTGCAGCGGGCCGATGGACCGTTGGCCGATGACAACCTCCACCCGGCCCAGAGTGCGCGTCACCTGCTCGATCATGGAGCGGCTGATGTTCGTCACGCAGTTGCCAAACCGATCAACGTGCAGCACGTGGCCGATAATGGTCGAGCCTTCGGCCCGTGCGGCGGGCAGGTCCAGCAGCTTGTACGACTCGGGCGTGGGGCCAAGCTGCTCCAGCCGCGTGCCGGTGGCCAAGGCGGCGGCCACGGGCGCCATGATGTCGCGCCCATCAAACGTGCGGCCGATGCGCGAGGCCAGGAAGTAACTCTCGTTGCGCACGGAGACCAGGCCTTCCAGCCCCAGCCGCTGGTCCAGCAGCGTCAGCAGGCCGTTGTCCGGCGCGATGACGATCTGCCGGGCGTACCGGGCCGCCAGGATCCGCCGGTCGGTGCCCACGCCGGGGTCGATGACCGCCAGGTGGATCGTGCCGGGGGGGAAGTAGTCGATGGCCTGGTTGAGCACGAAGGCCCCGGCCAGGATGTCGCTCATGGCGATCTCGTGGGTGAGATCCACCAGCCGCACACCCGGCGCCATCGACAACAGCACGCCCTTCATGGAGGCGACGTAGCCGTCGGCGGTTCCAAAGTCGGTCAGGAACGTCACAATCTGCTCTTTGGGCATGGCGAAGACTTCCCTTTCAGCGTCCCGCGCGGCGGCAGCACCGCCGAATCAGTCCAGAATTTCTACCAGACTGGCGCGGCCGGACAAAGCAGAATCGCCTGTGGGCTGCAGGCCTCAGGCCGTAAGGTTGACCGAAAGAGTTGGGAGCCAGCCGCACAGCAGCGGCAAATACTACTGAGTAATATGCGCATAAATATGCGCATATTGTAATAATCTGTTGTAAATGTTGCTGCACTATAGCCTTGTAAATATGCGCGCGGCGCATAATGGAAATATCTGAAATGTTCCCCAGAATCTCAGGGTTTCCAAGTTTAACGTTGGAGACGATGAGTCGGTCCATTTCATTCCAGCCGCCGCACCGAGCAGCGGCCGTGCGAACGTAACAGTTCTCACAGGTTATGCTAAATCTTGATTCTGAGTCAGTAAGAATCAACGTAAGTCCTTATTCTTCAATGGGCGCTTGATTCACGCTGTGTATCTGAAAAATCCTGTTTCTTCTTTATTTTTCCCATCTTGTGAATCTTTGTCACGATTTCTAATGCTCCGCGCAGACCGCCCACGTTCGGGTGGATGTTCTTCTCGAGAAAAACACTCCTTGCGGACCCTCCGTAGCCCTCGTTCGCGTAACCCGTCCCGCCAAGCCACAGCCAGGCGCTTGCCCAACAGGATCTTAAAGCCGGACGTAAATTGTCGTGCCGGCATTATACCATGGTAAGCCGGAGCGTCAAGATGAATAATGAAAAGCCCGAAGCCCGGGACATCGCAGACTGGCGCGGCCCCACTACGAGTCTTTTGCCACAACGTCGCCTGAGGTGGTCATGAAAGATAGGGAAATGACTTGACAAGTTGCGCTAATACAATAGCATCTTGTTTATCCCCCGGTGGGAGCGGGGGGAACCACACGAGGGCAGGAGCGGGCCTCGCTCTCCGCATCTTTCTGCCCCAGGCCGCCGCGGCCAATTCCACGTTCAACGGTTTTTTGGCGTCTTTTTCTTCGGGCTGAGGCAGACAGAGCGAAAAAAGGGAGAAACACGATGTCCGGCAATCGCATTCCTTGGATGGTGACGTGCCTGGCGGCAATGGCGATTCACGTGGCGGTCTGGGCTGACGTGCAATATGCGATCACCGACCTGGGTTCCTTAGGCGGCGGCAGAAGCGAAGCCATGGCGATCAATAACCTGGGGGAGATTGTTGGAACTTCTTCCAACGCGGCCGGCACCTTCGACGCGTTTTCTTACGCCAACGGGTCATGACGGATCTAGGTGCACTGGGCGGATACGGCGGAAGTGTCGCCTATGGCATTAATGACCTGGGACAGATAGTCGGGACCGCATCCATCACGTATGGCCAGCATGCCTTCTTGTACAGCGGCGGGCAAATGACCGACCTGGACACGCTGGGCAGCCCTGATAGCACGGCTCGCAGCATCAACGCCAAGGGACAGATTACGGGCGAGTGCTCCATGCGCGCGGGGGACCAGAAGGCGTTTCTTTACGAGAATGGCGCCATGCGTGACCTGGACTCTCTCATATCGGGCATGTCTTCCGCCGGCCGGGTCATCGATGCCTTCGGGCGCGTCTACGGCTACACCAACGACTCTTCCGGGGACGTCCACATGGCTTACTTCGATAACGGCGGCTGGACCTTGATAAATCCCGAAGTCCATCCGGGGACGGATGTCGTTGGGGTCAACAGCCATGGGGATATCCTGGCCAACTACGACGGCGGGAGCCCGAACCAGCACGGAATCGTGGTGTCCAACGGTGCCATCACCCATTTAGGCGTTCTGAACATCGCCCTGGGTGGCTCGAACGTGGACGCGATAAACGATCTGGGGCAGATCGTTGGATCGTCGCCGCTACAAGATGGATCTCGCCGCGCGGTTCTGTATGAAAATAGTGTTCCAATCGACCTGAATTCATTGATCCCTTCCGGCTCTGGCTGGACGCTTGAATATGCCACCAGCATCAACGATCAGGGGCAGATCGTGGGTATCGGCACAAGCCCGGATTCAATCGACAGAGCGTTTCTCTTGACTCCCGTTCCCGAGCCCATGACGCTTTCTGTCATGGCATTGGGCGGTTTCTGGTTCCTGCTGAGGAAACCTTCTCTGCTTAAATAAAGGCTCGATTGAACTCTTTGCGCCGAAACTACACTGGCGGCCAAGTCGTCGGACATACCGAGGTTTTAGCACCGTGGCCCATGCCCACCCGTCCGGGGCTTTCGCCCCGAACGTGAGGGCATGCCACCTAAAGAGTGCCACCTGAAGAATGCCCGTGGCTATTTTGTGTCCGCCGGCAGGATCCGGTACATCTGCCCGCGCAGGGTCACGATCAGTTCCTCGCCGGCCTGCTGGCTGGCGAGCAGCTCGTTCTCAGCGCGCGTGTTGGCGTGCGACAGGTCGAACCAGTCCGTGGAGAACTGGCGTAGCGTCTTGGCCGCCTCCAGCTTGTTTTCCTCGACCTGCTTGGCCAGGTCGGGCGTGAACCACTGGTTGGAGCGGCGGTACAGCGTGGTGTTATTCACCTGCCGCAGATTGGCCACGGTCTCGACCTTGCCGGCCTCGTACTTGTCCCGGTCCGTATTGCCAACCATGGCTCCGCCGTAGAAACCCAGAGGTTGCGATCCCGGCCCGCCCGCCGGTGCGGCTGTGGCCGCCGGCGCGGCATTGACGCCGGAGCGCAACTGCCCGCGCGTGACGGCTTGGCGCTGGGCGGCTTCGCCGCTGGAAATGCTCAAGTCGCTCAGGGCCCCCTTATTGGCCGCCTTATCCCGCAGGCTGACGGCATCCCCCAGGTGCGTGTCCTCCTCCGCCAGGAACGACGTGTACGGCGTCATGATGCCGTAATCGCGCGACAGGCGGATGATCTCGTCGATGATCTCCTTGTTGTCGCCGTTCAAAGCCACCTGGTCCATGAGGAAGCCCACGCGGCGCATCGCCCAGACCCGCGGCAGGTAGGCCAGCGCGTTGTCTTCGCTGAACATCTCCAACGTGACGGGGTACTTGTGCTCCTGCTTCTTGCCCATGTACTGACCGGCCAGGCCCAGCTCGCACTTGCCGCCCTTGGCGTAGCGGCCGACCAGCACCACCTGCTGGCCTTCGAAAAGATCGCCCAGGCGGTCGGGGTACAGGTAGTGCACCTGCGCATCGCCCAGGTTCACCTGCACATCGGTGAGCACGGGGTTTTTCACCTTGGCATAGAGGCCGCTGACCTTGGCCTCCAGGGGTTCGTTCTCCTTGACGTACTCGCTGTAGCCGCGCTGCCTGGCGGCCAGCAGGTCGATGAGCTTGACGTTCACGTCATAGCCGATGCCCAGGCAGAACAGCCGCGCCTTCCCCTGGTTTGCCTGCTCGACCAGCTTGAGAATCGTTTGTTCATCGCGGGGTCCAACCGTGGGCTGGCCGTCCGTGAGGAAGATGATGTACGCCGGGCGCGCCGGCGAGATATCGGAGAGGTTCATTGCTAGGAACATCATGCGAGCCGCTCTTGTTAATGCCTCGGCGATGTTCGTCGCCCCGCCGGCCTCGATTCTCTCCACCCATTGACTTGCCTTGTCCACGTGCTCGCCATCCGCCGGCGCCAGAGGAGTATTGAACAGGACCTCCACGGTGTCATTGAAGCTGACCAGGTTGAAGCGGTCTTTCTCGTTGAGGCCCTGGAGGATGAGCTTGAGCGAGTTTCTGGCCTGCTCGATCTTCTTGCCGCTCATCGAGCCGGAGTGGTCGATGATGCAGATGATGTCCTTGGGCATCGCCTTGGGGCGGTCGGCGGGGCTTTGCGGGCTGACGAGGATCATGAAGTAGCCATCCTCGGTCGCCTTGGGCTTATAGGACAGCACGGTGGCGCCCATCTGCCGGGCCTGGTCCTGGAAGAGCAGCGAGAAATCGGTCGTGGGGATGGCGTTGGTGACGTGGTACCTGGCGATGACGTGGCTTTCGCCATCTCGCTTCACCTCCAGGTCGTGCGAGGGGCTGTACACCGGGCCGATCGTGCCGGCGCCGCGGATATCGACCGTGACGGACACATCGTCGATGGCCTTGGCGGAGAATTTTTCTGTGTTCAGCGGGTACTCCACGCTCACCAGGTCGCCCTGGCGCTTGCATTCGGCGGTGTAGTGCAGTTGCACCCGCCGCTGGCCGCCGGCGGGGATGGGGAAGACCCGCGTCTTATAGAGGCCGTAGCCGACATACTCCAGCAGGGCGGGGTCCTTCTTGCGGCGGACGATGTCCTCGAAGATCCGCCGGGCATCATCGGCCTTGAGCAGCTCACCCTTGATCTCATTGCCATCGGCGATGAGCGTGAGCTTGTCGATGCCGGCCCCCGGCGGGATGGGGAAGACGTATTCCACCTCGATGGGCGAGCGGCCGATGTTGACGAACGCCTGGTCGATGCTCACCTCGGCGACCTGGTTGGCGACGTGAATGTCGACGTGGTGGTACTTCACCGCCCACTCACCGCGAATTCGCGCCTCGCCCTGGGGGATGATCATGCCATCGCCCCGCGCCGGCGGGCAGGCCGCCAGAAGAGCGAGAATTGCCGAAAAAGTTGCTGCCGCCCCGAGGCGTCCTGGCTGCATCCGTTTCATGGTGGTCCTCCCAGACCGTTTGGCCGTCGTTCCATCTCATTGGATGCGCATCGGGCACGAAGGTTCCAGGATTGTTTGGTCCTCATGCCCCATGCGTTACGGATAGCGGACCTGGCAACCGTTGCCAGGTCCGTTATCCGTAACGGGCTGAAGACCAACTTTAAACGGTTTAAAGTTGAGGGCACCAAACTGTGCGTTACGCACAGTTCCCTGCTTGTGCGCGGGGTAGCCCGCTTTTCCGTTGACTTGAGGTAACCGGCCATTTACATTTCCCCGCCAATCTCATAGGCTATCGGGGCGCTGGTCGATCGCCCAGGTGCAAGAGGAGAGGTTATCGTGGGATACAACTGCGTTGTACTGATAAAGCAAGTGCCGGATACTAAAAGAGTTACCGGCGAAGCCATGAACCCGGACGGCACGGTCAACCGCGCTGCGCTGCCGGCGATTTTCAACCCCGAAGACCTGTACGCCGTGGAGCTGGCGCTGGAAATTCGCGACCGGTTTGGCGGCGGCAAGGTGACGGTCATCACGATGGGTCCGCCGGCCGCCTGCGAGGCGCTGCGGCAGGCGCTGTATCGCGGGGCCGATGAGGTGGTGCTCGTGACGGACCGCCGGGCGGCGGCCAGCGACACGCTGGCGACCAGCTACATCCTGAGCTGCGCTGTCCGCAAGTGCGGCCAGGTGGATGTGGTGCTGTGCGGCCGGCAGGCGATTGACGGCGACACGGCCCAGGTGGGTCCGCAGCTTGCGGAGAAGCTAAACTTGCCGCAGGTGACGTATGTTGAGCAGCTCCAGGACATTAAGGATGGCGTGGTGCGCATCCGCCGCAACGTGGGCAACGGCTATGAAATCGTCGAAGGCCGCCTGCCCATGCTGCTGACCGTGCTGGACACGGCCGGCCATCCGCGGCCGGCGGCGGCGCGAAGGTTAATGAAGTACAAGAAGGCCCGGGCGAAGCTGGAACTCGAGGCGGCCGTCACCGCGGAGATGCCCAACGCCACCGCCGAGGGCAAGGCGACCGAAGTGGCCCGCCGGTTGGCGGACCTCCAGAATCGCGGGCTGATCATTCACCAGTGGAACCTGGACGACATCAAGGCCGACCTGCAATGGTGCGGCCGCGACGGCAGCCCCACCAAAGTGCATCGCATCCAGTCGGTCATTCTGACTGGCAAGGGCCACAAGGGCATTCTGCCGACGGATGAGGGCGTCGCGGAATTGGTGACCGAGTTAATTGAGGACCACACGATTAGTTAGCTCGTCAACTAGTCAATTCGTCAATTAGTCAATTGGAGTATGTGACGGCGGGTCTGACTAATCGACTAGTTGACTAATTGACCAATTGACCATCGACTACAAAGGCGTCTGCCAAAGGACGGGACGACCATGATCGAAGTAAATCGTCGCGGCGAAGTCTGGGTTTTCGCGGAGCAGGAGCAGAATAAGCTCAGCGAAGTGCCGCTGGAGCTGATGAGCAAGGGCCGCGAGCTGGCCGACCAGTTGGGCGTCAAGCTCGGCGCGGTGCTGCTGGGCGAAAGCGTCAAGGAGCTGGCCCGCCGGCTCATCGCCCACGGGGCCGACACGGTGTATGTGTCGCAGGACCGCCGGCTCTCGCACTACCAGGCCAACGGGTATGCCAAGGTGGTGTGCGATTTGATCCACGCCCACAAGCCGCAGATCTGCCTGTTCGGCGCCACCGCCATCGGCCGCGATCTGGCGCCGCGCGTGGCCAGCACCATGCGCTGCGGCCTGACCGCCGATTGCACCGATTTGCAGATTGGCGACCACGAGCTGCCCAACAACGAGGGCAAGCACGAAAACCTGCTGTTCCAGATCCGCCCGGCCTTCGGCGGCAACATCATCGCCACGATCATCAACTACGACCGCTGGCCGCAGATGGCCACGGTGCGCGAGGGCGTGATGCCGCTGTCGGAGCCGGATGCCAGCCGGCGCGGCCAGGTGATCGATCACGAGGCGGGGCTCAACGGGTTCGAGCTGCCGCTCAAGATCATCGAGTCGGTCCGCACGCAGCGCAAGGTGAACCTGAAGGCCGCGCGCATCATCGTCACCGGCGGGGCGGGCGTGGGCTCCAAGGACAACTTCAAGCTCATCTGGGACCTGGCCCATTGCCTCGGCGGCGCCGTCGGCGGCAGCCGTGCGGCGGTGGACCTTGGTTTTGTCGACCGCGATCACCAGGTCGGGCAGACGGGCACGACGGTGCGCCCGGCGCTCTATATCGCCGTCGGCCTCAGCGGCGCCGTTCAGCACCGCGCCGGAATGCAGGAGTCGGCAAAAATCCTCGCCATTAACACGGACCCCGAAGCCCCGGTCATGCAGATCGCCCACTACGGAATCGTGGGCGATCTGAATGTCGTCGTTCCCAAGCTGATCAAGGCGATTCGTACCGGCGGCCGGGTGGCGGCCAAGGCGTGAAGAGGTTAATCGGTTAACTGCTTTCCTAATCGAGAACAACCCAGCTTAAGAGAAGAAGTCCATGGCCAATTTCTTCGCAGACAACGAAGACATCCAGTTTCTCTTCGACCATTTCAACCTGGCCACGCTGGCCGATGGCACGGAAGAGGGCTACCGGTTCGCCAAGGAGTTCGATTTTGCCCCGGCCGATGCGGCCGAGGCGAAAGACAACTACCGGCGGATTTTGAACGTGGTCGGCGAGATCGCCGGCGATGTGGTCGCCCCGACGGCCGAGGAGACCGACAAGGTCGGCAATGTCTTGAACCCGGATGGCTCGGTCACGTACGCCCCGGGCATCAAGGAGTCGCTCAAGCGGCTCTCGCAGGCCGACATGATGGGCTTCACGCTGCCGTACCGGTTCGGCGGCCTGAACTGCCCCAACCTGGTGTACACGATCGCCAACGAGATGATCAGCCGCGGCGATGCCTCGCTGATGAATATTTTCGGCCTCCAGGGCATCGCCGAGACGATCAACGCCTTCGCCTCCGAGGAGATCAAGCAGGCGTATCTGCCGCGGATGTCCTCCGGCGAGTGGACCGGCGCGATGGTGCTCACCGAGCCCGACGCCGGCAGCGACCTCCAAGCCGTGAAGACCTCCGGCCATGACACCGCCAGCGAGGCCCCGGCGGCCGTGTGGCAGGATGCCGAAGGCAACTGGTTCGTCCGTGGGGTAAAGCGTTTCATCACCAACGGCTGCGGCGAAGTGCTGCTGGTGCTGGCCCGCAGCGAGCCGGAAATCTCCGACGGCCGCGGGCTGAGCCTGTTCCTGGTCGAGCGCGGCCCCTGGGTGAAGGTGCGGCGGCTGGAGAACAAGCTGGGCATTCACGGCAGCCCGACGTGCGAGCTGTTCTTCAATGATGCCCCGGCCAAACTCATCGGCGAGCGGCAGCGCGGGCTCATCACGTACGTCATGAGCCTGATGAACGGCGCCCGCATCGGCATCGCCGCCCAATCGCTGGGCATTGGCGAGGCCGCGTGGCGCGTGGCCCGCGACTATGCCTCCAGCCGCAAGCAGTTCGGCACGGCTATTGAGAATTTCCCGGCCATGCGCGAGCTGCTGGTCGAGATGAATCTGGACCTCCATGCGGCCCGCACGGTGAATTACTGGGCCAGCTTCCATGTCGATCAGGAGTTCAGCGCTCTAAAACTGCTTGAGGCGGGCGTGGCCGACAAGGAGCGCGAGAAGGCGCTCAAGACCGCCAGCCGTAAGTACAAGCGCATGAATACGCTGTTCACGCCCATAGCCAAGTACTACGCCAGCGAGATGTGCATGCGCGTGTCCATGGACGCCATCGCCACGCTGGGCGGCTCGGGCTACATGAAGGACTACCCGGTGGAGCGGCACCTGCGCGACAGCCGCATTACGACGATTTACGAAGGCACCAGTCAGCTTCAGGTCATCGCCGCCGTCCGCGGCGTGGTGAGCGGCACGGCCGAGTCGTACCTGGAGGACCTGGCGGCGGGCAACTGGCCCGAATGGGCGGTCCCGCTGGTGGAGCAGCTTAATGCCGGCCGCGCGCTGCTGTCGGAAGCCATCGCCTTCACCAAGGCCCAGGGCGGCACGGAATACATGGACCTGCACGGCCGCAAGCTGGTGGATATAGCGATCGCGCTATTGGTCGGATTCTGGTTCTGCAAGCAGGGCCTGGCTAAGGCCGCCAAGCAGGTGGTCGCGCGGCGCTGGCTGATCACGCGGATGCCGGAGATCCGCAAGCTGCATTCGATGATCATGAGCGGCGACCGCAGTGCCATCGCCGACTTTGAGACCCTGGCCGCGCCCGTGCCGGCTGGGGAGTAAAGGCGAGGAAGGCTGGAGGCTGGAGGCAGAAGAAGATGCGAGCAGGACACTGACACATTATCGTTGAAGCGAGATTAGAACGAGAGAACGCTTGCGGCGAAGAGAAAAGCGGTGGCAATGTTTTCGGGCCTCTTACCCAGTCGTCCAGCCCCGAGTCTCCAGCCTAGGAGAACGACCGTAGCGATATGCCGGCCTTCCCTCCAGCCTCCAGCCTCCAGCACTTCGGCTGGGCTCAGTGCCCTGAGCTCGTCGAAGGGCCTCCAGCTTCAAAGAGGCTGACCATGGAACCCTACGATCTCCACGCACCCGGCCGCAGCGGCCGCGATGTCGCTATTCCCGACCTGCTGGGTTCGCGTGCTGTCGGCTCGCTGTGGTTGTCGCTGGCGCTGGCGTGCCTTCTGGTGCCCGCATGGGTGGCCAGTGGGGCGGTCTTTAACCCGGACATTCACGTGGCGCTGGCAAGTCCCTGGATGCCGGCCGCCCTGGCGCTGCTGCTGTCGGTGCGGGCCGGCGGGCTGAACCTGGGTGTCTGGGGCATGGCAGCGCTGGGGGCGGTGGCGGCGTGGTGGGCAATCTCAACGGGCCTGACGGTGCCGACGGCGGTGCTGATTGCCCTGGCGGTCGGGGCCGCCGCCGGCGCGGTCCAGGCGGCCCTGACGACAGCGCTGGATCTGCTGCTGGCCCGGCGTTTGCGGCCGGCGGCATCCGGCTGGGCGGCCTGCGTGATCGCCTCGAGCCTCATCAGTGTGGCGGCGCTGGCGGTGGCCCGGTCCATCGCCGCCGCGGCGGCCCTGAAGCGGCTGCGGCTGGAGATGATCGCCGGCTACAACGATCCGCACGGCCTGGTGCTGCTGTCGGCGATGTTCCTGGCGACCACGCTGGCGCTGCTGTTCATGATCGATCGCCGGATATACAGGGACAGTCATCATGTGTGGGCGCCGTCGCGGCGTGTGGCGCTGGCGGCCGCGTCGGTCGGCGGCGGCATGCTGGCGGCCATCAGCGGCGTCATCCTGCTGCTGAGCCGCTCGGAATTCCGGGCCAGCCCGCTGGTGGTGGGCGACTTGCGGATCGTGGCGGCGGTGCTGCTGGCGGGGGCCTGGGTCTGGCGGGGGAGGGGCTCCGCGTTGCTCGCCGCGGCGATTTTGCCGCTGGGCATGCTCGTCACCACGATCTGGCGCGAAATCGTTCTGCTGCCGGCAAGTGTGCCGGCGATGCCGCCTCTGTTGCCCCTGATTGTTCTGGTGGCGGGTCTGCAAGCGGTTCTGACGGGCCACCGTTTCCGGCGGCTGCGGATGGCCGCCGGCCTGGCCTGCGGCGCGGGCATTCTGACTGTTGCGGTCTCGAGCTTCTGGATACTCGGGGGGCCGCATTGCCGGCTGGTGCTGGGCGGGTTGGCGCTCTGGCTCCTGGGGATGTCGCTGGGTTTCTACCGCTGGCTGTGCCGCCGGGCGCCGCTGTCGCCGCCGGTATCGGCTCCGCCGCCCTGACTATTGCCGCCACGCGACGGCGCGGCCGCTTGAGGCTGTGCGGCCGGCGGCGCGCTGTTCTGCACGGGCGCCGGACCGGCTGCGGACCAGGAAGCCCGAGCAGGTGCGGATTCTCTGGCCGCCGGGGCGGGTGCGGCCGCGGCGAAATTGGCCGCCGCATGGGGTGCGGAGGGTGCGAACCCGATTCCCGTTTGTGCGGCCGGACCTCCGGAATGCGCCGCGGGCGCTGCGGGCGAAGCCATTACCGGGGCGGCAGAAGCATGCGGCGCGGCGAGAGGTGCGGCTGCGGGTGCAGCGGCCCGAGCCGCTGTCGCAGCGGTCCCTTGGGCGGTCGGAGCGTGCGGGGCGGCGATGGGAGCGGCTGCAAGCTTGGGTGCAGCCATCGCTGGGGCCGCTGGTGCGGCGGAAGTTGAGATCGTCGTGAACTGCACTCCCCACGTCGTTCTCGCGGCCGGTGCGGCCATCGCCGGCCTTGCAGATCGTCCGCTGATGACCAAGACATTGGTGCCTGTCGCTGGCGATGGAGCGGATTTCACATCGGCGGGGTTGGCGACCGTCGAGGCCGTGGGCCAGGAAATATGGGTCCTGGGGGTGTCGCTCCTGGCGGAATCGCCGTTGATCGGCGTCATTTTGACCGTTGGCGTTTTGGCCGAGGGGGCGGGATTCACCGCCGGGGCACCGGTCTGCGGGTCGGATAATTTGTTCTTCGATGTAGCGTTGGCCGAAGGAATGCCGCCGCTGACTGCGCGGGCGCTGTTGCTGCGGATAGGCTGCGTGTTCAGGCTAATAGCCTTGGGCGGTGTCAGAATGGCAGGGAGCGTCGGCACTGCCGGCCGGTCTGTCGGCTTGACGTGAATGCTGTTGCCATCGCGCGCCCCGGTGCCAGGGTTTCCATGCCGATCGCGGGGGGCCTGATTCGGATCGCGCCGGCCATCGCGGTGATTCGGGTCGCCTTGTCCATCGTGCCGACCATCACCATCGCGATGATGGCGCGGCAGCGGATAGGAAATGTGCCAGTGATCGTGAATGACAATGACCGTTCCGTAGGCTGGCCCATCGTCGTAAACAATGACCGGCGCAGGGGCGATCGGATCAACAAAGATGGGCTCTTCCACCACGACCGGCACGTACACCGTCGCCGGCGCGATGGCCGCCTCCGCGGGAACCACCGCCGGTGCGGCCGGGACGGCGGCAATTTCCTGAGATCCCTCTGGCGCTTCGGCCGGCACGATGACAGTCTGGCCGCCGGCGGCGGTCGGCACTGGAGGCACGTCGATCGGCGGCGAATTCTGCGGCGACTGGCTGTTGTTCGCGGTGGCCGGTTCCTGCGGGCCGGAGAAAGCCACGTCGATCTGTCCAGTGGCGGGGGCCGGGCTGGAGGGTTCAACCACCAGGTGCGGCTCGCGCAACGGCCTGCCGTCTGTCTGACTGCAACCAGCCAGAGCTATTAAACCCACGGCCCCAACGACCGCCCACACTGTCGCTTTCATGGTCAGGCTCCTTCCCCTGCGCTAGACCCGTTGCGAGCGGGAAGGTTAGGGTAATTCGCACCTGCACGCACGGGGAAGTCTGCTCGGCGATCCATGCCCACCCGCCTGGGCCGCCCAAGGCGGCTTGCGGCGTGAGGGCATGCCACCGGGGACTTCCATCCAAGACCCATATGTCACTTCTATCCCCTGATGTGGCACTTAATTAGGTTTCGCCGCCGGATTTGGTTTTCAGAAATGGATTCTCGAATTGGTATAATCCCGTTCCTACAGAGCCCCTGCCGTACTAGGGAGCCATGCGAGGTGCCGTGCAACAAGCCCTATTGAAAGCGGCCGAGAGCATCGTCCTTGACGATAGGTCCATTCCGCAACCGCGGGCGGGCGAAGCGCTGGTGCGCATCCGGAGCGTCGGCGTGTGCGGCTCCGACATGCACATGTATCGCTTCGGCCAGATCGGCGGCATTCGCATCGATGACGCCGGCGGGCCCTTTGTACCAGGCCACGAGGCGGCGGGCATCGTCGAGGCGGTGGGCGAGGGCGTCAGCGCCGACCTGGTCGGCCGGCGCGTGGCGATCGAGCCGACCATCAACTGCGGCCAGTGCCCGTGGTGCCTGGCGGGGCAGGCTAATGTCTGTCCCCACCATACCTTCCTGGGCTTGCCCGGCTGCGATGGCGCGCTGCGGCAGTACATGACGCACCCGGCGCGGCTGTGTGTGCCTGTCGGCGATGAACTGACGGATGATGAACTGGTTATGCTGGAGCCGCTGGCGATCGCCGTGCACGCATTAGATCGGGCCGGCTGGGCCGGCGGCCAGGGCGCGCTGGTCCTGGGCGCTGGGCCGATCGGGCTGTCGATCCTTTGCCTGCTGGCCTCCGCCGGCGCTGACCCGATCGTCGTGACGGACAAACTGGATTACCGGCTGAACCTGGCCTCTGAGCTGGGCGCCACGTGCACGCTGAACCCGACGCGGGATGATGTGCCGGCGGCCGTGAAGAAAATCGGTGGCGGGTATGGCCTGCCGTTTGTTTTCGAGGCGGTCGGCGAGCAGCAGACGTTCGAGCATATGGTCGCTTGCGCCGCCCCGGCGGGCATCGTGGCGGTGGTGGGTATTTCCGCCTCTGACCACCTGGGTTTCCCGCATGCGCCAGCCCGGAGAAAAGGATTGGATTTGCGAATGGTCCGGCGTTCCAACCATACGCTGGAACGGGCGTTGCGCTGGGCCAAGAGCCGCCATCTGCCGCTGGGCAGATTCATCACGCACCATTATCCATTGGCGGACGTACAGAAAGCCTACGATCAAGTGAGTCGTTACGCCGATGGTGTAGTTAAGTCGGTGATACAGCCGTAGCTAGGCAACGGCATCCCCGGTCCGCTCGCAGTGAGGCGGCCGGTGGCCGGAGCGTTGTTGGAAAAAAGGCAGGCTCGGACAGGGAGAGAAGCAGCATGTTCAATAGGACACTGTGCCTTGTGGTCGTAGCGGCCTGTGGGGCGGTACTGGCTCCAGCCATCTGCCGGGCGGAGGAGAATATCACTCGCCCCTGCCGCCGGCTGGTGTTGTCGTTCCCGCGGCCCGGTACGCTGGCCGAGGTGCTGGTGGAAGATGGCGACGTGATCAAGGAAGGCCAGCTCCTGATCCGCCAGGATGATGCCCCCGAGCGGGCGCAGCTTGCCGACCTGCAGCGGCAGGCGACCGATGACACGCGCGTCCGCTACGCGCAGGTGGCCCTGGACCAGTCGCAGGTGGAGCTGGAGCGAAACGTGAGCCTCTTCCTGTGGAAGAGCGGCGATGGCTCGCACATCTCGCGGGCCAAGGCCAGGCAGGGGCTGGATGTGCTGACCACCGATGGCATTGACGGCCTGGCGCGGCTGCGCGGCGACAAGGAGGGCGATGAGAATTTCGCCGGCCCCGGCGCCGTCAGCGCCCTGGAAGTGGAACGTGCCCTGCTGGATGTCAAGCTGAAGAAGGCCTCGCTGCAGGTGGCCGAACTGGAATTCAACACCGCCAAGTGCAACCGCGACCAGATGGTGGCCCATATCGAGCAGATGAAGATCATCAGCCCGATCAACGGCCGCGTGGAGCGGCTGATCCTGCGCAAGGGCGAATCGGCCGATGCGCTCAAGGAAGTGATCCTGCTCATCCAGACAGACCCGCTGTGGGTGGAGCTGTCGGTACCGATGGACAAGGCCCGGCTGCTGGCGGTGGGCCAGACGGCCGCCGTGCAGTATCCGCAGGAGGTCTTCGGCGTCAGCTCGCCGCGGCCGGCCGAATCGCGCAGCGGCAAGATCGTCTTCAAGAGCAACATGGCCAACCAGGCGGGCTCGTTGATGATCCGCGTGGAAGTGACCAACCCGAATAACCGCCCGGCGGGCGAGCGGGCGATGGTGCATTTTGACGCCCTGACGGGCATCAAGGGCACGGACATGCTTCCCGCCAGCCGGCCCAGCACGGCCCTTCGGGCCGGATCGCCGGCCGCGGCCGCGCCAGTGAACGCTCAGACGCCGGTGGCCCCCGCCGCCCCGGCTGTGCCGACGCCGGCCGCCGTCGCGCCCAAGGCCGATAGGCCAGCGGTGCTGGTAGCGCCCGGGGATGGATCCGGCAGGCGGTCCTGATGGATCGATGTGGGAAATACCCATGTCGAGCCCCCGGCTTGCCGGTCCCGCGAATGTGCAGACCTTGACGCTTGAGACAGGAAGAGTCGCCTATGGCACCACAGGTATCACAGACGCCCGCGGGCGTTCGGCCGCCGACGGTCGCGGAATTGGTCGATCGTCTGAGCCGATTCGACGGGCCGCCCGAGGTGTTCCTGGTCAACCTGCTGGCGGTGCAATGCCACCTGGCGGGCGCCGAGACCGGGGCCATCCTGCGCACGGCCGGTCCCAAGGCGCAGCCGGAGATTCTGGCCTTGTATCCGCCGCTGACGCAGGGCGCGGCGGTTCCCCCCTGGGCGGGGCAGGCCGCCGAGTCGATCGGCGAAGTGATCGGCTCGGGCGCGACCATGGTTCGCCCGGTCTTCAGCGCGGATGACCTGTACGGCGCTGAGGCCAAGCAACTGTTGATCCTGGTGCCTTTGCGTGGCGGCCAGGGCGTGCGCGGCGTGGCGGCCTTCGTCGCCGCCAATCGCGGACGGGCGGCCACCGAGCAGGCCCGCGAGCGGCTGGAAATCTCCAGCAGCCTCTTAAGCCTGTACGAAATGCGGCTGACCCTCCAGCAGCGTCAGGCCGACTTCCAGCGCCTGCGCACGGCCATGGAGGTGCTTTCGGCCATCAACGAGCAGCCGCGAATCGCCGGGGCGGCCATGGCCATGTGCAACGAGGTGGCCTCGCGCTGGCGGGCCGACCGCGTGAGCCTGGGCTTCCTGAAGGGCCGGTACGTCCACCTCAAGGCGACCAGCCACACGGAAAAATTCAGCCGCAAGATGAAGCTCGTGCAGGATATCGAGGCGGCCCAGGAAGAGTGCCTCGATCAGGATATCGAGGTAGTGTTCCCCGTCTCGCAGGAATCCACGTATGTCAGCCGGGCCGCGGGCGAGCTCTCGCGCCAGCACGGCCCTTCGGCGATCGTCAGCCTGCCGCTGCGGCGGGCGGGCCAGGTCACCGGCGTCATCACCGTCGAGCGGTCCAACGAGCACGTCTTCACCGGCGAGGATATCGAATCGCTGCGGCTGACCTGCGAGCTGGCCACCGCCCGTATGGTGAGCCTGTACGAAATGGACCGCTGGTTCGGCGCCCGCGCCGTGGCCGGTGCACGCAAGGGCCTGTCCACGCTGGTGGGGGCCAAGCATACCTGGATCAAGGTGGTGGCGATCCTGGCCTTTGCGGCCATCGCCTTCCTGGTCTTCGCCAAGGGCCGCTACCGCGTGCAGTCGCCCTTCACGGTCCAGGCGGTGGAACGCCGGCTGATCTCGGCGCCGTTTGACGGCGTGCTGGGCAAGGTGAACGTCCGCCCGGGCGACACCGTCGAGGTCGACCAGACGCTGGCGGAGATGGATACCAAGGAACTCGGCCTGCAACTGGAAGTGAAGAGCCACGAGTACGGCATCACCAACGCCGAGCGCACCGCGGCCGAAAGCGAAAGCAAGGATGCCGACGTCGCCAAGTACACCGAGCAGCTCAAGCAGATCCAGGCCGACATTGACCTGCTCCAGTACCGCATCGACCAGGCGGTCCTGAAATCGCCCATCAAGGGCAAGCTCCTGCAGGGCGACCTGGTGCAGCAGATCGGCATGACCGTGCAGACGGGCAAGGTGCTCTTTGAGGTCGGGCCGCTGGAGAAGCTACGGGCCGAGCTGCGCATCAAGGAGGACCAGATCGGCGATGTGGCCGCCGCCATGCGCGAGCGGCCCGGCAAGGTCGAGGGTGAGCTGGCCACCGAGGGCTTTCCCGGCGACAAGATCCACTTCACCGTGGAGACGATCATTCCGGTCGCCGAGGTGAAGGACCAGAAGAACATCTTCCGCGTCCGCGTCGTGCTGGATGACAAGAAGCTCGAATCCGGCCCGCCGCCCTCCTGGCTGGTGCCGGGAGTCGAGGGCGTGGCCAAGGTGGATATCGAGAAGCGCCGCTACGCGTGGATCTGGACCCGCCAGTTGGTCAACTGGGTCCGCATGAGACTGTGGTGGTAGCCGTGCGAAGCACGGCTAGAGCAGGAGCGCGGAGAAAGTAGAAAGTAGAGAAGAACCAAGGTCTCCTGCGGTCTACTTTCGACTCTCTACTTTCTGCCTTGCATACAGGAATAGTTGCGAATGCCTGTAGAACGCCCGACATTCAGCGAGTCCTGGTATCGCGTGGCCACGCTGCGTCCGCGTTTGCGCTCGACGGTGCAGGTGTACCGCCAGCACTATCGCGGCCAGATGTGGCACGTGCTCCAGGATCCGTCCAATAACCAGTTTTCGCGGCTTTCCGAGCCGGCGTACCACTTCGTGGCCTTGCTGGATGGCAAGCGCAACATCTCCGACGTGTGGGATGCCTGCAACGCCGAGTTCGGCGATTCAGCGCCCACGCAGGGCGAGGCGGTGCAGCTCTTAGGCCAGCTCTATACGGCCAACCTGCTCCAGGGCGAGCTGCCGCCCGATGCCCAGGGGCTTTTCGACCGCTACCGCAAGCGCGTGCAGCGCGAGATCCAGAGCTACCTGGCCAACCTGCTGTTCCTGCGCATCCCGGTGCTGGACCCGGACCGCTTCCTGCAGCGCTGGGTGGCGATCGTCGGGCAGATTTTCACCGTTCCCGGGGTGATCTGCTGGGCCATCCTGCTGTCGGTGGGCGTGTTCCACGTCGTGCAGCACTGGGGGGCGCTGGTCTCGCAGGCCGATCACGTGCTGGACCCTGAGCAGTTGCCGCTGATGTACGTCAGCCTGATCTTCATCAAGGTGCTGCACGAGTTCGGCCACGCCTTCGCCTGTAAAAAGTTCGGCCAGGAAGCCGGCGGCGGCGAAGTGCACGTCGTGGGCGTGATGTTCCTGGTCTTCACGCCGCTGCCGTACGTGGATGCCTCCAGCAGTTGGGCCTTCCGCCAGAAGTGGCGCCGGCTCATGGTCGATGCCGGCGGCATGTACGTGGAACTGGCCGTGGCGGCCGTGGCGGCCGTTATCTGGGCGTCCACGGGCCCCGGGCCGCTGCACACCATCATGTACAACATGATGTTCATCGCCAGCGTCTCGACGGTGCTCTTCAACGCCAACCCGCTGCTGCGGTACGACGGCTACTACATGCTGTCGGACCTGCTGGAAATTCCCAACCTCGCCAACCGGTCCAAGCAGTACATCTACTATCTGGTGCGCAAGTATGTGTGGGGCGTGCGGCACGTCCGCAACCCGGCCCACACGACGGGCGAGAAGGCGTGGTTCATCTTCTACGGCATCACCTCCACGGCGTACCGGTTCTTCATCTGCTTCCGCATTCTGCTGTTCATCGCCGACAAGCTGTTCATGGTCGGCGCGGTGCTGGCGGTGGCCTCGGTGTTCGTCTGGGTGATGATCCCGTTGGGCAAGTTCGTGCATTACCTGTTCACCAGCGGCGAGCTGATCCGCAGCCGCGGCCGCGCGATGCTCACCACGGCGGGCACGCTGGCGATCCTCGTCTCTTTGCTGGGGCTGCTGCCCTGCAACGACCGCGTCCGCGTCGATGGCGTGGTGTGGCCCGACCAGATGCAGGAAGTTCACGCCCAGACGCCCGGCTGGGTGCACGCCGACTATGCGCCCGATGGCAAGCTTGTCCAGGCGGGCGATGTGCTGGTCAACAGCGATAACTTCGAGGTCGAGACCGACCTGACCAAGAAGCTGGCCGAGCGCGAGGGCCTGAAGGTCGAGAAGATGCGCGGCTTGACCACCGGCGACACCAAGACCGTGGCCCAGGCGGACATGGCGCTGGCCCGCGTGGACAAGGAGATCGACAAGCTTCAGGCCGACCGCGACGAACTGTCCATCCGCGCGCCCCTGGCGGGCCAGTGGGTGGCACCGGACATCGATGTGCTCCAGGGCACCTACGTCAAGAAGGGCGACAAGCTGGGCGTCGTGGCCAACCTGGACAAGGACCTGATCATCCGCTGCGTCGCCGAGCAGGATTACGGCCCGGCGTTCCGCCCGCAGGCGGAAAAAGACAAGACGATGCGCGCGGAGATCCGCATCAAGGGCCTGCCGGAGATCCGCGCCAAGCGGCAGGGGAAGTCTGTTCTTCTGGACAAGCTTTCCGGCGCCGCCACCATCGAGGACATGCGCGTGGGCCTCCAGCAGTTGCCCACCGCGGCTTTAGGCGCGACCGCCGGCGGTTCCATTGCCACCGACGTGCAGGACCCCAACCACGTCACGCCGGCCAGCCCGGTCTTCGAGGTGCGCGTACACCTGGCGCTGGATGACCCCGACCTGCTGGCGCAGCACGTGCTGTGGCCGGGCCAGCGCGTGGTCGTGCGCTTCCACCTGGATAAGAAGCCGCTGGCGGTGCAGTGGTTCCGCTCGTTGCAGCAGTTGATCCAGCGCAGGGGTCTGTAGCGTGACGGCAGTTCCCTCCACAACCTGGCGCATGCTCACCCAGCGGACCGGCGGCAACGAGCTGCCCAAGGGGCTCGATGCCGCCTGGGATGTCGCCGCCGGCTACGTGCAGCAGACCGTGCCGCGCAGCCGCCTGTTTCTCCGCCGGGCGGCCGAGGTGCTGGCGATGGAGGCCGAGCTGGCGCGCCTGAGCGACCAGGCGCTGCGCGAGGAATGTCTCAAGGTCCGCGAGCATTTCCTGCGCGGCCGCGAGACGCCGGAAATTCTGAAGCGCGCCTTTGCGATCATTCGCGAGGTGGACTTCCGGCAGATCGGCGAGCGGCCGTTCCTGGTGCAGGTGGCTGGCGCCATGGCCATCGAGGCGGGCAACTTCACCGAGATGGCCACCGGCGAGGGCAAGACGCTCACCGCCACCATGCCCGCCACGGTCGGCGGCTGGCGCGGCAAGGGCTGCCACATCATCACCACCAACGATTACCTGGCCCGCCGCGATGCCGAGTGGATGAAGCGCGTCTACAACTTCTGCGGGCTGACTGTCTCGGCCATCCAGGCCGACATGGAGCCGGCGGACCGCCGCCAGGCGTACCTGGCCGATATCACCTACTGCACGAACAAGGAAGTGACCGCCGACTACCTGCGCGACCGCCTGACGCTGGGCCGACTCCAGGGGCTCTCGGCGGTCATTCTCACGCGGATCGTCGATGGCCAGGGCTCGGGCACCGACCGCGTGGTACAGCGCGGGCTGCCCTGTGCGATCGTGGATGAGGCCGACTCGATCCTGATCGACGAGGCCGTCACGCCGCTGATCATCTCCGGCCACGCGCCCAATCCCGAGCAGGTGGAGGCGTTCCGCCAGGCGGCCACCCTGTCGGCGCAGTTGGAGGCCATCCGCGATTACAAGCTCAACGAGCGCTTCCACGAGGTGGACCTGACCTCCGCCGGCAAGAGCCGCCTGGGCGAGCTGGCCGAGCCCTTGGGGGGCCTGTGGCAAGGCGCGCGGCGGCGCGAGGAGCTGGTCACGCAGGCGCTGACCGCCCGCGAGTTCTACATGCTGGGCAAGCAGTACGTCATCCAAGAGGGCAAGGTGGTGATCGTGGATGAGTTCACCGGCCGCCTCATGCCCGACCGCGAGTGGCGCGATGGTCTGCACCAGGCGGTCTCGGCCAAGGAAGCCGTGAACATCGAGCCGCCCAAGGACACCTACGCCCGCATCAGTTTTCAGCGCTTCTTCCGCCTGTACCGGCGGATTTCCGGCATGACCGGCACGGCCATCGAGGGCACGCGCGAATTCTGGCAGATTTACCACTGCCCGGTGGTGAAGATTCCCACCAACCGGCCGTGCATCCGCGTGCACGAGCCCGATCGCGTGTACGCCACCGCGCCGGCCAAGTGGAACGCCATCGTGCAGGAGATCCGCCTCAACCACGAGCGCGGGCTGCCGATGCTGGTGGGCACGCGCAGCGTGGGGGCCAGCGAGCACTTGAGCCGCCTGCTGGTGGCCGCGGGGCTGGAGCACGAGGTGCTCAACGCCGTCAACGAGGCCCGCGAGGCGGAGATTGTGGCCCTGGCCGGCCAGGCCGGGCGCATCACCGTGGCCACGAACATGGCCGGCCGCGGCACCGACATCAAGCTGGGTTCAGGCATCGCCGACAAGGGCGGGCTCCAGGTCATCGCCACCGAGCGGCACGAGGCCGGCCGCATCGACCGCCAGCTCTTCGGCCGCGCCGGCCGCCAGGGCGACCCCGGCCACGCCGTGGCGATCGTCTCGCTGGAGGATGAGCTGGTGGTCCGCCACGCCCCGCGGCTCTCCGGTTACCTGCGCCGCCGCTTCGGCAAGACCAGCCGCGAGATTTCCGGCCCTGTCACCCGAAAGCTCTTCGACGTCGCCCAGAATCGCGCGGAACGCCTGGCCCTCCGCCAGCGCAAAGGCGTGCTCCGGACGGATGACTGGCTGGACGAGTACCTGGGATTTGCGGGCAAGGAGAAGTAAGAGACAGGCTGTAGACTATAGGCTGTAGGCTGTAGGCTGTAGGAACAGCCGGAAACGCGGTTGATAGCACCTATCGCAGCGCACGGTACTTCTTGCCGTGCCTACAGCCTAAAGCCTACAGCCCAAAGCCTTCTTTTCACGCGTGCACTTCCAGCGGCCTCATCGCCTCCCGCGCCTGGTCGGCCTTGGCCGCCAGGATGAAATCGTTCTCGGTCAGCCCATCGATCTTGTGCGTCATGATCGTCAGGCCCACCTTGCCCCAGGTCAGGAAGAAGTCGGGGTGGTGGCCTTGTTCTTCGGCGATGCCGCCCACGCGGTTGACAAACTCCAGCGCCTCGCGGAAATCCTTGAATGTGAACGTCTTTTCCAGGTGGTGCTCATCGACCACCTGCCAGTCGCCGCCGAGCTTGCGCTGAAGGTCCGCCACCGCGCTGCCGCGCAGCGGCGCTACGCCGCCTTTACAGGGCACGCAATGTTTGCCCGCCAGATCCGATGCCATGGTCGAACTCCTGTCACTCGAAGGTGATGGCCGATGTCGGACACGCCTCGGCGGCCTCCCGGGCGGAGGCTTCCTTGTCCGCCGGCACGGGGTCGGTGTACGTGTAGGCCAGGGCCCCGCGCATCTCGAACACTTCCGGGCAGATGCCCACGCACGCCTCGCATCCGATGCACGTGTCCGGGTCGACGACCGCCTTCATGGATAAATCCTTTAAGAGAGACTTTAGGCTGTAGGCCCTTCGACGGGCTCAGGGCACTGAGCGAAGCCGAAGTGCTTTAGGCTGTAGGGTTTTGGCGGCAGATCTTGTTGCTTACCAAGCTATCGTTCCCATTTTGCCGGAAAAGACCTCCGCACAAGCGCCTACAGTCTACAGCCTATAGTCTACAGCCTTATTCTAGCCCGGTCGCACATCTCCTCGCCACGGGGGGGTGCAAGCGGCCGCGGTCCGGGGTATCATGATCGGGATGTTGGAGGCCGCCGCCGCACCGCCTGGGGCTGTAGGGACCAGCCGGTTCAATTGCGGCCGCTTGGCCTTCTTGCAAAAACGTTCGGGAGGCAACACATGAAGCGCATGGCAAAGGTGGTTCTGTTGGCGGCCGCGGGTTTTCTCATCGCGGGCCTGATGGCCGGCTGCGCGCCGGGCGGCGGGCTCTTGATCAAGCCGGTCTCGGCCAACCAGGAACTCGACGAGACCACCGTGGAGAAGGATTCCGGGCTCTTCTGGGACAAAGTCGCCATCATCGACGTCGACGGCCTGATCGTCGATGCCCGTGAGGAGGGCCTGTTCGGCTCGGGCGAGAACCCCACCAGCACGTTCGTGGAGAAGCTCGCCAAGGCCCGCCAGGACGACAACGTCAAGGCCATCATCCTGCGCATCAACTCGCCCGGCGGCGGCGTGACGGCCTCGAACATCATGCACCAGGAGTTGCTGCGCTTTAAGCGGCTCAAGAAGGCGCCCGTGATCGCCCTCATCGAGGATGTCGGCGCCAGCGGCGGCTACTACTTGGCCAGCGGGGCCGATGAAATCATGGCCGACCCGACGGCCCTGGTCGGCTCCATCGGCGTGATCGTGCAAACCCTGTCCTTCGCCGGCACGATGCAGAAACTCGGCATCGACGCCCACGCCATCGTCTCGGGCCCCTATAAGGACATGGGCAGCCCGCTCAAACCGCTGGAGGAGAAGGACCGCGTGCTGCTCCAGGAAATCGTGAACGACTACTACGGACGTTTCCTCACCGTCGTGCACGAGGGCCGGCCCAAGCTGGATCGCGACAAGGTGAAGGAACTGGCCGACGGCCGCATCTACACCTCCGACCAGGCCCTGGCCAACGGCCTCATCGACTCCCAGGGCGACATGCACGAGGCCATCCGCCTGGCCAAGCAGAAAGCCCACATCACCAAGGCCAAGGTGGTCATCTATCACCGCCCGCTGGGCTATCGCGGCAGCGTGTACGCCGCCAGCGGCGTGCCGCAGATCAACCTGGTGAACATCTCGGCGGCCGACCTGGCGTATCTCTGCCGGCCGCAGTTCATGTACCTGTGGACGGGCAGGGAGTGAGAAGAATTGCGGAATTGCGAATTGCAAATTGCCAATTGAAGAACCCCTGGCGATGGCCGCGCTGAGAAACATGCCGGCTGCAAGAGCTCCCGGGGCTCAGTCGTTGAATTGCCAGGGAAGCTCGCATGCAAATGTGCGCCGGTTCCCCCAATTTGCAATTTGCAATTGGCAATTTGCAATCCGCCGCCCGGGCGCGTAAAACATCCCCTCGGCGCAGTCGTCCCGGAGCGCAAAGGAGCCTTAAGCCCATGCTGATTATCGGTGAAAAGATCAACGCCACCCGCAAGACCGTCAACAAGGCCATTGCGGAGCGAAACGCCAAGGCCATCATCCGCCTGGCGACCGACCAGGCGGCCTGCGGGGCCGACTACATCGACGTCAACGGCGGCGACCCCCGCCCCGGCGCCGAAGTGGCCAACATGGAGTGGCTCGTCGACTTGGTGCAGTCCAACACGGATAAGCCCATCTGCATCGACTCGGCCGACCCCCAGGCGATCCGCGCAGCGCTTTCGCGCGCCAAAGCCAAACCCATCGTCAACTCCATTTCGCTGGAGAGTGAGCGGCTGGCCGCGATGCTGCCGGTGGTGGCCTCGGCCCCGTGCATGGTCGTGGCCCTGTGCATGTCCGACGAGGGCACGCCCATGGGCGTCGATGACCGCGTCGACCGCGCCAAAAAGCTGGTGGACCTTCTGGTGACCAAGGCCGGCAAGACCGCCGAGGAAATCATCGTCGACCCGTGCTTTTTCCCCATCTCCGCCGACCAAGCCAACGCCCAGCGGCTGTGCGATGCCATCCGCCGCATCCGCAGGGAGCTGCCCGGCGTGATGGTGGGCGGCGGCCTGTCCAATTGCAGCTTCGGCCTGCCTGTCCGCAAGCTCGTCAACGCCGCCATGATGACTATCGCCATCTACCACGGCATGAACGCCGCCCTGATCGACCCCTGCCTGCCCGGCGTCGTCGCCACCATCCTGGCCGCCGAGGCCGTCAGCGGGGCCGATGAGTTCTGCATGAATTACATCACCGCCCACCGCGAGGGAAAACTGGAGAAGGCCGAAGATTGAATTATGAGTCCGCGCGGAAATATTCCGACTGAGACAGCGATAGCAGTGCTGACAGAAGCCGGGTACCGGTGTGCTGTACCTACTTGCAGGGGCATCCTCGCACTCGATATGCACCACATCGTTCAGTTGAGTGATGAAGGCCCTGATACGCTGCCGAACCTGATAGCTTTATGTCCCACCTGCCATGCTCTCTATCACCGGGGAACTATACGGGAGGAGTCGATACGGGTCTGGAAAGCAATCCTGGTAAGTCTGGGGCAGGCATTTGATAAAGAATCTGTAGAAGTGCTCTTGTTCCTCTACGAGCTCAGGGAAATGACAGCCCCAATTGTTTCCGGCGACACTATTATGAAGTATTCTAAGGTTGTCGCAGCGGGTCTGGTCCAGTTTTCGGCATCTTATTATGAAGACGGCTCTATGTGGGGGTTTTTCGCCCCCGAGAGCAAATCTGTGAGTTCTGCCCAAAGATCGCCCTTCCTTGGGTATACGATGTCGCTAACGGAGAAGGGAAAGGTGCTGGTCGAGGCATGGAGAAAAGGGGACCGACAATCTCTCTCATCTATACTCATTGCAACGCGCATGGGAGAGCCAGGCGATGGCAAGGTCATTCCGTCGAATTAGGCTTACGGATTGATATTCTTGCCTGACGGCCTGATGCCACTAGCGCGGGTATGGGCTTCTGGCAGGAGGACCAACCATGGATGGCGCGACCGAACCTCCGACCCTTGACGTCTGGGAGCAGCGTGCCCCCGGCTGGTCCGTCCGTTGCCTCAAATGCGGCTTCAAAGAGCCCTGGGGCAAGTACGGCTATCGCCTTCATGCCACGGGTCGTCCCTTCAAGCTCCGCCGCTGCCCACGTTGCCGGCACATCGGCTGTCACGCCGTCGAGAGGCGGCTTATCTCGTTTGAAGAAAAAGAAGGTTGACAAAAGACGTCTAGACGTCTTATTTTGCTTCCCATGAGTCAAATTGAGGCAAAAATCCCTCGCGGGCATGTTCGGGATGCGATCCTTCAGGTAATGTCGCGGTCCTCCGAGTCGCTGCCGGTAAGGGAAATTGAAGAGCGAGTTTGCAAGATTCTTGGTCCCACGCCCAGTTCCTCTGTGCGTTCCTATCTGAGGCTTAATGCAAGTGAGATGTTTGTTCGGGAATCACGAGGCCGCTACCGGATGACCACGGGTTCCGTGCAAAGGGTCCAAGAGGCGCCAAGTCCCGTAGTGAATTGGCTGGAACCATTTCATTTCGGAAAAAGCACTTTGTTTCATGCGGATTGTTTCGAGTGGATCAGTCGCCGCGAGAAACAAAGCATTCATGCGGTCGTTACCGACCCGCCTTACGGGTTGCATGAATACACGCCTGAGCAGCAGGCCAAACTGCGAAACGGCAAGGGTGGAGTTTGGCGAATACCGCCTTCTTTTGACGGTCACAAGCGCTCTCCACTGCCGCGGTTTACTACCCTCACAGGCGAACAATTAGGGGACATTTGGATTTTCTTCCACACCTGGGCACGGTTGCTCCTGCCCAAGCTTGTGCCCGGCGCACATGTGATCGTGGCCTCAAATCCTCTTCTGTCATACATCGTCTCGGGGGCCTTGGCGGATGCGGGCCTTGAGCGCCGGGGCGAGATTATTCGCCTAACCATGACCATGCGCGGCGGTGATCGACCCAAGGCAGCGCATGAGGAATTCAGCGAAGTCAGCGTTATGCCTAGGTCCATGTGGGAGCCTTGGATTGTGTTCCGCATGCCTATCCAAGGCCGGGTTCAAGACAATCTCCGAAGATGGGGCACGGGGGGATTCCGCCGGCCGGAAATGGACAAGCCGTTTGGAGACGTTATCGTTTCGAGTCCAACAAGGAAAAGCGAACGAAAGCTTGCTCCCCACCCCAGCTTGAAGCCACAGGCGTTCCTCCGTCAGCTTGTTCGGGGGGTATTACCTTTGGGCAAGGGCGTTATCCTGGATTGCTTCGCCGGCGCTGGTTCCACCTTGGCAGCGGCCGAATCGCTCGGCTACGAGAGCATCGGTGTTGAAAAGGACCAGCATTACTTTGAAATCGCCCTCAATGCTATTCCCCGACTGATGCATCTCCGCCCGAACGGCGCTCCTTAAGTCTTGTAAACCCAGTTTAATCTGAGTTTTTCCACCCCTTTCTTGTGCAAGGTTGCTGTGCGGGTTCCCAGCAAGCCGCGGGGATTACTTCGGAAATCCTCAATGCCAACGTATGCGAGAAAAACCTCGCAGAAGCTCATCGGCTTTCGATCAACAGCGGGTTCTGTCTCTTCGTCAACTTGATAAACGAATACGCACATCCACTGCTCCCTGGCACCATGCGTATCGACCGCTCCGCCAAGCTTTTGCGTAGTCTTGATCTCGACCCCCTCGGCACCGGCCTTCACCGCATTTGATGGATAGATACCTTGAACAACGAGGTCTGGATGCCCATTGAAATAATCGTTCTGGACCAAGACGCGTGAGTGCTTTGAAATACTCGCGGTCAGCATGTCCGACAGGAGCCCCGACATGATAGCGGGCCTAAGCATGTCGTCGAGGCGCTGAAGCCCCTTTTTTGAAAGCAACGAGTTTACGTCGAAGAAGAAGTCATACACGTCCTGCATTGCCATCTGGAAGTCTTCCAGACGCAGGCTAAACGGGAGCTGGGCCTCTTGGTTAAACTTAGACCTGTCAACTTGTTGGCGGATTATTGCCATCGTTGGAGTGGATTGTCACCTTGAAGGTTTTCTCCGTCAACAATTTTCGGAACGGGCTTGCCGCAGGCCGGTACCGCGCGGGTCGATCTGCACGCACGGGCCAGGCCGCCAGACCGGGTGCACCTCCAACTGGCGACGTGCCGATACATATGCAGGCATTCACGCGATGTCGCCAGGAGACCACGAGTGGGAACACATGCACTGTCGATGTGGAATGCTCCCCGAAAC
>PMYD01000013.1:0-14269 GCA_003171335.1 Phycisphaerales bacterium
ATGTAGTTATATATATCTCAATAATTTGTGCTTCTTATTCTTTAGACTCTGGCACGCTATTTGCTTCTACAAGGCTGGAGGGGTATTTCCTTCTCTCGTTTGTACGCCGAGTCGCTACTTGACAAGTTCATAGCGTCTTTGAGCCGCAGGTTGACGGTGCATTCGGTGCAACTGGCGAAATTCACCAGTTGCCGGGAACCCTGATCCGGGAGTTTGGTCAACTGGTGAAATTCACCAGTCGCCAGGAGGCCTTGAGGCCAAGTGTCTGATCAACTGGTGAAATTCACCAGTTGCGGGAGTCAGGATCGATCCCCAGGGGCCTGGTCAACTGGCGAAATTCACCAGTTGCCGCCGGCAGTTGGCCGCCAGCAGAGCCCCGGCGTGCAGCCGCAACTTCCGCATTATGAAGAAGATATGATCGAGCAGGCGCAGCCGAATGCAATCACTCCCCTACCGCCGCCGCCCCAAGAGAAGCCCCGCCGCCAGGAGGGCCAGCGTGGCCGGCTCGGGCGTGATGGTGAAGTTGGCGTACGTGGTCGTGACAAATTGCGGATCGGAAACAGCCCAGACGGGGTTGAGGGAACTGACGTGCGCGGGTTTGGAATATGTGACGACCGGCGTGGAGATTACTTGCGCGGCCCCCAGCGTCAGGCTGTAGTTGACGGCAAAGCTGCCCGCGCCATTGGGCATGGCGCCGGGGCGCCAACTGTTGGCGTCCCAGGGGATATCCACCGCGCCGATGTGCGTGGCCGAGGCCACGGCGGCAAAACCCTCCCCGCCGGCATCGGGATTCACCAGCGCCTGCACCACCATGCGCGTGGCCCGGCTTACATCTGTCGGGGCGGTCCATTGGAATGTCGGGTTGGGGATATCAAAAACCTGTCCGCTGGTCGGCAGCGAAATGGGGCTCGCGGCCAGGAACGTGGTCGAGTCCATCGAAGAGACGGTGAAATCGGTATACGTGCTCCAATTCATAGCCGTGTTGGGCGCATAGTTAAAATCCCACTTAATCTGGTACGCCCCGGCGGCCGTGCTCGCCAGGCCGTCCCAGTTGGTCGGGCCGGTCTGGTATTGACGCTGCGCACCTGCCAGCGGCATATCGGCATAAACGCCATCGGCCATCGCGGGGGTGTGGATGGAGTACCCGGCGAGGCTCAACCCGGTCAAGGCGGCCGCAGCGTTTACGTTGGGGGCGATGATCTCGCTGACGTACGCCGCATTGCCGTTGGCGTCAATGAGCTTGTAGCAATCGAACTCGAACTGGGCGCTGATGGCGAAAGCCGGCATGGCGGCCCCCAATAGCACGGCCGCGGCAAGGATCCTTGATGAGCAGTTCATTAGCTTGTCTCCATCACGGCCTGGTGGCGCAGGCTGTGCGGCCTGCCGAACAGATCACCCAAGTAGACCGTTGAAAAAGCTCCGCCCGCAAAGCGAAATTGAGCAGCCTTTACTATATGTCGGATGGGAATTCTGTCAAGCTTGAATCTTGCCGGCGGCCGGTTTTTTCGCATTGCTCCATTGACAGATTGGACGATAGGGCTTCTAATTGAAATCCAGCCGAGGCCGCCTGGGCGCGGGCCCGATGGGGCGTAACCGGCTCGCAACGAATCACGTCGCTACGCGGATATCACGGGCGGGCGGACGGCAGGAACCATTTTCTTAGTCGCAATATGGGCAGGGAAAGGGGACGTATCAACATGTGCAATCGAATGGCCGGCCGCCGCGCGTTTACGATCACCGAGGTGGTCGTCGTCATCGGTATCGTCACGCTCGTGGCCAGCATCACGCTGCCCAGCCTGTCGACGGCCCGCCAGGCCTCGCAGCGCTCGGTGTGCGCCGCCAACCTGCACGCCATCTACCAGGCGGCCAGCCTCTATTCCAGCACCTATGGCGGCTGGATGGGACCGGTGGGCGAGATTTACGGACCTGACGGGCCTTCCTGGGGCGTCAGCACGTCCCTGCCCTGGCCTGCCTGCTTGACAACCTATGAGCCGTACACGGAGTCCTCCATCCCCGCCGCCACGCCGGCCGATTTTTACTGCGCCCTGGGATACATCCCCTCCCGCGCCCTGGGCGGACGCCGTTATGTCAATGGCGCTCCCCATAGCCTGGTCTGGGGTGATGAAATCCTCATCTGCCCTGCCGCGCAACAGCTTTTTCCCACGCTGGCGCCGTACTATTGGGGCGGCTACGGTCAGACGCGGGCGACCTACTTCTTCTCCAGTCTGCTGATGGACTGGCCTTATTCACATCCCGCCTGCCGACGCGACAACGCCTATGGGCCTTATCGTCTGGAAGAACTGGCGGCGCCAAGCCAGACCTTCTTCTCGGGCGATGGCGTGGCCATGGCAGATATGGCATCTTCCGGATTGGCCATTGGTCCTGAAACGCCCGGCCAGGGTTCCGTCATACCCGTGGACGCCGCCATGATTCGACATTTTCGCTATCAAGAGGTCGGCAATCCTTTCTCGTGCTTCGGCGCAATAGCAACCGCCGTCGAGTATTACAACAACTCGTACTGCTTTTATGCATGGCAGTACTACCATGATATCGGCCCCAACGGCCTGTACTGGGACGGCCACACCCAGACCGTCACGCCGCCGCCGCAGAATACGCTGAATGACCTGTACACGTTGCGCAAGAACCTCACGCGCAACGGGCTGGATCAGTATCCCTGAGAAATCGTCGCCGCGGCCGCAACCTGAGGGCACGGTGCAATCGCGGTGCGTAGCATTGAATATGTCCCATCATTCGCCGCCGCCGGTAACGGTTTACACGATCGGCCACTCCATGTTGCCGCTGGAGACATTCATCGCCCGGCTGCGGGCGTTCGGCATCCAGCGGGTGGTGGATGTGCGCACGATTCCGCGCTCACGGCATAACCCGCAGTTCAACCGCGAGGATCTCGGCCCGTTTCTGCGGCGGCGGAAGATCGGATACGTCCACCTCAAGGGTCTGGGCGGGCTGAAGCACGCGCGGGCCGACTCGATCAACATGGGCTGGCGCAACGCCTCGTTTCGCGGCTACGCTGATTACATGCAGACCAAGGAATTCGCCCGCCAGCTCGATCGGCTCATTCGCATGGCCGGCGAAAAGATGTTGGCGCTGATGTGCGCGGAGGCGGTGCCGTTTCGCTGCCACCGCTCGCTGCTGGCCGATGCGCTGACCGTGCGCGGCCTTCAGGTCCGGCACATCACCAGTGCCCGCACCGCGCGGCCGCACGCGCTGATGCCGTGGGCCCGCGTGGAGGCAGACGTGATCACGTATCCGGCGGCCTGAGCGGATTTTCAATTTTTGATTTTTGATTTGCGATTAATGGGGCCGCAGAAGGATGCTCCGTCACCCAAGCATCCTCCCCATCCGAATCTTCAATCGCAAATCGCAAATCAAAAATCGCAAATCGTCTTACGGTATCTCGAGCACGATCTTGCCGCGCGTGTGGCCGGACATGATGTCCACCCACGCCCGGTTGGCCTCGTAGAGCAGGTACGTCTTGCTGACGACGGTCCTGAGCTCGCCGTTGTCGATCAGCCGGGCGATTTCGGCGAGGCGCTGGGCCGAGGCCTGCATGTGCATGCCGATGGCCTGCACGTTCTTCTGCTGGGCCAGCTCCTGCGGCGGCGGCGTGGTGGAGGCGATGAGCTTGCCGCCGGGCTTGAGCACGGCAAACGACCGCCGCTGGGTTTCCCCGCCGATCAGGTCGAGAACCACATCCACATCCTTGGCCACCGACTCAAAGGAGGTGCCCTTGTAGTCGATCACCACGTCGGCCCCGAGCGAGCGGACGAAATCGACGTTCACCGCCGAGCACGTAGCGAAAACCTTGGCCCCTTTCCAGTGGGCAAGCTGCACCGCGAACATGCCCACGCCGCCGGCGGCGCCGTGGATGAGGGCGGTCTGGCCCACCTGGAGGTCGGCGTGCTCGAAGAGCGCCTGCCAGGCGGTCTGGCACGCCAGGGGCGCCGAGGCGGCCTCCACGAAGCTGAGCGTGCGCGGCTTAGGGGCGACCATGTCGCTTCGGGTTAGGGCGAACTGGGCGTACGAGCCGCCGCCGGGCGTGCTGCCGAAGACTTCATCGCCCGCGCTGACCGCCGCACCGCCGGAGCCGACGGCCTCGATGATGCCGGCAAAGTCGCCGCCGGGAATCCACGGGAACTTCAGCGGGGCGTAGTTCTTCATGCTGCCCGAGGCCAGTTTGAAATCGATCGGGTTGACCGAGGCGGCCCGAATCCGCACCAGCACCTGCCCCTGGTCCGGCCGGGGCAATTCGGCATCTTCCAGGTGCAATTTCTCAGGCCCGCCGTAGTCGCTTAGCCGCAGCGCCTTCATGGTTTGCGTTCGTACCGTTGTCATAACAGGGCTCCTTCATGTGCATGCTCGTTGAGTCCACATCTCCTCTTGGGATTGTAGGCATGCTCGAGGCCGGCCGACTGCCGGCAAAGGGTGTTTTTAGGCCCGAGGGGCCGGAAGGTCGTAGCCGGGGGCGTAAGCCCCCGGAACAGTCGTTCCCAAAGATCCGAGCCCCGAAGGGGCGAAAGAGCACTGAATGCCAGAGAGAGCACCGATGGCGCGAGAGAGCACCGAAAGAGCATGCTGTCAAAAAACCTTTCGCCCCTTCGGGGCTTTCTCCTGCTTTCAACTTTTTTCCGGGGGCTTACGCCCCCGGCTACAAGACTTTCGGCCCTCCGGGCCTCCACATCACACGCGATTCGCCAGTCTCCATAATTTTGACTCTCTTGGCTGGTTAACAAGACTCTCACTTCGAGCCTCCCGCCCCTCCAGCCTACCGATCTTCCAGCCTCCCCCCTCGCCCAAAAAAAGGCGGCCGGAAGATGCCCTCGCGAGCATCTCCCGGCCGACGCGAAAAGGATACGTTGTCAGCGACGAATCAAGCGTCGTAATATAGGTGGAACTCGTACGGATGCGGCCGCAGCGCCATGGGCTTGATCTCGTTGTCCCGCTTCCAGGTGATCCAGGCCTGGATCAGCTCCTCGCTGAAGACATCGCCGGCCTTGAGGTACGCGTGGTCGGCTTCCAGGGCGTCGATGGCCTGTTCCAGCGAGCCGGGCACCTTGGGAATGCGGTCCAGCTCCTCGCCGGTCATCTCGTAGATGTTGCGGTCCAGGGGCTCGCCGGGCTTGATCTTGTTCTTGATGCCGTCGATCACGGCCATCAGCATGGCCGACCAGGCCAGGTAGCCGTTGGCCGATGGGTCGGGGCAGCGGAACTCCAGCCGCTTGGCCTTGGGGCTGGGCGAGTACATCGGAATGCGGATCGACGCCGAGCGGTTTCTCGCCGAGACGGCCAGGTTCACCGGGGCCTCGAAGCCCGGTACCAGCCGGCGGTAGCTGTTGCACGTCGGGGCGCAGAACGCCAGCAGCGAGGCGGCGTGCTTCAACAGCCCGCCGGCGGCGTACAAGGCCATGTCCGAGAGGCCCGCGTAGCTCTTGCCGGCAAAGAGGGGCTTGCCGCCCTTCCACAGCGAGATGTGCGTGTGCATACCCGAGCCGTTGTCCTCGAAGATGGGCTTGGGCATGAACGTCGCGGTCTTGCCGTTCCGCTTGGCCACGTTCTTGACGATGTACTTGTACCACATGAACTGATCCCCCATCTTGGTCAGTTCCTGGAACTTCATGTCGATTTCGCTCTGGCCGGCGGTGGCCACCTCGTGGTGGTGCGCCTCGATCATGATGCCCAGCTTGAGCATCTCGTACACCATCTCGCCGCGCAGGTCGTGGAACGTGTCGGTCGGGCTGACGGGGAAGTAGCCGCCCTTGAAGGAGGGCTTGTAGCCCAGGTTGGGCTCTTCAAAGCGGGCGGTGTTCCAGGCGCCTTCGTTGGAGTCGATGCGGTAGAAGCCGGTGTGCTGGTTCTGCTCGTAGCGGACTTCATCGAAGATGAAGAACTCCGCCTCCGGGCCGATGTAGCACGTGTCGGCCAGGCCGGTCTTCTTGAGGAAGGCGGCGGCCTGCTGGGCCACGTAGCGCGGGCACTTGTTGTAGCGCTGGCGGGTCTCCGGGTCCACGATGTTGGCGATCACGCTGATCGTGGGCTTGGCGAAGAACGGGTCGATCTGCGCGGTGTCGGGGTCGCAGACGGCCATCATGTCCGACTGGTGGATGTCCTGCCAGCCGCGGATCGACGAGCCGTCAAAGCCCAGGCCCTCCTCGAAAATGCTCTCGTCGTTGGTGGCGATGGGGTAGGAACAGTGCTGCCACGTGCCCAGCATGTCGACGAACTTCAGGTCGATCATCTCGGCGTGGTTGGCCTTGGCCATGTCAAAAAACTGCTTCGGGGTCATCGGGCGTTTCTCCTTTCCGCGTTGGACTGACCCTTGGGCTATCCGTTTGCCCAAATACAGCGGCCCCGCGAAGGGGGCCGTACTGTCTCCCGTACGACTGGATATAAGCACAAGACGTGCCAAACTGAATACTAAGCACTAACATCAAGAATGGCAAAGAATTAAACCCTGGCCGGCATAGCCGGCATAGTCGGCATAAACGGACATATTTGTCAGTTCGCCCGCCGGCGATTCACATTCCTGT
Organism: Phycisphaerales bacterium; assembly: GCA_003171335.1. Classification (GTDB taxonomy): domain Bacteria; phylum Planctomycetota; class Phycisphaerae; order SM23-33; family FEN-1343; genus FEN-1343. The sequence continues at coordinate 6,546 of PMYD01000013.1, forward strand.
CTGGCATTCAGAGGGCCGACGGGTTGGGGGACCAAATACAGACCCAGACATGCATATTAATAACCTGTTTATATTTAGTTACTTATGCGAGAATGGCACAGGGCAATGAACATTTTTTTCCAACTAGGAATATTGCTGGGCGGTTTCGCGTTAAACATATATGGAGGGGCTGCTTCTTCCCCAAAACAAAGCCTTCCGCCTCCCATCGTAACATTTTCTTGCGGCGCTTAAAAAATGAGCGGCCTTTCGCGTTAAACATATATGGAGGGGCTTCTGCTTGTGATCCTCCCCGGCCCTTGCCTGCGGCCGCTGCTTCGAAATACGTTGTTGTTCCGAGCCATGCCAGTTGTTACACTTTTGTACTTTCAGCCGCCTGGAAAACTGAGCATGACGACAGAAAACCGAGATGCCGCACTAGCCGCCGCCGGCGACCAAACCGCCACCGCGACGGCCGGCCGGGATGTCAACCACCATCGCCGCGAGCTGGAGGCGCTATACCACATCAGCCAACTCCTAGGCAGCGGCCGCCACCAGCGGCAGGTGCTGGCCGAGGTGCTGGATGTGCTGGATGACCAGCTCGGCATGCACCGCGGCACGATCATGCTGCTCTCGCCCGACAGCAACGAGCTGACACTCGAAGTGGCCCACGACCTGCCGGCCGGCCGCGGCCGCTCCACGCGCTACTTGGCGGGCGAAGGCATCGCCGGCCGCGTGCTGGCCACGGGCAAGCCGGCCGTCGTGCCGCGGATCAGCCAGGAGCCGATGTTCCTGGACCGCCTGCATAACCGCCGCGGCCGCATTCCGCAGGAGCTGTCGTTCATCTGCGTGCCCATCGCCATCGGCGCCGAGGTGGTGGGCACGCTCTGGGCCGACCGCGACTACGACGCCGCCGCCGTGCTCGATCACGATGTGCGCGTGCTGACCATCGTGGCCAGCATGATCGCCCACGATGTGCAGGCGCGGCGCGAAATCGCCGCCGAGCGGCGGACGCTGGAGCAGGAGAACCTGCGCCTGCGCACGGAGCTGGAAGACCGCTTCCGCCCGGAGAACATCATCGGCAACTCCGGCGCCATGCGCGAGGTGTACCGCGCCATCCACCAGGTGGCCGCCAGCGATATCACGGTGCTGATCCGCGGGGAATCGGGGACGGGCAAGGAGCTGGTGGCCCACGCCATCCACTACGCCGGGCCGCGGGCCTCCGGGCCCTTCATCAAGGTGAACTGCGCGGCCCTGAGCGAAGGCCTGCTGGAGAGCGAGCTCTTCGGCCACGAAAAAGGCGCCTTCACCGGCGCCATCGCCACCCGCAAGGGCCGCATCGAGGAGGCCGAGGGCGGCACGCTGTTTCTCGATGAAATCGGCGACTTCTCGCCCGCCACGCAGGTGAAGCTGCTGCGCGTGCTCCAGGAGCGCGAGTTTCAGCGCGTCGGCTCCAACCAGATGCGCAAGGCGAACCTGCGCATCTTGTGCGCCACCAACCGCGACCTGGAGAAATGCGTCGAGAGCGGCCAGTTCCGCCAGGACCTGTACTACCGGGTCAACGTCTTCCCCATTTTCCTGCCGCCGCTGCGCGAGCGCAAGGATGACATCCTGCTGCTGGCCGACCACTTCGTGGAAAAATACGGCCGGCGGGCCGGCAAGGACGTCCGCCGCATCTCCACGCCGGCCATCAACATGATGGCCGTGTACCACTGGCCGGGCAACGTGCGCGAGCTGGAGAACTGCATCGAGCGGGCGGTGCTGCTCTCGACCGACGGCGTCATTCACGGCCACCACCTGCCGCCCACGCTGCAAACCTCCGACTTCTCCGACACCATGGGCACCGGCACGCTGGAGGAACGCACCGCGCTGTACGAGCGCGACATCCTGGTCGACGCTCTCAAACGCTCCGGCGGCAACATGGCCGCCGCCGCCCGCGAGCTGGGCACCACCGGCCGCATCCTGCGCTACAAGGTCCGCCAGCTAGCCATCGACGCCGACCGGCTGCGCGGCACAAGGTAGACGTCTTGTGGCGATGCGGGAAAGAAGTAAGCTGGATGCGGGCGAAGCAGGAGACAAAGGCAGGAGAGAATCGGATGGATATTTCGTACCCAAAACGCGCGCCCGAAGAAGAGCAGGCCTGGCGCTGGAAGGGCGCGTTGGCTTTCGCGACGATTCTATGGGCATTGGTTGATGGCCTGTTCGGTCCGCTATCAGAACACCTGCGATCCTGTTTCCCCGATGCAGCATGCTTCTACTGGTCTGGTTGGAGTTCGCCGATATTTCCAGTTTTGCTGCTGGCAGCGCCGTTTGTGGATGGCGCTCTGCTTCTTGTGTTCCTTCTGAACAGAAAAAGGATACGACAGAATCGGCCCCTTATTGTCATTGGGACAGTATTGCTAATGCTGGTATGTGTGGACTCTTTGAGCCTGTTGGGGTTTATCAGTTGGGGCAGCAGTCTGCCGGAAATGCCATAAGCCACTTAACCGAAACCGGGACGAATAGCCTTCGGCCTTGGCGCCATTCCGGGTTCGGGAGCCCGCAGGGCGACTGATAGTAGCCCCGGGTGCTGGGCGATGCGAGCGCAGCGAGCAGCGGCCGAGCCCGGGGAAAGCGGGGCGATAATTTCGGGAGCCCGTCAGGGCGATTGAGCGCCTCGGGCGCAGAAAGGACGGCCAGCCATGCAATCGAACTTCACCCGCCGCCTCTCTTGGCTGGGCATCCTGGCCCTCCCGCTATCGTTCTTCACGCTGGCCCTGGCCGCGCCCGATTCTCGCCCGGCAACATCGCCCGTACGATCGGGCTCCCGGCCGGCGACCGTCAAGGTCGCCGCCATTCAATGCTCCTCCGACCTGGGCGAGGTCGAGGCGAATCGCGCCAAGCTGACCGCCCTGGTGGAGCAGGCGGCCAGGCAGGGCGCCAAGATCATCGTGCTGCCCGAGGCGGCCGTGACGGGGTATCTCTCGCAGGATCTGAAGACCAACTGGCAGGTGCCCGGCCGGCCGATCGAAAACGTCTTCACCGGCAAGGACCCCGCCGGCTTCGCCGAGCCGGTGCCCGGGCCATCCACGCGGCACTTTGGCGCACTGGCTAAGAAGCTGGGCGTGTATATCACCGTGCCGCTGGTGGAGGTGGCACAGGCTTTCAGCCTGTGTCCCTCAAGCCAAGAGTCACAGGCTAAAAGCCTGTGCCACACGGTGGAGGTGGCACAGGCTTTCAGCCTGTGTCCCTCAAGCCAAGAGTCACAGGCTAAAAGCCTGTGCCACACGGCCCCAGCCCAGCCGGTGTATTACAACACGGTCTGCCTGGTCGGCCCCACGGGCGAAATCGTGGCGCACTATCGCAAGCTGACGCCCTGGCCGTACCCCGAGAAATCCTGGGCCACCCCCGGTGATCGCGGTGTGCAGACGTACGACACCGAGTACGGCCGCGTGGGCCTGGCCATTTGCTACGACATCCACACGATCCTGGAGAAGTACGAGCCGGAGCACCTCTGGGCCCTGCTGTACCCCATCGCCTGGGTTGACCAGGATCACCCCGCCGACTGGTTCTTTCACCAGTTGCCCCCGCGGATCGCCGCGGCGAAGTTCTACCTTGTCGGCGCCAACTGGAGCGTGGATGAGCCCCAAACCTGGCGCGGCTACGGCTTCTCCGAGATTCTCGCCCCCGACGGCGAAATCCTGGCCAGTTCGCACAAGCTCTACGGCTCGGACATCATCTACGCCACGATTCCCACCGCGCCGAGGTAGCAGATTTGGGTGCCGTGGCTGCATTTTTTTGCAGCCACGCGTCCTCGGAGCTGGGTGCCGTGGCTGCATTTTTTTGCAGTCACGCGTCCTCGGAGCGACACCACGGTCGTCGCAGCGCCACCGGGCCGGGGTAACCTTGCGCCTACGCGTGGTTGCAAACGGCGCAACCACGGCACCCAACGCCCTTCTTCGCTCCATCCAGGCATGCGAGAAATAATTCTCGAATTCCTCTTGTCCCGTCCCCGCCACGCCCGATAGAATACTTGCGAGAATGAATTCTCGGTGTAACGGGGCGGGTCTTCAGGCGTCTATACCGGAAAAGGGGCATGCAATGCCGAGGCGAAAGAGCAAAACACTGACCCAGGTCGAGCTGGAGTTCATGCAGGCGATCTGGGAGCACGGCGAGGTGACCACCGAGGACGTGCTGGCGCACCTGGCCGCACGCGGGCGGCGCCTGGCCGATGGCTCGGTGCGCAAGATCCTCTCCATCCTCGTGGCCAAGGGGTACGTCGTCCGCCGGCCCGACGGCCGGGCGTTTCGCTACAAGGCGGCGGTGGCCGAGGGCCGCGCCAACCGCTCCATGCTGCTGGACCTGGTGGAGCGGGCCTTCGCCGGCTCGCCCGCCCTCATGGTGGCCAGCCTGCTGGACAACACGCGCATGAGCAAGAAGGACCTGGCGGCGATCAAGCGGCTCATCGCCGAGAAGGAGCAGGGGCAATGAACGCCAGCATCTGGACGGCATTCGACCGAACCGGTTTTGATGTGGCGCGGTTAGCGATGTCGGCGCTGTGGCAGTCGTCGATCCTCCTGGCAGCGGCCGGCCTGCTCGTGCGGCTGCTGCGCGGCCGCCACGCGGCCATTCGCCACGCCATCGTGGCCGCCGCCGTGCTGGCCAGCCCGGCCGTGCCGCTGGTGAGTCTGGCCCTGGCGCGGGCAGGCGCGCCCCACGCCCCTATCGCCGTCATGCCCGCCTACGAGCCAGCGATGCCCACCGTGGTGACATACAGCCGGCTTGGCGCGGAAAACGCCGATTTTCAAGCTTCGCCGCCGCCGCCCGCACAACCCGTAGCCAAGAAAATCACCCTGGCCGATTACCCCTGGGCCATCGCCCTGGCGGGCTATGCGGCCGGCCTGGCGGGCCTGCTGTCGCTGATCGCCCTGGGGCGGCTGCGCATCGGCCGCTGGGTTCGGCGCGGCCATATCGTGACCGAGCCGCGCGTGCTGGAAATTCTGGCCGCCGCCCAAGAGCGGCTGCGCGTGGGCGGCCGAATTCTCATCGTCGAGAGCGACCGGTGCCTCAGTCCCATGACGGCCGGCAGCCTGCACCCGGTGATCCTGCTGCCGACGGGTTTGGTTGAGCAGACCAGCGATGCAGACCTGGCCGCCATCGCCCTGCACGAGCTGGCGCACATCCGCCGGCACGATTCGCTGATGCTGCTGGCGCTCTCGCTGGTGCGGGCGGTGTTCTTTTTCCACCCGCTGATCTGGCTGGCCTGCCGGCAGTCAGCGCGGCTGGCCGAAACCGCCTGCGACGACGCCGTGCTGGAAGTGACCGGCCAGCCCGTGGGCTACGCCAAGATGCTCGTCCGCCTGGCCGAGCAACTGCCCGCCCGCGCGCCGGTGATCGAGCTGGCCGCCGGCATCGTCTGGTCCAAATCCGCCTTCATCCGCCGCGTCGAGACCATCCTTTCCGACCGCCGCTCGCAGCTTCGCCGGCTCTCGCGGCTGGGCCTGGCGGCGACCGTGCTGATGGCGGGCCTCTCGTTGGCTTTGGCGCAGGCATTGCCGCTGACGCAGAAACCGGCGGCCGGAGTACTGGCCGCCAGCACGCCGGCCGCAAGCCAGGGATCGGGTGAGTTCACCGTCACCACCACAACCGTCAACGGGCGACTGGTGGACAAGCTCGACTACCCCTTCCGCGATGACCCGGCCGTCATCGGCAAGTGGACCAGCGTGGACTTCGTGCCCCAGATCGCCGCCTTCAAGCCCGGCAAGAAGCAGTTTCGCGGCGACCTATTCCTCAAGGAATTGACCTTCCTGCCCAACGGCCGCATGGCGCAGCCGTGGTACACCTGGACGAAGGGCCTGGTGCTTCACTCGGGCGACCAGACGGCCGCGCATTACACGATCCAGCACATCGGCAACGCCGACTACCTCTTCTTCGAGTGGAAGAGCGGCGATTACTCGCTGCTTCACCAGAAGCCGTCGTACTACGTGCTGAAGCGAGAAGCGGGCGCACCGACCGACCTGGCCGCCGGCTGGGCTAACATGCCCAGCGATGAGCAGTGGCGCAAGGAGTTTCCCGCCAAGCTGGCCAAGCTCGACCTCGACACGGCCGACCTGGACCAACTCAAGGCCGCCTTCGGCCCGCCGGGGCAATATCTGTGGGGACAGCAGACCTGGCCCGCCTCCACGCCCGCTGCCGATCTGCCCCAGCGGTTCATCGCGCAGTATCCCGATGGCGTGAGCGTCTTCCTCGACAGCGGCGGCCGCCATATCGTCGAGCTGCGCTTCGAGCATCATCCCGGCTACTTCTATGCGGACAAGATCCAGGTCGGCTCTTCCTTGGCGGATGTCCTGGCCGTCGTCGGCCCGCCGACCCGCACGGTCGCGGGCGGCACGCTGGGCTTTGAGGATGGCGTGCTGTACAAGAACTGCCAGATGCCCAACGGCGAACAGGTCGGCTACTACGCCCGCGCCGACAAGCACGTCCGCTTCTTCTTCCAGGACGACAAGGTCGCGGCCGTGTACATCACCGCCGCCGAGCGGCCGACCACGCGGCCGAGGGCGTTGGACCCAGCGGACCGAGCCACTGCGCCCGCGGCCAGCCAGCCGGCGGCTCCAAAGGCCGCGCCGGCGGCGGCGAAGGACAGATTTGAGGCCACGCTGGCCAACGGCGTAACGGTGGAGTTGATCGGCCTTTCGCGCGGCCCCTCGCAGCAGGACAGTTGGTGGCGGCCGGATGGAAAACCACTGGCTAAGGCGCCCTCCTTTACCGGTGCCGGCCGCTCATCCGCGGGTGAGGGCCAGCGATACGAAGTGGCCCTGGAATGGCGCCATCTGCCCGCGGACAACGCGGTGCGATGGGAGTTTTTGCCCTGCACATCCTCCTCGTGGTCGGATAACGGCCCCAAGGAAGGCAACGACATCACCAACTCTATGGCCGCCGCGGTCAGCGTGCCGGCGTGGACCGTGCGCGCCACGATCCGCTGCGGCGCCGCCGCCGGCGCCTGGACCACGGTCGTCCCGGCCCAGCCGGGGGGCGCCATGACCACTAGCGACGCCACGGGCCGTGCGATCGCCTTCGCGCCGGCCGCACAGACGGGCAAAGATGCGGCTCTGACCGTGGCGCATAACGTGCTGGACCAGGATGTGCGTGTCGTGGCCGTCGATAAGAAGGGCCGCACCATCACCTCGACAAAGGCCACGGGCGGCTCGGCCGGCGGCAAGATCGTTCAAACCACCTTCACCTTCTCCAACGTGGCGATCGACGACATCGAGAAATTCAACTTCCAGGTGCGCCCCTTCGAGTGGGTGGAATTCTCGAACGTGGCCCTGCAGGAGGGGCTGGAGACCGACGTAAAGACGGTGCTGGAAAAAGCGGGCAGTGATGCCCAGAAATCTCGGCCCCTGGATGGAAATTCGTTTTGAGGCCTTTGCCGGCGTGCCGCGGAATGCTGTAAGTGCAGTTTTTGGTCTCCGAGGCCGCCTAAAGAACGGCTCGGACTTTTCTGATTTTCGCGCCCGGATTTTTCCGATTTGTTCCGTCTGTAACGGCAAATCTTGTGCAATAAGCAGACTTTTTTCACTAGTGTGCATATTTCGAGGCGGTTTCGTGTGCGTACTTATAAGGAGAGGCACTTTTTTCCCCGCGAGCACTTATAGTTACATCGCGCCGGCAAGAGGCTGCTTTGCGTTGATGTTCGGAGGGTTCGTCCAAATCCGCCTTGCACCCCATCGGCAATTCCGGGCCTTCGCCCGTTCTTCATAGATCGTGTG
>PMYD01000013.1:14337-14514 GCA_003171335.1 Phycisphaerales bacterium
AGGCTTTTAGCCTGTGTCCGGCCGCCGTGCGTGGTGGCACATCGGCCTTTCAGGCCTGTGCCGCCGGCCCAGTCCCGCCCGAGCGAAAGTTGGATTGGGTGATGTACGGTCAACCTGGCCGCCGCAGATGTTTGGCACCCAGGGAGGTCGAGATTCGGCTGCAAAATGGCCACAGGC
>PMYD01000105.1 GCA_003171335.1 Phycisphaerales bacterium
GTAGTAAATATTATACGTCTTTTTTGAAAATTGTCAAGCCGCTTTTCTCGATTCTTCGCAGCCGTCGCCGGCCGGGCCCCTGCTGTGAGCCTGCCTGCCTGCCTTTGGCGCGAGTTTCATCTGGCATTCTCGCCGCCGGCCGGGTATAAGAACGTGTCTGTCGCCGGGGCGTGGCGCAGCTTGGTTTAGCGTGCTTGACTGGGGGTCAAGAGGTCGTGGGTTCAAATCCCACCGCCCCGAGTGAAGAGGCCGCCTTTGGCGGTCTTTTCACTAGAGCAGGAGAGCGTAGAGAGGAGAGAGTAGAGCAAACAGCGGGATTTGCTATTGAACCATCGTCCGGCTGTTGGCACGTCCAATATCAAGTCGTCCGTGTTCGCAGGAGCGGAGTGAACCCTGCCTGCTCGAAGTGGTGATCGTTGGTCAGCGCCTGCGTGATGCCGTCCCGGGTCATCAACTCGAATGAGACGCAATCCACAACGCTCCATCGTTTGTCAGCGTGCTTCTTGTAGCGGCCAAGCCCGCCATCGAAAGTCGCTCGCGACTGCTCGACTACGGTTACGCGTGAGTCCTTGCGAAGTTCCTCGACCATCTGTGCCGCGATAGAACGCATTTGATCCCCTCCGCTGCCAAGAAAGTTGAGGACTTCACTGAGCACCTCATCGGTCGTGACAACGTGCGCGTTCTTCAGTTGGCTCTGCGCGGCCTTGGCCGCCGCGTGGAGTTGATCGTTGCGGCGGAGCAGAGCGATCCAGTAGCAGGCGTCTGCGAAGATGCGGGTCATGGAGTCTTCTTGGGTGCTCCATATAAGTAGTGATCGAGTTGGGATGCGCCATCGGTCGGCAGGCCCGCGATAGCTTCCTCTGGAAGCGACGCCGCGAGGGAGGCGATGCGCTCCCAGATGGGACGGTCATCGTCAGGGAGTTGGACCGATGTCGCAGCCCGGCGGCTGGACCATCCCCCGGGGTATCCCCGGAATGCACAACCGACGCCAGGACGCTCCACGCCGTCGAAGATCCCGAGCAACTGACGTTCGAGCGCGGGCGGAAGGTCGTACAGACGCAATACTGCTGCATCGAGATCAAGTAAAGCCCGCCGAATCGCGGGCTCATCGGGTGGTGTGAGCGTGAATTCCTGCGGGGGGACAGCCAAGGCGAGGTACGCGGTTGCAGCCGCTTCAATCTCTGCTTTCTGGCCCGCGGTGGGCACTGGCAGCGGCATCGCCAGCCACTCCTTCGGCAGCGTCTGACGTTTTCCTGACCATGAGTATGCAAAGCCATTCGCAACGGGCGAGAGCATCACAGCCCAAATGGTCCTAAGCGAGTGAGCGGCGCAATGCGGACGGATGGCGAGGAATCGACTGCTGAGGGCGACGCCATCCTCGTCAACGACTGGCCTAAAGCGCCATGCGTCACGTGGACCGGCGTAGTTCAGTACAACTTGCGGCTTCCCCAGCACCGTGGCAGCCCCCGGCCTTCTCACATGGTCGCCTCGCAGGTCCACCCATTTTGCCCTGGGAAGCTCCCACACCGAATAGTCATCGCTCGCGTTGAGGACGGCCCTTGTGAAGCCTTGCCTGGGTATCTTGCTGACAACATGTCGTGCCCCCAACGCTTCCTTCGCCTTAAGCTCAAACCCCTTCTGCACATCGAATGCCTCGCCCAACTTAGGCGCCGCTTCAAGCTGTGTCCAGACTTCGCGCAAGTCCGGCTCATAAAGGCTTGTGTCTTTGCCCCTTCCCAAATCCGACCGGGACAGCCACTCCTCGCGAGAGAAGTGCAGGGCCGACTTGAAGTCCTCCATGTCTCGGTTGCGCACGCGGCGGTAAACGACCTTCGACAAACGGGCCGCACCGCTCGTGCGGCGACCGATAAGTATGCACGCCTCCTGGTCGGCAACGTTGAACAGCTTGTCCTCGAACAGGGAAATTTCGGCGATCTCGCAGGATGCGAGAAGGTTCTTTCGTAGCTCCTTCGCTTCACGGTCGTAGAGCATCCCCTGCGGCAACACGAAGCCGAAGACTGCCCCAGGCAACAGATTGGGCACCACTCGCTTGAGCATCTCCACGGCCTTGGTCTGAGCCGTTACGGGTTCCTCCGTCTTGAGGAACCTGTTGGCCCTAGTCTTCTTAAAGTCCTCGTAAGGCGGGTTCGACAGCACGATCGTCGCCCATTGCGCCGCAGTCCTCAGCAACCCCGGCTTGAACATGTCGCCCGGCTCGATCTGCCACGTGTTGCCGTGTGGTACATCGGCGAGCGTTAACGAGAGCTTGGCGATCTCGACGGCGAATGAGTCAAACTCGATCCCCCGCACGCGCTCACGCAGATAGCGGTGACGGTTAGCGTTGTCGTCCATGCCCGACCAGTTTCGGATGTCACGCAGTGCCGCCGTCAGAAACGCGCCATGTCCGCACGCGGGTTCGAAGACGCGCTGGTCCGCGAGTTTGCGTGGATCCACCAGCGGCCACACCTGCGCGAGCATGTGGTCTACGAGGACTGAGGGCGTGCTGTGAATCCCAAGGGTCTTGCGCACATCGGGCTGTCCCTTGCCCTTTGGACGGTCGATCAGAGCGGTCTCGTAAAGAAACGCCAGCGATTCGGCGCTGATGTTTCCGAGGTTTCCCCATCCCGCGATGTTTGCGGCCACCCGGGAGATGGCGGGCATCCACGTCCTATCCCCCGGTGGATAGTCGCGAGCGTCCTTGTAATGGACGCCTATGACCTTAAAAACCTCGGTGATGTCGTTCAGGTCGAGCGATTTGAATCCATTGACCCCCTTCTCCTTGAGCAGTTTCGCCGCGAGCATCCAGAAGACTGACTTGTAGATACCTTCGTGATCGCCACGCGATCGGACCTTCCCACCCAGGTCATCTATCAGCGTGCGAATCGCCTGTGTCACGAGCCGGTTGAGCGCCTCGCCGGCTTTACGTTCCAGCGCGGGCATGAGCCCTACATCGACGAACTCCATCTGCACGCCAACTGGCACTGACCGATGCAGCTTGGCAGCGTAAATGTTCTCCGGTTTGAGTTGCGCCGTATGCTCACGAAAGAACCCTTCGACCTCGCTGGCTCGGATGGTCTTCGGTTCACGAGGCCCGGTAAGGGAAAGTTGCCACCAGTCCAATGCGTTGCCGCGGCATACGAGTGCGGTGGGTGCTCCGAACTCGATGCATCGGCCCGCAGCAAGGCGGCTATCCGTCGTCGCATCTACGACCGCGAGGCACGCCGATCGAGCATCCCACGGCTTGCCGATAAAGCATCCGAGCGCAACTGACCCCGCACCGAAAGAATAATTCGGCTTCAGACGATCGCCGATGTACCCACATCTCTCAATGTAGGGTCGCAATGTCGCGGATGTTACCGTCAAAGCGGGCACGGTTGCCGTTTCCTCTCCCGTATCACCGAACCAAGCGTGTTGCTCACCTTCATCATCGGCTATCAAAGCGATTGTACGGGAAGAAGACGCTCAAAGAGAAGTGCCGAGCTCGTGGTTTGTCTCCTCAGGCATTTTAAGGTTTTCACGGGTGATCAAAGCCTTGGTTCAACCGGCACGCCACCCGCCTTTCAGCGTTCGTTGCGCAAAGGGGCTTTTCACATCGGTTTGTAGTTCTCCTGCCAGATGAGGAAGTCCGCCCCGTTGACCATCCCATCGCCATTAGCATCGCCGGTATCCGGCGTGGCGCCGGAGGCGGTGGGGTAATGGGCCTGCCAGATCAGGAAGTCGGCCCCGTTCACCCTGCCGTCGCCGTTGAAGTCGCCGGGGGATAAGACGGTGACGGTAAGGTCGGAGGAGGAGGACAGGCTCGAATCGCTGGCCGTCAACCGCAGGATGTAGGTTCCGGCGACCGAGAATATGGCCGTCGTGGAGGCGGCGGCGGGGTTGGCGAAGATGACGCCGCCGGGGCCCAAGACCTGGCTCCAGGTGACGGTACAGGCGGCCGGCGGGCTGGGCAGGCCATCATCGCTGATCGTGCCGGCCAGCGACAGGGCGTTGGGCATCATGACTTTGGAGTCGGGGCCCGCGGTGACTGTTGGAGGCTGGTTGGGCACGAAGCCCAGTCCCACCGTGTCCTTGTTGGATGTGTAGCGGCTGCCGCCGCCGCCCACGTAGCCGTTGCTGGCACCGGTGGCCGCCGCCGTCACCCAGAAGGAGTACAGCGAGCCATTGGTCAGGTAGAACTTCACCTTGACGGGCTGATTGGCGAGGGCCCAAAGGTCGGCCCCGCTGTTCCAGCGAACCTGGCGCAGCGTCTTATCGATGGCGATCGGCTGGCAGTTGGCCTTGGAGAAGGGCGCGATGACCTGGCCGTTGGCATCCAGCAACTCGACGAGGAGGTTGCCGTTGGGGTCGGCGACGTTGACGAACATGTACCTGCCGGAGAACTTCACCGGATGCGTCGTCAGCGTGCCCTCGGTCGCGCCGGCATCCATGGAGCAAAAGCCATCGCGTCGCAGGTAGCGCATGCCCATGGCGAAGTCGGTGTAGGGCTGAAGCCCGCGGCCGGAGGAGTAGAAGTACAGTTGCTCCTGATCGGCCGGCCCGACGATCAGCGGGCTGCCGACCACGCTCTGCACGTTGGCCCAGTTCCACGTGCCCGGCGTGGTGCTGATGGGGCAAAGCGGCGTGCGCGGCGCGGGCCGGAAGTAGTACCAGCCGTCGTAGCTGAAGCCCAGGTACACCTGGTTGATCTTGTCGTAGCGGCCGTCGATGCCGGCCGGCCCGCCCCAGATGGAGAAGTAGCCCAGCATCAGGCTTTCGTAGGGCGTGGAATCGAAATTGTACAGGGAGCAAACGTAGGTGGAGGTCGGCCAGAGGGGGTCCAGGTTGTCCGAGCCCAGCCAGGGGTGATTGAAGCAGTCTGAAATGGCGCCTTGCGAGGATGTGCCGAACAGGTCGCGCGTGGTTTCGCTGTAGAAACGCATGCGATCCTGGCCGGCCGCGCCGCCGCGAATGGACCAGACGAATCTCTGGCGGAACGGGTTGAGGAACAGGGTGTCGCGGTCCGTGTTGCCCCAGTTGCCGGGTTCCAGCCGGCCCTGGACGAAGGCGATGCCGTCGGCTGAAAAGCGAATAAACAATTGCGAGCCGATCACCCACATGGCCTTCCATCGCTTGGCCGGATTGGTCTCTTCCAGGTCCAGCCAGACCGCGTCGGAATTGATATACGTGATCCCTATTCCATCGCCCGTGGGCGCGGCTTTCCAGGTCCAATGGAGCGCGTCGGGGGAGGTATACAGGCCAAAGCCGGTGGCGTCGGCGCCATCGTGGACGTACAGCTTGTAGATTTGAGCCTGGGGGTCCCACCAGATGCCATCGCTGAAGGGCAGGACGTTCTGGAGAACCGGGTTGCCGGCATAGTAGTCGCCGTAATGCCAGGTTCGCGTCAGGTTGGACATGCTGTCGACGAGGAATTCCCGGTTGATGTCCGGATCGCCCTGCATGGAAACGGGCAAAAAGAGCTGCCGCCCCACATCGATGGGGATGACAGCCGGCGGCGACAGCAGCCACGGCGGCACGGGCATGGGCAGATGGTTGCTGATGGCGTTCAGCGCGCCCGTCTGGCTGTCGGGCGGCGGCCACGTGTCGGGCAGCACCACGCCGTTGTACAGGGTCTGGCCGGCCAAGGCGGGCAGGACCAGCGCCAGCGCCACGGCCAGCACCAGGGATGCCCGAATGGCGCTTGGAAGCAAACATTCCTTACAGGCGGTACGTCTTTCCATGGCGCCCTCCAGATGATGGCAACAGTACCCGGGGCGCTGATGCTCTCAGGACGGCTCTTTCGACATCACGCGCCGGCCCTACTGCCACACACCGTAACAACTCTGCCATGCAAGAAAATCGACTCCATCCACCTTTCCATCACCGTTGGCATCGCCTGTGGCAAAGGTAGCGCCGGAGGCCGTGGGGTAATGGCTTTGCCAGATCAGGAAATCGACACCATCCACGCGCCCATCGCCGTTGAAGTCGGCGCGCAGGTCGCCGGTCACGGTGATGGTCGCATCGGCATGGCCGGTAAGCTGGCCATCGCTGGCCGTCAGCCGCACCACGTAGACCCCGGCGTTGGGGAAACCGGCGATCGTGCTGGCGGACGTCGTGCCGAGGAAGACGACCGGCGCCGGTCCTGAAACCTGCGTCCATGCGTAGGTAAGCGAAGGCGGCGTGGGCAGGCCATCATCGCTAACGATACCGGTCAGGGTGATCGTCTTGTTAAGCGGTGCGGCGAGGGATGATGGGCAAGAAATGCTTACCGTCGGCGCCGTATTGACGACTACCGGCGCCATCAAGGCCTTCACACCGTTGGCGTCCATGACTCGGTTGAAGAGGTACAGGTCGTCGACGCCGCCGCCGTAGAACCGGCTGGAGTTAAGATCCTGGCGGGCGCCAATGTAGAGGTTGCCGGCGGGGACAATGGCGTGGCCCACATCCTTCATGTCGCTGATCAAGGCATTGCCATCGACATAGACCGTCCGGCCTGTGGTGGCCGAGAAGGTCAGGGCGTAATGGTGCCACTTGCCGTCGTTCCAGTGATAGGTGGCGGCGTTGGCGACGTGGTTGGCATCCAGCACATCCAGCGTGTCGCCGCCGTTCCAGGGCGGGTTGGTGCTGAGGTTGGCGCCGCTGACATCCGCGGCCAGCGTGCGGATCGAAGCGCCGGAGGTTCCTTCCGAGGCGGTCGTGAACCACACGTTGATGCTGCTCTGGGTTCCCACCGCGCCCCAACTGAAGAGGTAATGGTAGCCGCCGTGATTGGCGTCCAGACTGGAGAGGGGATTGAACCAGAAGGCCAGCGTGAACTCCGGCCCGACGGAGAAACTGTTTACTCCCACGTAATTTTGAGCGCCATCAAACTGGATGGCATCATTGAAGCCCGTTGGCCCGGTGGTCAACCATGAGGGCAGGGGCGAGCCGGTCAGAGTCCCATTGTGCCCGCTACCGGAACTGTCATGCGCCACCGTGCCAGACCCCTCATCGAAGCTCAGATGCAGCGCGGCGGAGGCGGCGGGATTGTTCACCACGACGATCATGTCGTCGTAGGACGACAGGGCGGTGTCGCTGGCCGTCAGACGGAAATCGTACGTGCCGGCGCCCCCAAGCGTGACGGATGTGCTCAGCGCTGTCGGATTGGCGATCGTGGCCGTCGGGCCGCTGATCTGGCTCCAGGTATGGGTGACCGTCGACCCGGTGGGCAGGCCATCATCGCTCACCGTGCCGGTCAACGTGATGGAATTGGCCGGCAGGTTGATCGACTGGTCCGCGCCGGCATTGACGAGGGGGGCCAGATTGACGGGCACGGACAGGACGACATTGATGTCGTCGGAAGATGCCAAGGCGGTGTCGCTGGCCGTCAGACGGAATACGTACGTGCCGACATTCGAAAGCGCGATGGAGGTACTGAGTGATCCCGGGCTGACGATCGTGGCCGAGGGGCCGCTGACCTGGGTCCAGGTGTGCGTGACGGTCGCCCCGGTCGGCAGGCCATCATCGCTCACCGTGCCGCTCAGCGTGGTGGCCGTGGCCGGCACCTTGAGCGCCTGGTCCGCGCCGGCATTGACGACCGGCGGCAAATTGCCCGCGGGGGGCAGCAGCACGAACAGGTTAAAGGTGTTGGGCGTGGGTATATTGGCATGGCTTGTGGCGTCGGCGACACCGCTCCAAACGGGAGGGGCGTAGAAGTTCTTGGGGTCCACCAGGCGGAAGCCCGCACCCGGGGCGACTACGCCTTGAAGATTGACCGCTACGGTTGAAGTGTTGCCCCAGTTGAAGATGACCACGTTGGCCCGCGTCGAATCATAGGCGTTGGGATTCACGAAGACCGTCGCCCCCGTCGTGGGCGTTGGCGGACCCACATAAATGGTCTGGGTGCCCGAGGGATACACGTAAATGAGCTTATCCCCGTTGATGACGACGTTATTGCTGTCGGTGAGATTCTCGATCTTCCAGAAGTTCATGTTCTGGTTGACCATGTAGTTGTTCGCCACCTCGTAGGTCACGTTGTATGAGGAGAATACATAGCCCGCCCAGAGCGGACAGCCGTAAATGATGTTGCTGATAATGTGCTCATCGTCGGACGGCCCGCCGCCGCCCACCAGAAACTCGCCGCCATCGATGGCGATGTTGCGCTCGAAGTGATAATGGTCGGTGCCGGCCGACCCGGTGCCGTAGGCCTGGACCGTGTTCGATCCATCCGGGTAGCGCGTGGAGAGGATGTTGTCGCGATAGAACTTGCCGTTGGGATCGAGATTCTGGGTATAGATGCAGTGGCCGTGCCCGCGGTCGGGGGCGTGCCAGCCGCAGCCGTAGATGATGTTGCCGTAAGCCTCCATACCCACATCGTACTTCCAGCTCTCCATGCCTTCGGCCGCGGCGTGAATGACGCAGTTGATCACCCGGCAGTAATTGGCGGCATATAAGAGGATGCCGCCGGCGGGCGTGGGGACATCGCTGGGCCAGGGGCCGGTCTGGGTGGACGTGACATCGGGCATCCACCCGGTCACGGCCAGTTCCAGGTTCTTGATGTCAACGTAATTGGATGGGGTCAGCACATCCCCATAGCCGTAATTGGCGACCTGGCCGATGGCCAGCCCGCCGTTGATCCAGGGGTGCGCTCCGGGGGCCGGGCAAATGGTGATGCGCTGGCTGGCCGTCCCGTTCAGCTTGACCCACAGATTGCCGCTTTGGCCCGCCCGATCGCCGACATACGTGCCGTCAAGCAGGTAGATCGTGTCGCCGGGCAGGATCTGGCTGTTCTTGCTGCCATTGAGCGCCGAGGAGATGTCCCACGGCGAGGCCTGGGTTCCCGTATTGGTGGAGCTGCCCGACGGGCTGACGTACCAGGTCGTGGCCCACGAGGATGAAGAGGCCGACAGCAGAAACACAAAGACCACGAAGAAAGCGAGAAATTGCGCACGGACAAACCGATGGTCGCCAGGCATAGTTCGCCTCCCGCTCGGGTGGGTTTTTACAATCCTCTCACTCTATTTTACGGGAAGAGCGAATTGTGTCAATCAGTTTTTGGCACTTTTGCTTCGGAAATCATCAAATTAACCCGTGGCTGGTGCATCCGGAAGCTTTTCAGCCGCTGAAGATCAGGCTCATGCAGGTCAACCCTCCTTCGGCCTTGGCGAATTCGGAGATATTCATCACACGGGTCTTATAGCCCGCGCGATCCAAGCGGTCGGAGGTGCGGGGACAGTTCTGGCGCACGAGGATTTCCCCCCGCAGGGACAGGACATTGGCCGCAAAAGGCTCCTCCGGCGCGACTTCGACCGTTCGGTAAGAGGAAACCGGCGCTGTATCCAGCCACGCGGGATTGACGAGCACGGTCTCTTCATCCAGGGCCGTGATGGCGGTCTTCAGGTGGAGCGAACCGGAGATGGCGACCGGAACGATCTCGTAGCCAAAGCCGTTGAAGGCCTGGTGCAGGGCCGCGATGCCCAGGTCGTTGGTGCGCCCGGAGCGGCCGACGAACAGCCGGCGGCCCAGGGGCAGGATATCGCCGCCCTCCAGCCTCGCCGGGGCAGCAATGCTCATAATGGAACGGAATTTCCGCAATGCCTCCCCCACGCGCTGGGCTTCCGGCCGCCGGCTGGGCGGCGAAAGGGAGCACAGGATCGCGACCTCGGCGAGCACCAGCGCGGTATCCTCGACAAACATCGAATCGGGCAACTCATCCGCCGGCAGCGCCACCACGTGCACCCCCAGTTGGGCCAGCGCCCGCCGGTACTGGGCGTGCTGCTCCAGCGCCAAGGTGTAGTCAATGGGCGCACGCTCGAGAAACGTCAGCGTGCATTCCGCCAGTTGCGCCGAGGGCAGCCTGGTGATGGCGACCAGCCGCGTGTTCATGGCTTGGCTTTCCATTCTGCATTCTTCGTCCAGCCGCCGGCAAAACCGCCTGCGGTGCGGCCGGACAAATTGAAATTTCTCAATGGATCATTCACGACTATACTTGGGGCATGACAGCCGATCGCAATGTCAATCTCTGGGCGCCGTGGCGCATGGAATACATCAACGGCCTGGGCGAGGACCAGGGCTGCTTTCTGTGCCGCTACCGGGACGAGGTGGGCAAGGACTCCGAGAACCTCGTCCTGTGGCGGACCGAGCGGACCCTGGTGGTGATGAACCGTTTTCCCTATAATGGCGGCCATCTCCTGGTGGCCCCCCTGGGGCACGTGGCCAGCCTGCGCGAGCTGGATGAGGCGGGCCTGGCGGGCCTGCTGGCGGGCGTGCGCGATGGCCAGGACGTGCTGACCTCCGTGCTCAAGCCGCAGGGCTTCAACGTGGGCATCAACCTGGGCCGCTGCGCGGGCGCCGGCCTGCCGGGCCACCTGCACGTGCACGTGGTGCCGCGCTGGGAAGGCGACACCAACTTCATGACCGTCCTGGGCGATATTCGCGTGATCCCGCAGGCGCTCCAGGCGCTGTATGAGCAGCTTCGTGCCGCCGCACAGGCGGCGGGGCTGACCAAGTGATTGCAAATTGCGAATTGCAAATTGCAAATTGGGGAAGCCGCGTTTCTTCCAATGGGAGATGGCAACCAAGAAAGTGAGTCTTACCTGGCACGAAACGGCCGCCGATTCCGTTCTTTCAATTTGCAATTCGCAATTTGCGATTGGCAATCCTTATGAACGACGCCTTCCTCCAGCACCAGCGCTCCTGGCTCTGCCCGCAGGCCACCGGCGAGTGGGACAGTGGCCCGCGGCCGCACGCGGAGCAGGAGCACCCCTACCGGACGTGCTTCCAGCGCGACCGCGACCGGGTGATCCACTGCTCGGCGTTCCGCCGGCTGGACTACAAGACCCAGGTCTTCGTGCCGCACGAGCAGGACCACTTCCGCACGCGGCTGACCCACACGCTGGAGGTGGCCCAGGTGGCCCGCACGCTGGCCAGGGCGCTGCGGGCCAACGAGGACCTCACCGAGGCGGTCGCCCTGGCCCACGACCTGGGCCACCCGCCCTTTGGCCACGCCGGCGAAAGCGCGCTGGCCGAGCAGATGGCCGAGCACGGCCATTTCGAGCACAACCGCCAGAGCCTGCGGATCGTCGATTACCTCGAACACCCCTACCCCGCCTTCCGCGGGCTCAATCTCACCGCCGCGGTGCGCGAGTGCCTGGCCCGGCACAGCACGCGATACGACACGCCCGTGTGCGAGGACTTCGCCCCGGGCCTCCAGGCGCCGCTGGAAGGCCAGATCGTCGATGCCGCCGACGAGATCGCCTACACCTCGGCCGACGTGGACGACGCCCTGGCCGTGCGCTGGATCTCGCTGGAGGACCTGTCGCAGCTAACCCTGTGGAAGCTCGCCTGGCAGCGCGTCGCCGCCAGCGATGCGGCCGCGCGCGAGATCCACAAGCAGATCCGCGCGACCAAGACCATTGTCGCCGTGCTGGCCGATGACCTGATCGCCCAGACGGCGGCCAATCTCGCCTTGCCCGCCCTGGCCACGCGCGACGCCGTGCAGCACGCCCCTGCCAAGTGTGTGTGCTTCAGCCCCGCCATCGCCGCCGCGCTGGAAGAACTGGGCTCGTTCCTGCTCACGCGGGTCTACCAGCACCCCGCCAGCCTGCAAAAATCCCAAGATGCCCGGCGGTGTATCGGCGACCTCTTCGCCCATTTCGTCGAGCATCCCGAAACCCTGCCGGGCCGCTACCTCACGCGCGTCGAAAACGACGGCCTGCACCGGGTGGTGTGCGATTACATCGCGGGAATGACCGACCGGTTTTGCCTGGCAGAACATGACAGGCTTTGTGGACAGAGATAGATCCCAAGCGCGGTTCCCGATAGCAGTCTCAGGCAATTCTAAAGTTGTCGCTTAAGAATCTTGGCGGCAGCATCGAGTAGCGAAGGAAAGGGAGCCCAAATCCAGGCAAAGGGCCGACTCAATATCCAGATCCGTCGTCTGACAACCAGTTCCAAGTACTGATCCTTGCACCGCGACCCATCACATCTATACCGAACACGATTGACAATCACAGCATAGGGATCATTGAGACTTGCATTGAAAGCATCTGGGCGATGCTCAGATCGGCGGGCGCCGCAAGAAGGGCAACGCAGGAACTGGGGTTCAAGGTAGAAGCAGTGACGGCAGAAGCCCAAAAACAGAAGCACCCCCAAGGCGAGCAAGACACATTGCGTGATCTGCCAAACCATGAGTCGTTCCTAGTTGCGATGTCCGGAGTTCCCTGTCAGTTTCGATCACCCAAAGGAAAAAAGCGAGGCCCGCCATTCAGCGGGCCTCGGTAGCACACCTGAATAGTTCTCTACTGCGCAACCGGCGGCGGTTCCGCCGGCGGCGTAGCAGGCGGAGTAGCCACGGGAGCTGGCGATTCGGCGGCGGGTGCCGCGGGGGCGCCGCCAGGCGCGGCGGCGGGAAGTTCTTCTTCGCCCTCGGCCTCTTCCACGTACACGTCGTCGAGGTCCGTGGCGTCCACCTTGCGGCGGAGCAGGTAGTAGATGGTCGTATAGGCGCTGACGAAGTAGCTCAGGGCGAAGGCCAACACCAGGGCGGCCACCAGGTACACCCACAGGTTAATGAAGAGCGCCGGCAGCTTGTCCCAACCGCTCATGGCGCTGTAGTTGATGCCGCGGGCCAGGCTGTCGAACGTCGGCGGCGCCCACAGCACATCCAGCTTGGTGGCCCCTTCGCCCAGTTGCGCGCCGTTGCCGCTGGCAAGGCCATAGCCGAAGAGTCCGTGCCCCACGAACAGCCGCGCCCCCGCCAGCAGCAGGTAGGCGAACAGCCGCACGAACAGGTAGCACACGGTGCCGTAGATGGCCGCCACGATGGTGTACAGCCCGTAGCGCCACGGCCGCGAAAAGATATAGCTGAAACTGCGGCTGATGGCGTCAAAGCTGTCGGAGCCCTCCACCGCGATGGTCGGGTACATCAAGGGGCTCCCCGCCACCAGGCCGATCGTCAGGAAGGCGATCACCGCGCCGATGATCAGCCCCAGGCCGGCCAGGATCGCCAGGATGATGTTTAAACCGGGGAAGATCAAGCCCAGCCCCACCAGGCCCATCACCAGGCCCAGGAACAGGATGATGGCCAGCGGAATCAGCGGGGCGGTAAAGAAGCTGAAGAACTTGCTCAGGCTGAAGCGCACAGCCTGCGGGATGGAAATCTTCTCCTCGCGCGCGGCATGCAGGGCGGCGATGCGGGCGATGGCGCCCCCCATGACCGCCCAGATGGCCAGGGCGGCCAGCAGGAAGATCAGCGCGTACCACGTGTGCGTCAGGGCCAGCCACAGCAGGCCCCAGAGCATCAGCAGGACCCACGGGAAGAAGCCCAGCGTGCCGGCGCCCTCGGCGGCCGCCCCCATCCCGGATACGCCAAGACCGGCCCGCGGAAAATCGCCGAAGGCCACCGCCACCTGTGTGCGGTCATGCACCAGCCGGTCGAAACCGGCAAACAGGTTGCCCCGCCAGATGGACCACACGGCGTTGGAGAAGCATTCGTGCTCGTATTCCCACAGGGCCTGGCCGATGCCCAGGCCGAAGGTCTTATGGCGGCGCTCCACCAAATAGTCATGGTGGATGATGGCGATGGCGTGGTTTAGGGCGTCCTTGTCGGCTTCGATCCGCTTGCGGGCGGCCTTCTTCTCCGCCGAGCCGAGCTTGTCGGCCTGCTCCAGGGCGGCGGCCTCGGCGGCCTCGCCGTAATCCTTGGCTTTGGTCAGCATGGCGCGGACGTTCTTGCGGTAGCGGCGCCAGACCTCGCTCATATTCTCGCGGGCCTGCTGGCGGGCGTCCATGTCGCTCAGGGTGCTGGTGCGGCCGGCCATGCGGGCCTTCTGCTGGAAGGCCTGAATGAACGGCGAGGAGCTCGCCCCCGGCTGGCCTCTCAGCAGACTGGCCACCGGGGAGACATCCTGCTTGTCGCCCTCGCTGTTGTAGTACCACATGCCCATTTCGTTCTGGTTGGCGCTCAGCTCGCCCTGGACCTGCCTCTGGTATTCCGCATCGCTGGCGGCGGCGTAATAGCGGTAGACATCGCTGACGCGGGCCCCGTGGCCGCGCCAGGCCCACGCGCAATCCATCACCGCCCCGACGATCAACACTCCAATGATAGCCGCCAGCGCCAAAACCAGCTTGCTGGGATGGATCGCCAGCTTGAAGCCTTTGAAGATCTGCGTAAAGCCAAACACCTCAGTCCAGTTGATGTGTCGCAGCTCCTGATTCTCGTCCGCCATGACCGCTCCTTTCGTGCGAAAACGCAAAGACCCCGAATCGCAGCGGGTAGCCTGAGGCTGCCGGGCCCGCTTGCACCCATGGCCGGCCCAGCCACCGATCGGAACTCTATTTCCGAGATTCTAGTAGGCCGCGGGGCGTGTGCAATGATTTTCCCCGATCAGACTTCGCACCGCAAGGTCGCCCGAGTCCAAACCCTGCCTCCCAGTAGCCGTTTCAGCCGCCCGCTTTTCCAAATGTCAGCGGGTACTGAGGCTCCAGATCGGTGCGGTCATCCTGACCGCCACGGCCTATGTCATAAAGAAGATCTTCCCGCACGCGTTCCTGCACGGCGGCAGGTTCCCTCGAAAGACAGTCGCCGAAGAAGGTGTCGCCAACCTCACGCAACAACGCGCCGCATACCGCGGCGTTGCCTTCGCTAGAGGCTGCGTCATATCCTGCAAAGGCGCTAAGCCAAAAGAATATGTGCATTGACTGCCTTGATCTGGCCAGACAGCCCTTCACCACCTGCTCATAGTCGTACCCAGCTCGTCTGGCGACCTCGACCGTTTCGATACATCCAAGCCCATCTCCGAATTCCGTCGTCGATGCCTCTGCCAGAAGCTGGCGCGATGACGGATGCGCCGGTCCGCAACCCCAGACCAATCCTACAAATACCAGAACTAAGACAGGCGACAATGTTTGCATAGCCTCTCGGATGGCGTCGCCGCCGGGCCGCTCACTTTTTTTCATCCTGCGCATCCCCCGGCGGCAGATCCTCGCTGATGCGGTACTGCCCGGTGAGCCATTTGCCCAGGTCGATCCACTGGCAGCGCTCGCAGCAGAACGGGAAAAAGGCCGGCCGGCCCTGGCCCTCCGGACAGATATATTCCTTGCCGCAATTGGGGCAGATACACGGCCGAGATGCCCGGGACGTTTCCATGATTGCCCACGCTGGCGATGGGCGCGGCCTCACCCGGCGGCTTTGCTGGCGGGTTTAGCAGCAGCAGCCGAACCGGCATCCTTCTTCGTTTCGCTCTTGGATTCGCTTTTCGATTCGCTCGTGGACTGGCTCTTGGCCGCCGCATCGCTCTTGGCGGCCGGCTTTTCCGCCGCGGCGGACTTGGCGTAGCCATCGCTGCGGTAGTCTGTCTGGTAGAAGCCGCTGCCCTTGAAAATAATCCCCGCGCCCCGGCCGATCAGCCGGCGAACACGCGACTTCTTGCAGATGGGGCACTTCTTGATCGGTGCGGCCGTAATGGACTGAAACTGCTCAAAGGCGTGACCGCATGCATCACACTCATACTCATACGTCGGCATCGAAGTCTCCTGAAGCCTGCCGTCGAAAGCGACAGCGTCTTATTCCGCCAATTCATCCATTGGCTGGCATTTCCTGCCCTCTTCATCCTTCTGGGCCGCCGCCGGCATCGCCGCGGCCACGATCACCTTGGCCGGCCGGATGTTCTTGCCATTGAACGCGTAGCCCCTCTGCACTTCCTTGAGCACGGTCATCGGCTCGGCCTGGTCGGTCGGCTGATGGGCCAGGGCCTCCTGGCTGCGCGGGTCGAAAAGCTGGCCCTCGGCGGTCACCGGCTCGACCCCGAACTCCCGCAGCTTGGCCAGCGCGTTGGCATGCACCATCTCGGTGCCCCGCAGCAGCGGGTCATCCGCCGGATGGTTCGCCCGGGCGTGGTCGATGGCCAGTTCCAGGTCATCCAGCACGGCGATGATGGCCTTGGCCAGATCGACAATGCCGCGTGAGCGGGCCTCCTGGGTTTCGCGCTGCGAGCGCCGCTGGTAGTTCACGTAGTCGGCCGACAGCCGCTGGAGCCGGCTGAACAAGTCATCCCGCTCCTTGCGGAGGTTGTCGATCATCGTCGACTCGGGCGCCTCCAGGGCCGACGGCTGGGCATCCTGATCGGCCGGCGCGGCAGCGGCTTGGGCCTGCTCGCTTTCTTCGTATTTATCGCGGTCGTTTGTCATCGGTGCACCCAATACTTAGCCAGGCGCGTACTCCGGCTCAAATTTCGGCGGGTGCCACGGCTGTCTTCAGCCGTGCGCTCGTCCGGCAACCACGCAGGAGGTCCTGCGGAATCCAACGAACCTCGCACCTTTGGGCATGCACAGCGCACGGCTGCGGACAGCCGTGGCACCCCAGGCTACGGATAATCTCAAGGTTCGATTTCACTTCACCAGCTTGTTTCAATCATAGGCCGCCGAAGCGCGCCGGGCCGCCTCAGCCAGCCTTCTCGCCGCCGAAGTAGGTGGCCAGCTTGTCCAGAAAGCTCTTGCGGGCGGGCTGGACCTCTTTCTCTTCCGTTGTCGCCAGCTCCCGCAGCAGCTCTTCCTGCTTCTTATTGAGTTTTCGCGGCACCTCGATGACCACCTGGATCAGCTCGTTGCCGGCATGGCCGGTCCGCACATCGGGCAGGCCGCGTTTTCTCAGGGCAAAAACCTCGCCGTTCTGCGTGCCGCGCGGGATATCCAGCATCTCCGGCCCGGATAGCGTGGGCACCTGCACCTGGGCGCCCAGGGCGGCCTGCGTATAGCTGATGGGCACCTGGCACACCAGGTCGTTGCCATCCCGCGTCAACAGCGGGTGGGGTTTGACCGCCACATAACAGTGCAAGTCCCCGCGGGTGGCGCCGTTCTGGCCGGGCTCGCCCTCGCCGCGCAGGCGGACGGCTTGGCCCTCGTGCACGCCGGGCGGCACGTGGACGGTGACCATCCGCTTCTTGCGCTGGCGGCCGGTGCCGTGGCAGCGCGGGCAGGGTTCGACGATCCGCCTGCCGCTGCCGTGGCACTGCGGGCAGGCCATGATCCGCACGCTCGCACCAAAGAAGCTCTGCACCGCCTGCTGCACCTGGCCGCGGCCGCCGCAGGTGGGGCAGCGCACCGGCTCGGTGCCGGGCGCGGAGCCGCTGCCGCCGCAGTGGTCGCAGAAGTCTTCACGCTCGAACTCCAGCGTTTTGTCGACCCCGACGGCCACCTCTTCCAACGTCAGCACGACCTCGGTCTCCAGGTCAAAGCCGCGCCGCGGACCGGCGTGGCCGCCGCGCATGGAGCCCATGGCGCCAGCGCCGAAGATGTCCTCGAACATGGAGAAGATGTCGCCGAAGCCCATGTGCGAGAAGTCGTGCATGCCCGAACCGCGCAGGCCCTCGTGGCCGAAGTGGTCGTAGCGCTGGCGCTTCTCGGGATCGGAAAGCACCTCGTACGCCTCGGCCACTTCCTTGAACTTCTTCTCGCCTTCCTTCTTGTCGCCCTTGTAATTATCGGGGTGGAACTTCAAGGCATGGCGGCGGTAGGCGCGCTTGATCTCCTCGCCGGCAGCGTTGCGGCCGACACCGAGGACTTCGTAATAATCCTTTTTTTCAGTCACAACCTGTCTCAATGAGTTCTGAAACCCGGTTCCCATTAACGGACAATTGACAATCCGAGGGGCGGCACGGGGCCGCGCGCCCGGATTGTCAATTTGTCGAGTGGTCATTGTACGTCTTCTTTACCGCACCGCGCCCTGGATTTCCTGCTCCTTCTCGTCCAGGTCGGTCACCATCAGGTCGGTTGTCAGCAGCAGGCCGGCCACGCTGGCGGCGTTCTGGAGAGCGATCCGCGAGACCTTGGTCGGGTCGATGATGCCGGCGGCCACCATGTCGACGTACTCGCCCTTGGCGGCGTCGTAGCCGATGTTGCGGCCCTTCTCCAGGACCTCTGCCACCACCACCGGGCCATCGGCGCCGGCGTTGTTGACGATCTGCTCGGTGGGCGAGCGCAAGGCGTGGATGACGATATCGCAGCCGATCTTCTCATCGCCGCGGGCCTTGGCGCGGACCTTGTCCACCGCCTCGATGGCGTGCAGGAACACCACGCCGCCGCCCGGGACGATGCCTTCTTCCCAGGCTGCCCGCGTGGCGTGCATGGCATCGTCGATGAGGTCCTTGCGCTCCTTCATCTCGGACTCGGTGGCGGCCCCAGCGCGGATCACGGCCACGCCGCCGGAGAGCTTGGCCAGCCGCTCCTGGAGTTTTTCCCGATCGTAATCGCTGGTGGTGGCTTCAATTTGCTTGCGGATGGTCTCGCAGCGGGCCTTCACCTCAGACTTCTTGCCGGCCCCTTCGATGATCGTGGTGTTGTCCTTGGTGATGATGATCCGCTTGGCCTGGCCAAGCTGGGACACTTCCACGTTCTCCAGCTTGATGCCCAGGTCCTCGGAAATCACCTCACCGCCGGTGAGGATGGCCATGTCCTGGAGCATGCCCTTGCGCCGGTCGCCAAAGCCGGGGGCCTTGACGGCGCACACGTTCAGCGTGCCACGCAGGCGATTGACCACCAGGGCCGCCAGGGCCTCGCCCTCGACGTCCTCGGAGATGATCAGCAACCGCCTTCCGGACTGGGCCACCTTCTCTAAGAGCGGAATCAGGTCGCGCAGGGAGGAGATCTTCTTCTCGTGGTACAGGATCAGGGCATCTTCCAGCACGCATTCCAGCGTGGTGGGGTTGGTCATGAAATAGGCGGAGATGTAGCCCTTGTCGAACTGCATGCCCGCGACCACTTCCAGCTCGCTGGAGAGGCTCTTGCCTTCCTCGACGGTAATGACGCCCTCGGCGCCGACCTTCTCGAAGGCCTCCGCCAGCAGCGCCCCGATGTGCTCATCCCAGTTGGCGCTGACCGTGGCGACCTTGCGCAGGTCGTCGGTGCCCTTGACCTTGCGGCTCTGGGCGGCGATGGACTCCACCGCCGCGGCGACCGCCAGGTCGATGCCGCGCTTGATGGCCATGGCGTCAGCGCCCGAGGCCACGCTCTTGAGGCCGGCGCGATAGATGGCCTCGGCCAGCACCGTGGCGGTGGTCGTGCCGTCGCCGGCGACGTCGGAGGTCTTGCTGGCGGCCTGGTTGACCATCTTGGCGCCCATGTTCTGGAAGGGCGAGGGCAGCTCGATCTCCTTGGAGACCGTCACGCCGTCCTTGGTAACCTTAGGGCCGCCGAACGATTTTTGCAGCAGGACATTGCGGCCCGCGGGCCCCAACGTGACGCGCACCGCATCGGTGAGCTTCTCGATGCCCGCCAGCATTTCCCGCCGGGCTTCCATATCGAACATCATCTGCTTTGCCATTTTCAGTTCTCTCCCATGTGGCACAGGCTTGGCAGCCTGCGTTAAAGAGGCCACAGGCTCGAAAGCCCGTGCCACCTCGACTGCTTTCTACTTCTCCACCACCGCCAGCACGTCCGTTTCGCGGCAGATCATGTATTTCTCGCCGTGGATCTCGACCTCGGTGCCGGCATACTTGCCGTAGTACACATGGTCGCCGGCCTTGAGGCTCATCTTGCCGCGCTTGCCGCTGTCCAGCAGTTTGCCGGGCCCCACCGCCTGCACGCTGCCGCGCTGCGGCTTCTCCTTGGCCGTGTCCGGCAGTACGATGCCGCCGGCGGTCACTTCCTCCGCCTCGCTCTGCTTGATCAGCACCCGATCATCCATCGGCTTGACGTTAATGGCCATGTTCGCTCGCTCCCGTTCTCGATTTTCGATTTTTGATTTGCGATTGACGCAAAACGCACTGTTTTCAGTTCAACCCGACCGTCAAATATGCGCCAGTAATATGCGCATATTGTAATATTCCGTCACAACTCTCTTTTGCGCTTAGGATTACAAATATGCGCGCGGCGCATATTTTGTAATATCTAAGCCTTTCACGCCTACATCATGCCGCCCATGCCTCCCATTCCACCCATGCCGCCCATGCCGCCCATGCCTCCCATGCCACCGCCATGCGGATGGCCGTGGCCGGGGCCTTCTTCCTCGTCTTTGGGCTTCTCGGTGATGATGCACTCGCAGGTCAAGAGCAGTGTTGCCACGGAAGCGGCGTTCTGCAGGGCCGAGCGGGTGACCTTGGTCGGATCGACGATGCCGGCCTTGAAGAGGTCCTCGTACTGGAGGCTCTGGGCGTTAAAGCCGAAGCCGCCGGTGCCTTTTGAAACCTTGCTCAGGACGACGGTGGGCTCCTGGCCGGCGTTGGCGGCGATCTGCTTGACCGGCTCTAAGATGGCCCGGCGGACGATATCCACGCCGGCCTTCTCATCGCCGGTGGTCTTGACCTTGTCCAGCACCTTGGCCGCCCGCACCAGGGCCACGCCGCCGCCGGGCAGGATGCCTTCCTCGACGGCCGCACGGGTGGCGTGCAGGGCATCCTCGATGCGGGCCTTCTTCTCCTTCATCTCGCTCTCGGTGGCCGCGCCCACGTTGATCTGGGCCACGCCGCCGGCCAGCTTGGCCA
>PMYD01000099.1 GCA_003171335.1 Phycisphaerales bacterium
CGCCGCCGGCCAGCTTGGCCAGCCGCTCCTGGAGTTTTTCTTTATCGTAATCGCTGGTTGTGGCCTCGATATCCGCGCGGATCTGGGCGATGCGGGCCTGGATGGCCTTGGTCTCGCCGGCACCCTCGATAATCGTGGTGTTGTCGTTATCGATGGTCACCTTCTTGGCCGTGCCAAGCTCAGTCAGGCGGATGGAGTCCATCTCCACGCCCAGGTCCTTGAAGAACGCCGTGCCGCCGGCAAGGATGGCGACATCTTCCATCATGGCCTTGCGGCGGTCGCCGTAGCCGGGGGCTTTTACCGCGCACACACTCAGGATGCCGCGCAACTTGTTGACCACCAGCGTGGCCAGGGCCTCGCCCTCGACATCCTCGGCGATGATGAGCAGCGGCCGCTTGCTCTTGGCCACCGACTCCAGCAGCGGCACCAGCTTGGTGACGTTGGAGACCTTGTCTTCCCAGATGAGGATCAGCGGCCGCTCCAGCTCGACGGTCATGCTTTCGGGGTTGGTGACGAAGTGCGGGCTGAGGTAGCCGCGATCGAACTGCATGCCTTCGACCACCTCGATGGAGGTCTCGATGCTCTTGCCTTCCTCGACGGTGATCACGCCATCCTTGCCCACCTTGTCCATGGCCTCGGCGAGCATCTTGCCAATGGTCACATCGCTGTTCGCGCTGATCGTGGCAATGTTGCGGATGTCGTCGGAACCTTTGACCGGGGTGGAGAGATTCTTCAGTTCCTCGATAATGGCGGCCACGGCCTTATTGACGCCCCGGGCCAGGGCCATCGAGTCGGCGCCGGCGGCGATGTGGCGGAAGCCCTCGGCGAACATGGCCTCGGCCAGCAGCGTGGCCGTGGTGGTGCCATCGCCGGCGATGTCGGAGGTCTTGCTGGCCGCCTCGCGGACCAGGCGCGCCCCGACGTTTTCGTTCTTGTCCGTCAGCGTGATTTCCTCGGCCACCGTCACGCCGTCCTTGGTGACCGTGGGGGGGCCCCAGCCTTTGTCGATCACGGCCGTCCGCCCGCGCGGACCCAGCGTGCTCTTGACCGCGCGCGACAACTTTTTGACGCCTTCCAACAACGCCTTACGAGCATCTTCCTCGAAGGTCAACTGCTTGACCGCCATGGGTTGGATCTCCTGTTCTATGCCTGCACGACTTCCTTGGTTCCTCTGGTTGCGGTAACCCGCGGGTGCCTGATTTTAGCGCACCTTACCCGGTACATTCAGCAGCAATGGCCGTGCCTAAGACAGTAACTAATTGCAGATAAGCTTTTTATCAAAAAACAAGCTTTTGGGACGACCGTAAACAAGCTGCCATTACGGTACTCAAAACCCCTTCAGATGCACGTTTTGACAGGTAGAACGCCGGCCCGAGGCCCCGAAAAGAAACCGAATTTCAGGAAAGATAAAGGCAGCTAAGCGTGATCACTCCAACCTAAGGCTTCCCCTGCATCACCACCACGTGCAGCGTCAGCACCGGGTCTTCAACCTTCCACGGCCCCGCTTTTCGCGTGACGGCGGCATGGCTGGGGCCGGAGGCATGGCTGCCTTTGACGGCCGCGGTCACCAGCTCCCCCACCTGCACGGGCGCCAAAGCCCGCTCGGGGCCGCCCAGGTCGGCCATGACGTCGGCGCGGCTGGCCAGGAAGGTGACCAATCGATTGTCAGCGTTGAAAACCGGCGAGGCCGACTCGCCCGGCCGCAAACCGCCGCTGAAGGCCGGCAGGTTGTCCTCAATGGCACGCACGCGGAGCGTGAACTTCCGCGGACCGGCCGGATCCAGCTCGGCCGGCAGGGAATCGGCCTGGCCCTTTAACTCCTGGCCCACCTTCAGCGTGGTCACATCGGCCAGCTCCACCGGCCTAAACTGGCACTGCTCGGCCCGCAGCACGGCCAGGGGCAATTCATCGGCGGCCTTGTCGGCCGGGTGCACCGCCACCGGCGTCAGCTTGAGGTACTGGCCCTTGGCCACCTCCAGCAGGATAACCGCCGCATCGGCGATGGCGGCCTGGTCGCACATCACCTCGTCGGCGGCGATGGGCACGGCCACGGTCTTGCGGGCGATAACACTGCGGCAATCCGGCACGGTAAGACTTTGCGCATCGCTGCGCCACACGGTGCCCGGCATCGGCCACTCGATGGGCGCTGCCGGCTGGTTGCGCTGCGGCCGGGCGGGCGGCTGGGGCCGGGGGCCGCCGGGGCCTTCAAACTGATCCAACAGCGCGGCCGCACGCGCAAACGCCGGGGCGACCATGCGATTGCCCGGGGCCGCGGCGAAGGCATCGTGCAGGGCCTGGAACGACTGGGCATTGCTGGGATCGAGATTGAAGACGGCGATGCGATCATCCAGGGCGTCCAGCTCGCGCTTCTGCGCTGCGCGGGCCATGGCCCGGCCCTGGTGAAACGCCGCCACGGTGGGCATGACATCGATGCACTGCTTGAACAAATCCTCAGCCTGGCGGCCGTTACCGGTGGCCAGGGCGGCCTGGCCCTGGAGGAAATGCCGGATCACCGGGTCGGGCCACAGCCGGGCGGTAGCAACGATCTTGTCGCGCGCCTGCTGCATCAGCCGGTCGTGTTCCATGCGGGCCTGCTGGTCCTGCTGCTGGCGCTGCAGGACGGTCTGGCGGGGCACGCCGGGGCCGTAGACCCGCACCGGGTTCTGCTGGCGGTCGAGTTGGGCGGCCTGGCTGAGGATCTGGGCCAGCTCGGCCTGCTGCTTGATGAAGGCCTGGCAGTGGGTGGTGATCTCCTCGGTGCTCAGCCAGCGGTTATCCACGCGGATGGCGTGGTCGTGGGCCATGCCCTGCCACTGCCGCAGGCGGTCGCGCAGCTCCGCCTGGCCCACGCCGGCCACCGGGTCGGCCAGCGTACGCATCATGACAAAGACGGTGGAATCGGGGTAATCGCTGCTGGTGACAGCGGCCGGAGCGCTGGCGGGCGCCCCCAGTTCCTGCCCCGCCGCAATCCCCGCCGCCAGGATCAGCACTGTCGCGATGGCCGCGGCCGCCGCGACACCATTGGATCCATGCCGCATGGCTCGATCTCCTCTTAACATCACCACGCCGCTTGACCAGGCCAGTTGCACAGCCTACCATTCCGGCCGCTTTGAAGCTACCGTTTAGGGTGGGAGCGCAGGCCAGGAGTACCGATGCCCGACCAGCCGCACAAGTCGACGACCAAGACCTACCGCCTCAGCGAGATCCGCTGCGACGACTTCACCATCGCCGGCTACAGCGTGGCGGGCGAGGAGAGCGTGATCTGCATCGGCGAGCTGGACGTCGTGTTCGACATCGGCCGCGCGCCGCGCGATTGCCTGGCCATCAATCACGTGCTGCTGACGCACGGGCACATGGACCATTCGGCGGGCATC
Organism: Phycisphaerales bacterium; assembly: GCA_003171335.1. GTDB lineage: Bacteria > Planctomycetota > Phycisphaerae > SM23-33 > FEN-1343 > FEN-1343. Next base: position 3,375 of record PMYD01000099.1, read on the forward strand.
GCGTATTACTTCAGCCAGCGCGATTTCCAGGGCATCAAGGGCGGCACGGCCCTCGTGCCCGCGGCCCTCGTGCGGCCGCTGAAGGACCTGATGAGCGCCTGGGCCCGCGTGGAGGGCCACCCCAGCCCGCACAATTTCGTGGGCATGGTGCACGGCCAGGATTACGAGATTCGCCGCAACCTGGTGGCCCGGGCCTTCGACACGCGGCACGTCGGACCCACGCTGGGCTACAGCGTGATCGACGTGCGCCAGAAGCTTCACGAGCAGTACCTGGGGCTTTCCGGGCCGGAGATCGTGGCCTTGAAGAAGAAGGGCGTCGAGATCACCCGCCGGCTGGAAGTGCCCCTGGTGAGCTACATGGGCGACACCGCCCGCAGCAATTACAGCGAGCTGCCGCACGTGCGCGACTCCAAGGTGCTGCTCATCGAATGCACCTTCTTCGAGGATGACCACCTCCGCCGCGCCCGACTGGGCAAGCACCTGCACGTCACCGACCTGCCCGAGGTGCTCGAAGGCATGCGGAACGAGAAGGTGGTCTTGACGCATGTGACCCGGCGGACGTTCATGGCCGAGGCCCGGCACAAGCTCAAGCAGGTGCTCAAGAAGGAGCAGCTTGAAAAAGTGGTGTTCCTCATGGGCAAGAAGCAAGTCGAGGAAGACTAAGAAGCCAAATTCCAAATCCCAGATTCTTCCCTGAATCAGGAGCTTTCCGTGGCAAAGATACGTGTCGCCGTCGTCGGCATCGGCGGCCGCGGCGAATGGGCCGCCGTGGCGGCGGCCCGGCGCGGCGATACCCAGGTCGTCGCCCTGTGCGACAAGATTCCCGCCAAGGCCCAGTGGGTTTGCGAGCATTACGGCCTGGCGGGTGCACGGGTGTTTGACAATGTGCAGGCGATGCTGGCCGGCAGTCCGTGCGAGGCGGTGCTGGTGTGCACGCCCGATGCCTATCACGCCGAGGTGGTGCTGGAGGCGCTGGCGGCGGGCAAGTTCGTCTTCTGCGAAAAGCCGCTGGAGACCACGCTGGATAAGTGCCGCGCCATCATCGAGGCCGACGATCGCGCGGGGGGAAAGGTGTTCGTCGACCACAACCTGCGCTACGCCCCGCTGTATGAGACCGTCAAGAAGCACGTCGAGGCCGGCGATGTCGGCCACATCCTGACGATCCAGGCCGATGAGTTCTACGAGGGCGGCAAGACGTACTTTCGCCGCTGGAACCGCCTGCGCAGCGAGGGCGGCGGCCTGTGGATCACCAAAGCCTGCCACGACCTGGACCTCCTGGCGTGGTTTGCCGGCGGAAACCCGCTGGAGCTGTACGCCGCCGATGCCAAGACCCAGTTCGTGCCCCGCGCGGATGCCGCCCGGCAGTGCCGCCACTGCAAGATCGCCGAGACGTGCATCGACCGCGCGCCAAAAGAGCCCAAGTCGCTTGGCCGCATTACCGAAGAGGCCGGCGGCGGCCCCTACGACCTGTGCCTGTACAACGCCCAGAGCGATACGTTCGACCACGGCATCGTCACCGTCCGCTTCGATAATGGCGCCGTCGCCACGTACACCGTCAACGTGGTGACCTCGCTGGAAGACCGCCGGCTGCGGATCTCCGGCACCGCGGGGACCATCGACGGCAATCTGGCCGGCAACACCATCACGCTCACGCGGCGCGGCAATCGCCAGCCGGTGCAAATACCGCTGGATGTGGAGAAAGCCGTCGAGCACGGCGGCGCGGACCACTGGGTGCTGGAAAGCTTCATCCGCTTCGTGCAAGGCTCCGCCCAGCCCCGCACTCGCCCGCGCGATGCCCTCCTGGCCGTGCGCATGGGCCTGGCGGCCACGCACAGCGCGGATACCCATGACGTTGCCAAGCTAAGTGAATACCGCATTTAGCTGGGTGGCGGGACCGGGCCTTCGCAATCCTTACTTTTTGATTCAGCACGCGCATCAGTTACGCGGTAAAATCATGCTCAGGCAGCTGGATACGGAGATGGCCCATGAGAGAATTCGACCGCATCAGTATCGACCCGGCTGTAATGAACGGCCAACCGTGCATCAAGGGCACGCGCCTGACGATCAAGCGCGTACTGCTGGCGCTGGCGGAATACCCAAATCATGAGGAACTCCGCAAGGATTATCCCCAGCTTCAGGATGATGATGTACGCCAGGCGCTGGCGTATGCGGCCGCAAATCTTGATGATGAGATCACCGAGCTACGGACCGCGTCATGAAGTTGCTCCTGGATGAAGGGCTCCCTTTCAGGACCGCGGCTTTCTTGCGCGAGGCGGGCCTGGAGGCCACGCATAGTGCCGATACGCGTGCGGTGGCGAAGATGAGTGATTGGGATATTTGATTTCTCCGCAAAGGCATAAGAAGGAGGATGTAATGCGTTACGTGTATATCAGCGCTTGGTTGGTTGAAGCGGGATTTCAACTTGCTAAAGAAGAACGGGCCGTTCGGTTTCAACTAGACAATCAATCTTCTTTTACGCTGACGCGCGATCCCGACCCTCTCCTTATGGACATCGACAGGAAAACAGCAGTCTGCAATTTAATCCTCGAAGCGTGCTTTAAAGGCGCTCGGGTAGAAGACCTTCAAGATGCAATAGGCAAGCAGATTGAGATTATTCGTTCCGGACGAAAGAAGCGAATAGGGCAAAGTCCAGTCTTGGTGTTCGAAGCATCCGGCGACGTGGAGGTTTCGATTCATAAGCCGCTTGAGCAGTGTAATGATTTTAGCATTACCTTTGATGCCTACGACGCGAAGAAAGTGATCGATAGTCACCGACAGTCTATTGATGCATTTATGGTTGCCTCAATTCTTTCTTGCTCGGACGTTCCGCGGTTTGCCTTCCTGGATCAAGGCACTTATCTCAAAGATGAAAGCGGAAGAGTTGTTTACAGTCTCACGTGTGAAGCAAGAGGAACGTTAAGCTTTTGTCAGGTAATAACCAAGGAGGCAATAGCGGATATTCTGCGTTCTTTTGCAGCATTACGGGCAGACAGTTCTCTACGCAATGCCTTACGTCTTTATGCACAAGCCACAGCATCGCAACAAGATGATTTGAGAGCATTCCTCTTTGGCTGGACCGCTTTAGAAGTTTTTATCGGAAAGGCCTACAAGAATCAGAAAACTCAGCGGGGAAAGGGTAAGGAGCAACAACAGCCGGCAGTTCGCTGGGGCGTCAGTTTAATGGATAAGTTCCAGGTTATCACCGAGGCGCTATGGGAACCCGCACGATCACCAAACCGCGACGCTCATCGCGAAATCATTGAGTCATTCAAGAAGGTCAAGAATTCGCGGGAAGCTTTCGTGCATGAGCAGAGATTGGCTGAGGCCGATTTGCCTGTTGGAGCGACTCTGAAGCTACTGAAAGACTTACTGCTGGCCCACGCGAAACAGAGATGAGATTCGATCATCTTTAGCCCGGGACAAAAGGTCACCAGGCACGTCTATACCCAGCCCTCATCGGATGCTAAACTGCAAAAGGTTCACAAAGTTTCTCGGGAGCTTTGGGAATGGCTGATAAGACAACCGTCCTCGTCATCGGCTCGATCAACATGGACCTGGTGGTCCGCAGCCCGCACATGCCCTCGCCGGGCGAGACGGTGCTGGGGCAGGAGTTCTTCACCTCGCCGGGCGGCAAGGGCGCCAACCAGGCGGTGGCGGCGGCCAGGCTGGGGGCCAAGGTGAAGATGATCGCGCGCGTGGGCGAGGATGCCTTCGGCCAGATGCTGCGGGGCAACCTGGAAAAGGAGAATATCGACTGCTCGTGCATCCGCGTGACCGAGGGGGCCGCCAGCGGCGTGGCGATGATCGTCATCGACTCCAGGGGCGAGAACTCCATCGTCGTGGCCAGCGGGGCGAATTTCCGCGTCACGCCGGATGATGTGTTCAGCGAGGAAGACGCCTTCGCGGCGGCCGCCGTGGTGGTGCTGCAACTGGAGCTGCCGCTGCCGACGGTGCGGGCGGCTATCGAGCAGGCCCGCCGGCACGAGTGCAAGATCGTGCTGGACCCTGCGCCCGCGCCGCGGGCCATGCCGGTCGAGCTGTTCCGCGTGGATGTCATCTCGCCCAACGTGTCGGAGGCGGAGATCCTCCTGGATGCCAAGCCGACGGCCGAGCGCGTGGATAAGCAGGTGGCGGCCGACCTGTTAAACCGCGGGGCCAAAGCGGTGGTACTGAAACTGGGCCGGCGCGGCGCGCTGGTGGCGGCGGCGGCCGATGGGCAGTTCCATCGGGTCGGGCCCTACCGCGTGCCGGTGGTCGACACGACCGGCGCGGGCGATGCCTTCACCGCCGCCATGGCCGTGGCCATCGCGCGCGGCGAGAAGCTGTGCGATGCGGTCAAGTTCGGCAACGCCGCCGGGGCGCTGGCCTGCACCAAGATCGGCGCCCAGCAGGCCATGCCGACGAGGGATGAGGTCATGCTGCTAATGGCAGATCAGCCGCTGTAGCGGCAAATTCCAAATCCCAAATCCCAAACACGCGACAGCGCCGCGAAGCGAAATTCCAAGCTCCAAATTCCAAAGGGGATCAAGCGACCCACTGGATCCGCGCCAGGTCCGCGACCGAGGTTTGGAATTTGGGATTTGGAATTTGGGATTTCAGCGCAGCGTCAGCGAAGCGCATTGGTCCTTGGGATTTGTTTGGGATTTGGAATTTGCAATTTGGAATTTTTTCGCCACGTTGCGCCAGGCATTCCTCACAGCCTGGCGGATCGTGAACAATCTCGAAAGCACTCCCGGCGCATTATTCCGGTCCACCATCGCCTCGATCCGCGCCACCAGCGCGCGGAATCGCACGGGCTCGATGTGTTCGCAAAAGCAGTTTTCGGGGCTTTGATGGTTGAATCGCGCGGGGTCGAAATCCTCGCCGATCAGCCCGCGCGAGCGGCAGTATTCGAAGGCCTCCGTGCCCGGGTAGGGCGTGAAGATGCTGTAGCTCAAGAGGCCGCGGATCTGCCGCATCGCCGCCACCGTGTCGGTGAGCGTGGCCTCGGTTTCCTGGGGAAAACCTACCATGAAGAACGCCTGCACGCCGATGCCGTGCCGGCGGATCGTGTCGGCGGCGGCGATGGCGCGATCGATGGTAAAGCCCTTGCGAATCTGGGCGAGAATCTCGTTATTGCCCGACTCGACTCCCAACTGGATGGACCGGCAGCCGGCCCGCGCCATGCGGCCGATGGTTTCCTCGTTGACCAGGTTCACGTGCAGCTCACAGCTCCACTCCAGGTCGCCGCAGCGCTGGGCGATGAGGCCGCACAGCTCGGCGATGTAATCCGGCCGCACGCCGAACGTGTCATCGTCGAAGTGCACGCGGCGGATGCCGGCCGCCATTCGCCCTTCCAGCTCCCCCACCACGTTGGCGGGCGAGCGATGGCGCACGCGGCGGCTCCAGATGTTGCGCGAGCCGCAGAAGAAGCAGTTGTACGGGCAGCCGCGGGTGGCGAAGACGTGGCTGAAGGCCTCGCGGGGGTAAAGGGCGTAGTCGTGCAGCGAGGCGGCGGCCGACTCGTGCGGGTAGGGCAGAATATCGAGATCCTCCAGCAACGGCCGGGCGGCCGTCTCGATGATCCGGCCGTCCCGGCGGAAGATGATGCCGGCCACGGCGGCCAGGTCGCCGCCGGCCTGGATCGCCGCCAGCAGGTCGATGAGCGTCGCCTCGCCCTCGCCGCGGATGAGGATGTCGATCTCCTCGTGCTTCAGGATCTCCTTGCCCACCATCGCCGCGTGCGGCCCGCCAACGATGATGGTCGCCGCCGGATTGGCCGCACGAACGTGCCGCGCGATCATCAGGCCGGAGGCGAAGGTCTGGCTCTTGCAGGAGATACCCACCACATCGGGCCGGTAGGAGCTGATCACCGCCGCCGCCTGCGGCCAGATGGGGGCCGATACATCGGCGAGATTCGCCAGGTAGCTCGCAAAGCCCGGACCGCTCAGATAGCGGATCTGGTAGGGTTCGCTCCGGGGCACAAAGTCGGCGTTATAGACGACGACGTTCCAATCCATCCGCCGCCGCACCTGTGCGGCCAGGTATCCCAGCGATAGCGGGTAGCGCGACAGCGAATAGGTCGGCTTGTACAGCCGGTAGTATGGCGGATCGACCAGGACCAGCGTCTTGCGGTTGGCAACCACATCCGGCATCGTCGTTTACTCCCAAGCGCAGATGGCGCAAAGCAGTTACCGCAATTACATCGGCAAACGTCCGACGTCCACGCGCGGGAATCAGCGGCTGGCGGATCAAAACATTGGGAATCTTCAATGTCGCCGGAGCTTTTCAGTCGGGTCCGAGGGGCAACCGACCGGGGAAATTCCCCAGTCGCCGGCGGGTCCGATCGGCTCCAAGAAAGCCCAAGTCGCCACCCCTTTGAGCCCGCTTGACACACCACATCTTGTTGCTACACTTTAGCGGTAGCCAACGGGTTGCGCCGGGCGGAGATGAACCATGCAATGCGCGTTTTGCGGCAAGGACAACGACCGGGTCGTTGACTCGCGCTCAAGCGATGGTGGCCGCGTCGTTCGCCGGCGTCGCCAGTGCCTGGAATGCAAGCGGCGGTTCACCACGTACGAGCGCATCGAGGATACCATCCGCCTGACCGTCATCAAGAAGGATGGTTCGCGGATGCCCTACGAGCGGAACAAGATCCTCGCCGGGCTCCAGGCCGCCTGCTATAAACGCCCTGTCAGCGAGCAGATGATGCTGGCCATCGTCGAGGCCACCGAGGAGGAAATTTTCAAGCAGTACAGCCGCGAAGTGCCCTCGAGCTTCATCGGCGACACGGTCAGCCGGCTGCTGCGGTCGGTGGACCAGGTGGCGTATGTTCGCTTCGCCAGCGTGTACCGATCTTTCGAGGATGTGGGCGATTACATCGAGGAAGCCAAGGAAGTTATCCGGTCGCCCGAGGATCACCCATCCCAGAAGCTGCTTTTTGCCGATCAAGAAAATAAGCCTGAATAAGCCCGGTTTTCGGCGGTTTTCGACGCCCCGGAGCGCCCTCGCGGCACAGCGCGCGGCGGCGTGCCGGTCCGGCTGAGGCGTAGAATAGAAATGCGGCGGTCGGCATGGATGCCAACTCGCGGCGGGAGGCCAAAACATGAAAAACGGATCACGGATGGTCCTGGTGGTAAAACGGGGCGGGGGCACCGAACCCTTCAAACTTGAGAAGCTTCGCCGCTGCTTCTGGCAGGCGCTGGGCGGGGAAGGCTGTCTGTTTCAATCGGCCCAATGCCTGGCGCAGGCGGTGGGCATTTATCTGCGCCGCGAGGATCGCTGGCGCATTTCCAGCCGCGCGCTGCTGGAAATCGCCATGCGCGCCTTACGCCAGACCGGCTATGAAGACGCCGCCAGCCAGTTGGAGGGATATCACCGCCGCCGGCTGGGCGCGCGCCGGCGGCTGAAGGTGACCCAGGCGCCGCGACCCGGCGAGCTGGCGGCCTCGGAAATGTGGACCTTCCGCTGGGACCGCGACTGGGTGACACGCCAGATCGAGCAGCGCTGGGCCGTCGGCCGGCCGGCCGCCGCCGTGATCAGCGCCGATATTGAAAGTGAACTGCTGGAGAACAAGAGCCACATCGACCGCCAGGCGCTGCTGGACCTGATCGATGAGCGCGTCGAGCACTACGGCTTGGCGCCCTGGTGCCTGCTGGCCAGCATGCCGGCCCGGTGAGGGATTTGCGATTTTTGATTTTGCTGGGTGCCGTGGCTGCGTTTTTCTGCAGCCACGTGTTTGCGCACCGGCGTGCCTGTGAAGAGATGCGCCTGCTTCATCCAGCTTGGCAAGCTCGTTCTGATAACTCGTGGCTGCAAAAGAACGCAGCCACGGCACCCCCAACTCTTTTCCCATGACGCGTGGCTCTTTGGGGCCGTTTAATCGCAAATCAGAAATCGCAAATCAAAAATCCATCCCGGGGGTTGAAACCCCTCCCTCCGACCCTTACATTGCTGAAGATACCCTCTGAAAGGTATCGCCCCATGAAGGACAAGATTATCGGGGAAGGGATCACCTTCGACGATGTTCTGCTCGTGCCCGCCCGCAGCCAGGTCAACCCCGCCCACGTGGACCTCTCCACCCGCCTGACGCGGACGATCAGCCTGAATATCCCGCTGGTCTCCGCGCCCATGGACACGGTGACGGAGGCCTCGCTGGCCATCGCGCTGGCGCAGGAAGGCGGCATCGGCATCATGCACCGCAATCTGCCCACGGAGGCCCAGGCCCGCGAGGTGGAGAAGGTCAAGCGCAGCGAGAACGGCATTATCGTCGATCCCATCACGCTGACGCCGGCCGAATCGACCGCCACCGCGCGCGCGCTCATGGCCGAGCGCAGCGTCAGCGGCTTTCCCATCGTCGATGGCGCAGGCAAGGTCGTGGGCATCCTCACGCGGCGCGACATGAAGTTCCTCTCCCAGGACCGGCCCATCGGCGAGGTGATGACCCGCGAGAAACTCGTCACCGCCCCGCCCAATACCTCGCTCGATAAGGCCCAGCAGATCCTCAACCAGGCCAAGGTGGAAAAGCTGCTGCTGGTGGATGGCGAGGGCAAGCTGGCCGGCATGATAACGATGCGCGATATCGACAAGCTGCGCCAGAGCCCGCGTTCCTGCAAAGACCCGCGCGGCCGGCTGCGCGTCGGGGCGGCCGTGGGCGTGATGGATTTCGAGCGGGTCGATGCGCTGATCGCCGCCGGCGTGGATGTGATCGTCATCGACACGTCGCACGGCCATAAGGAGATCGTGCTGGAGTCGATTCGGCAGATCAAATCCGCGCACGAGATCGACGTGATCGCCGGGAACATCGCCACGGGCCAGGCGGCGGCCGACCTGATCGCCGCCGGGGCCGACGGCCTGCGCGTGGGCATCGGCCCGGGCTCCATCTGCACCACCCGCGTGGTCAGCGGCGTGGGCGTGCCGCAGATTACCGCCATCCGCGAGTGCGCCAAGGTGGGCGACCAGCACGGCGTGCCGGTGATCGCCGATGGCGGCATCCGCCACAGCGGCGACATCACCAAGGCCCTGGCCGCCGGCGCCTGCTGCGTCATGCTGGGCAACCTGTTTGCCGGCCTGGATGAATCGCCCGGCGAGTTGATCATCTACAAGGGCCGGCGCTTCAAGACGTATCGCGGCATGGGCTCGATGGACGCCATGCTGGCCGGCTCGGCCGACCGCTACAGCCAGGTCGGCATCGCCGGCCGCAAGAACCTCGTGCCCGAGGGCGTCGAAGGCCGCGTGCCCTACCGCGGCTCCTTAGCGGATTTCGTGTTCCAGCTTTTAGGCGGCATCCGCAGCGGCATGGACCACTGCGGCACGGCCACCATCGAGCAGCTCCGCGCGGCGGCCCGCTTCCTGCGCATCTCCAGCGCCACGCTGGTGGAAAACCACCCGCACGACATCGCCATCACCCACGAGCCGCCGAATTATTCGCTGGGGATCAAGGCGGAAGAGTAATGGTCGCGCAGGCTGTGCGGCTGGGCTGCATGCCGAGAGTCAATCGCGCGATGAAGTCGATGGTGTGCGGCTTCGATACCCTATAGAAAGAGCTCTTCGACCCCGGCAGGGGTCGTAATAGCTCCAGCCCCGGGTTGGCCGAGCCGCCATCGGCGGCGAGGTCTACCCGGGGTGAACAGTCCGTCCCCAATTCAACCCCGGCAGGGGTTGAATACCCGCTAGTCGAGGAACAATCGCTCGTCGAAATCGACTCCATGCCGCTCAAGAAGGGCTCGATACTCTTCCTCCCAGGTCATCTTTCGGTGATGCTCGGCTTGATTCTCAATATAGGTCCGGACTTTCGCGATATTCGAATGGCTGACCGAAAACGCGCCGTAGCCCTCCTGCCAGGCGAAGGATTTCAGGTCGGAGGCCTGCCGCTTGAGCCAGAGGCAAGAGGTTCGCTTCAACTCCTTGACCAGATCGCATGTCAACAACATCTTGCTCTTGGCAACCAGGAGATGGACATGGTCGATGAATCCGCCGGCCTTGATGCAGGGACAACCTTGATTCGTGGTGCTCTGCGCCAGATAGGCCAGGAGAGAGGGGCGGATTTCGGGAATCAGACACGCAAGCCTGTGTTTCGTGCCGAAGACAATGTGTTCAAAAGAGGGGTAATAAGAATGCGTCATTTCGTGATCCTTTTTCGTTTTTTGGCGAAGAATCAGCATAAACAACAAATGGGGGCATGCATAGAGCGATGGTCGGCGGGATTCTTTTTTCGCGTGCTATTCAACCCCTGCCGGGGTTGAAACATCGGGGCCGGTTTCCCCGGGTAGGCCCGCCGCCAAGGCGGCCGGGCCAACCCGGGGCTGGAGATATGAGAACCCCTGCCGGGGTTCAAGAAAACTGGATCAACGCCCATCGGACGGCGTTTCATGCCCGCCCAATCGCGGGATGTCCATCGGACGCCGCTTCATGCCCGCCCAATCGCGGGATGCCCCCTCGCGGTGCTCCCGCCTTGCGCCAGCTTATGGCGATACGCTGCAATCTCTTTTTTCCGCCTGGCGCAATACGGTATACATATCTTTGCGCAAGATTGCTCAGACACGATTGGAGCGAAGGACTTTTATCGGTGGCGTCGCCCGATACACAGACTGCCAAAGCGAAATCGCCCGCAAGAGTGCTGCGCACCGGCCCCCCCACCGCGCCCGCGCTATCCAACTGGCTTTGCCTGGCGGTGCTGATCGGCACGGCGCTGGCGGCGTACTGGCCGGTGGGCAGCGCGGGCTTCATCTGGGATGACAAGTACTGGCTCGAGTGGAACCCGGTCCTCCAGGCCCATCAGGCGCCGTGGGGTTACTGGACCAGCGGCAAGATGGCCGATTACGTCCCGCTCACCAGCACGCTGTTCTGGCTGCAGGACCGATTCTGGGGTCACACGACCGCCGCCAATTATCACTGGGTGAATCTGGCCCTGCATATCGCCGCGGCCGCCGCACTGTGGCGGGTGCTGCGGCGACTGGCCGTGCCGGGGGCGTTCCTGGCGGCGCTGGTTTTCGCGGTACACCCGGTGACGGTGGCCTCGGCGGCGTGGATCGCCGAGCAGAAAAACACGCTCTCCCTGCTGCTGATGATGGGCTGCCTGTGGGCGTATCTGCGCTTCGACGAGTGCGGCCGCCACGGCTGGTATGCGGCGGCGCTGGCGTTTTTCGCCCTGGCGCTCCTGGCCAAGGCCTCGGTCGTGGTCGCGCCGGCGGTGCTACTGGGCTGCCTTTGGTGGCGACGGCACCTGCTGTCGTGGCGGCAGGCGGCGATGACCGTGCCGTTCTGGCTGCTGGCGGTCATTGGCGCGCGGCTGTCGATGAAGACCCAGCTTGAGAATTTCATGGACCCGAACGTTGACGGCCCGGCCAACCTGGCCGAGCGTCTGGTCCTGGCGGGTCGCGCCATCTGGTTCTACCTGGGCAAGGCCTTCTGGCCCACCGACTTGGTGATGGTGTATCCGCGCTGGAACGTGCACCTCATCACGGCCGGCGGCATCGTGGCCTTGGCGGCGGTGCTGGCGTTGATCCTCGCACTGGCGGCGCTATGCTGGCACCGGCGGGTGCGGCCGCTGATGCTGGGGCTGGGTTGCTATTTCATCGCCCTCTTGCCGACGCTGGGGCTGGTGAACATGGGCTTCATGATGCACTCGTTCGTGGCCGACCACTGGCAGTACCTGGCGCTGCCGGCGGTCATCGCCCTGGTCGTCGGGATTGGCTGGAGCCAGCTTGCCCGCCGCGGCTGGGTCGTGCGAGCGGCCGGCATGGCCGTCGCCGCCGCCGTGGTGGTGGTCCTGGCGGTGCTGACCAACGCACAGGCGCGAACGTACCAGGACATTGATTCGCTGTGGCGTCACAATCTCACGGTCAATCCGGCGTGCATCGCGGCACACGTCGACCTGGCGGTAAGCGAGATCGGCGCGCACCGTTATTCGCAGGCCCTGTGGCACTACCAGCAGATCCTGCCGCTACGGCCCAAGTGGGCGGAGTTGTACGATCGAATCGGGCGGGTGAATTGCCAGCTCAACGATTACGCGGCCGCCGCGTCGGCCTTTGCGACGGCGGCCGAATTGGCGCCCGACAAGCCCGAGCCGCACTACTGGCAGGGCTGGGCGCTCATCCAGCTTGACCGCATGGCCGAGGCCCAGGCGCCGCTGGAATCCGCCATCCGCCTGCGGCCCGATTGGCCGGAGGCCCAATTCCACCTGGGATTGGTGCTTTCGGCCCTGGGCCACAAGCCGGCCGCCGCCGAGCATTTCCGGCGGGCGATGGAACTTCGGCCCAGCGATCCCCTGCCCGCTCGACACCTGGCGCTCCTGGGCACCCCAGCCAGTGCGCCGGCGAGCGAACCGGCCGCCCAATCCGGCGGCCAAGACCAGAGTAGGAAGACAGAATCGAAGTGAGCTACGCTGTGGCGGCCGTGGCCTGGCGGGCTTCGACGGCTTCGGCGGCCGTGGCCTGGCGGGCCTCGCTGAGGCGCTGGCGGCGCCAGTCGGCGGCATAATGGGTGATCCAATCGTGTGCGGCGGCCTCCCAGGAGACGTCGTGACCGACGGAGTCGATCAGGCGGGCGCGGTGGGCCTCGATTTCGGCGATCTGGGCCATGCAGTCGCACAAGTGCGTGCGGCGGTGCCACAGAAAAGCGTAGTGCGCCTCCCAGCTTCGAATCGCACAGTCGAGCCCGGGGTCGGAGTGCATCTCAATGCCGAGGAAATACTTATGCACCAGGATGGCCTTGCGCTCCGCCAGGTCGTAGCCGGCTAAGAGAGGGCTGGCCAGGTCGCCGTCCGTTATGGTTGCACACGTTTGCATGGCTAGCAGGGGTCCCGAGAGAGTTTCAGTGAACTTCGCTCCACTCTTGTATCGGCAGGATTACCCCTTGATTCATTGGCGATTCCGTAAATGCTGAAGAAAGTTCGAATAAGGACCCTAACCCGTGGCACGGGCGTCTCGCCCGTGAGTCGCACGGCCATCTTGGCCGTGTCCGGCAGTTCTGTTCCATTTCACCACGGGCCAGACGCCCGTGGGACTCATGGGCGAGACGCCCATGCCACCTTGAAGCGCCGCGGGTTTGGGCGTATAGTTCGCTCTTTCCACTTGGTGGGAGAGCCGCGTGGTCGATACACAAGGTGAATTGATCCTCATCCTGGATTTCGGCAGCCAGTACGCCCAGCTCATTGCCCGGCGGGTGCGCGAGAACGGGGTGTACAGCATTTTGGCGCGGCCGAACCTGCCGGCCGAGGAGATTCGCCGGCTCCACCCCAAGGGCCTGATCTTCACCGGCGGCCCGGCCAGCGTGTACGAGCCCAACGCCCCGCGCTGCGACCCCGCCGTGCTGGAGCTGGGCGTGCCCATCCTGGGCATCTGCTACGGCATGCAGATCGCCTGCCAGCTTTTGGGCTGCCGCATCGACCAGGCCGAAAACCGCGAGTACGGCCGCGCCAAGGTGGACATTCTCCAGGCCGACGGCCTGCTGGCCCACTTGCCCAGCTCGATGCCCGTCTGGATGAGCCACGGCGACCAGGTGCGCGATTTGCACGATGACCTGGTCGCCCTGGCCACCACGCCGACCTGCCCGTTCGCCGCCGTTCGCCACAAGCGCTATCCGCTGTATGGCGTGCAGTTCCACCCGGAAGTGACTCACACGCCGCACGGCAACCAGGTGTTCGCGAACTTCCTGTATGACATCTGCCACTGTTCGGGCCAATGGCAGATGGGCAGCTTCATCGAGCAGACGGTCGAGCAGGTGGCCGGCCGGGTTGGTACAAGCGATCGCGTGATCTGCGGCCTGTCGGGCGGCGTCGATTCGGCCGTGGTGGCGGCGCTGCTCGGTAAGGCCATCGGCGATCGGCTGGCGTGCATCTTTGTCGACAACGGCCTGCTGCGCAAGAACGAGCGGCAGCTCGTGGAGAGCACGTTCCTTGAGCATTTCCACGTGGACCTGCGCGTGGTGGATGCGGCCGACCAGTTTCTGTCGCGGCTGGCCGGCGTGGATGACCCGCAGGAGAAGCGGCGGATCATCGGGCACGAGTTCATCGCGGCCTTCAAGGGCGCGGCCAAGACGATTCCCAACGCGCGGTTCCTGGCGCAGGGAACGCTGTACCCCGACGTGATCGAGTCGGGCAAGGCGTTGGCGGGCGAGGCGGCCAATATCAAGCTGCACCACAACGTGGGCGGCCTGCCGGCCGAGCTGGGCTTCGAGCTGATCGAGCCCTTGCGGATGCTGCTGAAGGATGAGGTCCGCCAGGTGGGCACGCTCTTAGGGCTGCCGGAAAAGATGGTCTGGCGCCACCCCTTCCCCGGCCCGGGGCTGGCGGTGCGTTGCCTGGGCGCGATCACCCGCCAGCGGCTGGACATCCTGCGCGATGCCGACGAGATCGTGCTGGAGGAACTGACCGCCGCGGGCCTGTACCGCAAGACCAGCCAGGTCTTCGCCGTGCTGCTGCCGGTCCGCAGCGTGGGCGTGATGGGCGATGGGCGAACGTACGAGAACGTGTGCGCCATCCGGGCGGTGGAGACCTCCGATTTCATGACCGCCGACTGGTCGCGCCTGCCGTATGAGCTGCTGGCGGTGATGTCCAGCCGCATCATCAACGAGGTGCGCGGCATCAACCGCGTGGTGTACGACATTTCCTCCAAGCCGCCGGCCACGATCGAGTGGGAGTAGAAGTCCGGCGGGCAGAACGACACGCAGGGACCAGGTCGGTCTTCTCAGTGAGACCCAGGCTGGCCTTGACGGAGTTGCCAGGCCGGGATCACGTTCCAGAACATCTACGAGCACCTCCAGATCAGTAACGGGAGCCACCACGTTACGGTGGACACGCTGCCCGATGGGACGATGTGGCGTAGGCAGACAGATTTTTGCCCAGAAAACGGCGTTACCTAAGATGATTTTGTCATTCATCTCGCCGGCGTCAGTTTGCAACCCTAACAAAGCGAATATCTTGCGCCTAAACGGGCAAAAGAGGCTTTCGGGCCGCCTGCCGCTTGGCTTGACTGCGGCCGTCCTGACCGCGAAAGATGCTAATGAGAGAGAGAAATCTGGGCGAAAGCAAAGATCCCAAGGCCCTCCTCTCTAAGCGGAACGTTTGCGGATCCCTCGAGGGTCTGTAAACCTTTCGCTCTCTCATCTGCCTTGGGAATTTTTTATGACTTGGACCGGCGCGGGCGCGGGAGCCCGCGCAAGACAACGACGCATGCCCACTCCCCTGTGGGTTTGTGTCGCTCCAAAACGGAGCGCCGGACGACCCTCAATCCGGCGCTCTGATTTTTTTACCTTCGCCGGCGTTTCTTCTTGCGCTCGGCCCGTTCCTTCGCCGTCAGCCGCTTGGAACGCTGCTTCATTTTCAGGTTGGGCATTCGCCCGCCCATCAGGTCCATCTGGCCCATCTGCTTGGCGAAGCGCATGCGGTCCATCATGCCCATGCCGGCCATCTGCTTCATCATGTGCTGCATCTGGCTGAAGGTCTTGACCAGCCCGGAGACATCCTCGGGCGCGGTGCCGCTGCCGCGGGCGATGCGCCGCCGGCGCGAGCCGTCGATGCTCTTGGGGTCGGAGCGCTCATCCGCCGTCATGGAATGGATGATCGCCTCCATGGGCACCATGGCATCATCGGGGATATCCATCTGCGAGAGCTGGCTACCCATGCCCGGCAGCATCTTGAGGACATCCTTCATGGAGCCCAGCTTCTTCATCTGCTGCATCTGGCCCAGGAAGTCCTCCAGCGTGAAGGAGCCCTTGGCCATCTTCTGCTGGAGCTTGACCTGCTGCTCGACGTCGAATTCCTTCTGCGCCTTCTCGACCAGCGTGACCACATCGCCCATGCCTAAGATGCGCCCGGCCATGCGGTCGGCGTGGAACTCCTCGAGCCGGTCGAGCTTCTCGCCCACG
>PMYD01000071.1 GCA_003171335.1 Phycisphaerales bacterium
AGGCAGCCTTTCATGGGATTACCACCTGTCGAAGGTTTATGCCGGATTCACGCCCTGCACCTCCGCCGGCAGTCTCCTGATTTCCAGCGCGCAGGGCCCGCGCTCGTTCTGGGTGCGGATGAAGGAAACCCGGTCGCCGATCTGGAGGTCCAGGAAGGAGATGTCTCTCAGGCCCGTCGAGTGGAAGTAGATATTCGTCAACTCGCCGTCCGGGTTGATCCAGCCGTAGCCCTCTTTGAGGACGCGGATTGTACCAACGGCCTGTGCGGCGGGGGATTCGCCCGGGGCCCCGGCAAACAGCGCGGGCGTACCGCCGGTAAGGACGGCGGCGGGCATGGCCGGCCGGGGGAGAATGTCGCGGCGGGGCAGGAAGATGTTGTTGACCAGGGCGTCGTTCTTCAGCGTGCGGTCATCGATAATCTGATGCATCAGCAGGGGATACGTCGCCTCATCCAAGAGCGACTGGGCGGTGCGGGTGACGCGCTCGCCGTTATCGCCGAAGCGGAAATCCCACCCCAGCACCATCACGCGCGTGCCCAGCGTGTGCAGCTTGCGGACTAAGGGCAGGAAATCGCCATCGCAGGCCACCAGCACCACCACGTTGTACCGCTTGTACATGGCCAACTCGAACGTCTCGAGCGCCAGCCACACATCAACGCCCTTTTCGCCCTCCGGGCCGATGGGCAGGTAGTGCGTGGTGATGCCCTCGCGCATGAGCACATCATCAAACGTGCGTTCCTTCAGGAGCATCTCGCGATCGGAGGCGTCGGCGGCGCGAAACCGGCCGCGGAAGTAGTGCATGTCCACGATCTGGCAGTAGCACTTGTCCTCGCCCTCGCTCTCGGCGATCTTGTTGCGGACAAACTCGTGCAGGCCGGCGATGCTGATGCGCGTCCGCCGCTCGTGGTGGAACTGATAATAATTGCTCACATGCGCGAAAAAATTGCCATCGTAGAAAATGCCGATCTTCACCAGCTTGCCTTCGGCGCCGCTCATGCATGTATCTCCTTAGGGTCAATCATCTAAGTTGGACTTCTAGGTTGGACTATTAAACCATCGCCGCCGAGCCGTCGCAAGCGCTTGGTGCAAGCCGATGTGCGGCCGCTGCGGCAGAAGGTGGCATGCCCTCACGATGAAGGCCGCCCTGGGCGGCCGAGGCGGGTGGGCATGTCTTGCGCTTGCGGCGGGTCTTGCCACTGCGGTGCATCTTGCCTCGGCGTAAGCCCATGCCCACCCATCCGGTGCTTGCGCACCGGCTGTGAGGGCATGCCACCTAAATACGCTCGGCTGTGAGGGCATGTCACCTTGATGCGCTAGGGTTCCGTGATGGAGCCGAGTCTTACCGCCTGGCGCGCCCCGGTCACCTGGGGGATGTTGGCCGGCAGGTTGAGCAGCCGGGCGGCGGTGAGGGCGGCGGCGTTGAAGGCATCTTTGGAGGCGGCGTCGACGTCGAACCGCTCCATCGCCACCGTCGAGGCGGGCGAGAGCCGGTCGCGCAAGCGGATGCCCAGCGTGATGTTGCGCGCCCCGCCGCCGCACAGGATCACCTCGTGCGGCCGCTGCGTCAGTTGGGCTGCCGCCCGCACGATCGTCTCGATTGTCAACTCAACGGCGGTGGCCAGCAGATCGGCGCCGGCGATACCGGCGCGGCTGCCGGCCGCCTCCACGCGGTCAACATAGCGGCCCTGCCAATCCGTGCGAAAAGAGCGCTTAGTAGTAGCAGGCGGCGGCTGCGAGAAATAGGGGGTGGAAATCAGGTCGGCCACGACCTGCGCTGCCGGCCGGCCGGACCCGGCGATTGCGCCATCGCGGTCATAGGGCTGGCCGTGGTGGCGGCGGGCCAGTTCATCCAGCACGGCGGTGCCCGGGCCGGTGTCGAAGGCGAGCGTGTCGGCCAGTTGGCCGGCGGCGGGCAGGAACGTGAGCGTGGCCACCTTGCCCAGGTCCAGCACGACGCGAGCCTTGTGCACATCGTGCAGCAGATGATAGTCCACCCATGGCGACAGCGGCCCGCCCGCGCCGCCGGCCGCCTGGTCGCTCTGGGCAAAGCCGCTCACAATGGGCAGCCCAACGGCTGCGGCCACCTCGGCCGGCGAGCCCAGGCGAATCTCCGCCGCCCGGCCGGCAGCGCCCAGCGGTGCGGCCGGCCCAATGGCCAAACCCCACAGGCCCGCGCCGGCGAGTTTTTGGCGCGAGAGCCGGGCGTGCGCGATTGCCGCCTTGCCGGCTTCGCCCAGTGCTTTGCCCAGGTCGCGGTCGAGCGTGGCGAGGTCCATCGTTGCCGACGCGGCCGGCGGCGCTTGCAGCAGTTCCTGCACGCGCTGGCGCAGCGGCCCATCCAGCTCAAACCACTCCCGCCGCACTTGCCGCAGGCGAATTTCGTCGCCCTCAGCGCGCACGGCGGCGATCACCGCGTGCACGCCTTCGCCCGTGCCGGCGATGCTGAGGCCGAGATAGTACTGGTCAGTGGAGTCCATAGTTTATTAGCGGCATCAAACCTGTCCGAGGAACCCTCACCCGGCCCTTCGGGCCACCCTCTCCCGTAAAAGGGAGAGGGGTCAAGCCGAGCCGCCGCCGACGTATTCTACCAGCGCGCTGCCAGCGCATTTTACCGCCGCGCCGCTTCGATCAGCGCCCGGCCCAGGGCGAGGGTGGCGGGGTGGTCGAGCTGCTCTTCGGGGTGCCACTGCACGCCGAGAATAAAGCGGCCGGCGTCATCCTCGATGGCCTCGATCACGCCGTCGGGGGCGCGGGCCGAGACAATCAGGCCGCGGCCCAGGGCATCGACCGCCTGCTTGTGGTTGGTGGCCACTTGTGTCACGGATTTACCAAGGATGCTCGCCAGCAACGGGCCGGTCACCTCGGCGTCGTGGTCGGGTCCCGGCTCGGCATCGCGGTGGCGGCCGACGCCGGGCCGGTCGCCCAGGAACTGGTGCAGCGAGCCGCCGCGGGCCACGTTAATGACCTGGCAGCCCAGGCAGATGCCCAGGATGGGCACGCCGGCCTGCTGGGCCCAGTCAAACCAGGCGAATTCCGCCTGCTCGCGCCGCGGATGCAGCGGGCGGGCCTGCGGGTGGCGGGGCTGGCCGAAGCGGGCGGGATCGAGGTCATCGCCGCCCACCAGCAGCAGCGCCTCCCCCTGGTACTGGGCGGGCCAGTCCTCCTCCAGCGGCTCGACCGGTGGTGCGAGCACGGGCAGACCGCCGGCGCGCTGAACGAACTCCACGTACGCGCTCTTCAGGTACGCCTCGGCGGGCAACTGCGTGCGATTCACCATGAAACCGGTGGGCATAATGATGCGCGGGCGAGCGCGGGATACACCACTCATGGCATGTTCCTCTGCGATTTCAGCATTCGCCCCGGCCGCAGGCCCGTGGCCTGGCCGTCGCGCCAGACGATCTGGCCGTTGACGATGGTTAGTCGCACGCCGGCGGGCGGGCGGCAGGGGTCCTCATAGGTGGCCCGATCCGCGAGGACCTCGGGTTCGATCACGGTGATGTCCGCGGCCGCGCCATCGCGCAGCACGCCGCGGTCCTTGAGGCCGAGAATCTCGGCCGGCAGCGAGGTCAGCCGCCGCACGGCCGCACCGGGGGAGAGGATGCCCCAGCGGCGCACCGCCAGCTCCCAGAATCGCGCCGGCGTGCCGTAGGCGCGCGGGTGGGGCCGTTCCTCCTCGCCCGTCTCCAGCCGGCTGCGGCAGGAACTGTCGGAGCCGACGGCCACGAAATCCCACGTGTAAATCTCGCGCAGGTTGGATTCGGACATGGAAAAATGGATCGCCTGCGTGAGCAGCCGGTCATCGTGAATAAGCTGGATGGCCGCCTCGGTCGCATCGGCCACGTGCAGGAAATCCGCGATTTGCCGCAGGTTCTTGCCGATGCATGGCCGCAGGGCCGGCTGGCCCACGCTGGTGATGACCACCGCCTCGTGCCAGCGGGCCAGGTCATCCCCCATCTGGCGGCGGATCTGGCGGATGATGCGGCCGCGGCTGGCGGGCTCGGCCAGGCGGGCCAGCACCTGCTCCTGGCTGCCGGCCAGGGCAGCGCGCGGCAGAACGATGGTCCCCAGATCCGTGGCGCTGGCGGTGTACGGGTAGCGGTCGGCGGTGACGGCGATGCCCCGCGCCCGGGCGGCCGACAGCCGGCGGGACAGTTCCGTCAACTTGTGCCAGTTTCGCCCGCCGGCGGTCTTGATATGGCTGAACTGCCCGCGGCAGCCGGATCGCTCGAGAATCGCCAGGAATTCATCGGCCGCCTCGAGCAGTTCATCCGACTCGCTGCGAATGTGGCTGGTGTAGAGTCCGCCGTGGCGGGCGACTACGCTGGCCAGCGTGGTCAACTCATCCGCATCGGCCCACATGCCGGGGGGGTACGCCAGGCCGCTGGAGAGGCCGGCCGCGCCGGCGGCCAGACATTCCTCCAGCAAATCGCACATTTTGGCCAGTTGTCGCGGCGTGGCCTTGCGCCGCGCATAGCCCAGCACCACGCCGCGAATGTTGCCGTGGCCCGCGAGCACCAGGCGGTTGATGGCGCAGCCGGCGGCGGCGGCCCGTGCGAAATAGCCGGCGGCGTCGGTCCAGTCCAGAACGAGCCCGGCGGCCTGGTACTCCTGGCGGCGGCGCTGCAGGACTTCGCCGGCCAGGGGAAAGGCCCCGTAGCCGCAATTGCCCACGCATTCGGTGGTTACGCCGGCGGCGATGCGGCTGGCGGCGTCGGAGTAGATCAGCGAGGCGAAATCGCTGTGGCCGTGAATGTCGATGAAGCCCGGGCAAACCAGCGCGCCGGAGGCGGAGAGTTCCTGCCGGGCCTCACAGGCCGCGCCGGCCGGCAGGAGAAAGACCTCACCGCCGCGCACCAGCACATCGGCCCGGCGAAGGGCGCCGCCCGCGCCATCGGCGACCTGGCCGCCGCGAAGAACAAAGCTGTCCACTGCTGCACTCACGGAGCGGAATTCTACTCCCGGCGGCGGGGCAGTTCTATGGCCGGCTAGAGCAACTCACTCTTGATCTGTCACATTCAGGTTGGCTACGACGGCGGCTGGCGGCGTCAGAAAACCTCAGCATATAGGAATATGCCTTCGGTTTTCTTCCTTGCCATCCTTGTCTCGCCGACGCCTGAATATGACATCTCAATCGTTCGGTGCTCTGATATCCACCGTTGAACCGCACCATCGGCGCATGGCATAATGCCGACTTCAAAAGGAGTGCACTGAACATGCTGTCAAAATTCTCTCGCCGCTACGTGTGGCTGGTCCTCTTGCTCGCCGCTGCCTCGACGGGTTGTGCGCAGCAGCCCCAACCGGTCCGTCAGCCCAGGAATGTCATTCTTTTCATCGGCGACGGGATGGGCGTGGGGCAGATCCAGTCCGCCCGGGACTACCTGGGCCACCCGCTGGTGTTTGAAACGCTCGCCCACCGCGGCAAGATGACCACGCGCTCGGCCAGCAGCGAGGTGACCGACTCGGCCGCCGCCTCCACGGCCATGGCCACCGGCTACAAGGTCAACAACGGCGTGCTGAGCCTGGCCTTTCCCGCCAATGCCGACTACGCCGCCGGGGCCGCACTACCCACGGTGCTGGAGGAGATGCAGCGCCGCGGCAAGAGCACCGGCCTGGTCACCACCGATGTGATGACCGGCGCCACGCCGGCCGGCTTCGCCGCGCACCAGAATTCCCGTGGCAACACCGAGGCCATCGCCAAGGATTACTTCACGCGCGTGCGGCCCACGCTGCTCTTGGGCGGGGCGGGCAAGGGCGTCAGTCCGGCGGCGGCCCGCGCGGCCGGCTACCGCGTGGTCACCAATCGCCAGGAATCGCAGGCGGCGGCGCTGGAGAACGATAAAACCGTCCCCTCTATATCCGGCCAGTTCGGCACCGGCCTGATGCCCTACGAGTACGACGAGTCCGAGGGGTATCGAACGCTGCCGCACCTGTCGGAGATGACGGCCGCCGCGCTGAAGATCCTGGACCGCGACCCCAACGGGTTTTTCGTCATGATCGAAGGGGAGCGGATCGACACCGCCTGCCACCAGAACGCGCTGGAGCGATCGGTGGGCGAGACGATCGAGTTCAATCGCGCCGTCGAGACCGCGCTGGCCTGGGCGGCCAAGCGCACCGACACGCTCATTGTGATCACCGCCGACCACGAGACCGGCGGCCTGAAGGTCATCAAAGACAACGGGCCAGGCCAATACCCCGCCGTCACCTGGACCAGCAAGAACCACAGCGGCGCCCCGGTGCCCATTGAGGCCAAAGGTTTGGGCGAAGAGGCCATCGCCGATATGCAGGACAATACCCAGCTCCACGCCATCCTGTTGGACCCGGCGGCTGTGGCGCAGAAGGTGAAGGAAGAACATCCTCCTGCCGCGGCCGTCAGGCGGGTTGAAGCCGCCCCTGCACCCAGTCGGTGAGGAATCCCGATTTACACCGACGGGTTATCCCCCTTGTTTGTTCGGTATTACTTTGTAATAATCTCTTTGTGCCTACCGAACATCCCAAGGCGGAGATTGTGACCTTCAAGGCGGATGAATCGCTGCTGAAGGCGATCGGCGGTATTCCCAATCGCTCGCAGTTCATCCGCGCCGCGATCCTGGCGGCGCTGGAGAACACCTGCCCGCTATGCAAGGGCACCGGCTTGCTGACGCCCAACCAGCGCGAGCACTGGCGAAAATTCGCCCACACGCACAGCGTGGAGCGGTGCGAGGATTGCCAGGAGTTCCACCTGCTGTGCGAACATGAAGATGAATGAGATGGGGGATGACAGAACGACATTTTGCCGCCGGCGGCGCCGCCGCGGTCGAAGCGCGCTGATCTGGCTGGCGGCGGCCGTGGCCGTACTGGTGGCGGCGGTCGGGTGCCACGGCGGCGGCGGGCGCAAAGCCCATAAGCCGCTGGTGGTCGTGAGCGTTGCGCCGCAAGCGTTTTTCGTCAATCGAATCGCCGGCGACCGCGTTGATGTGGAGGTGCTCGTGCCGCCGGAGCAGGACCCGCACACCTATGTGCCAACGGCCCAGCAGGTGGCCCATCTGGAGCACGCGGCAGCGCTGTTTTGCATCGGCATGCCATTTGAAGCCGCGTTGGTCAGCCGCCTCGACGCGGCCGGATTGCATGTTGGGGTGGTTGACACGAACGCGAATCTCAAGACCGAAGAGGCGTTCTGGGTGGTGCGGCAGGAGCGTGGCGGGCAAGCAGTCCCTCCGGCTTCCTCCAGCGCGCCGGCCAGCGGAGCAAGCGGTCTAATCGACTTGGACGTGGACGGGCACACATGGCTCTGCCCCCATCTGGTGCGCGGCCAGGCGACGATGATGGCCCAGACGTTGGAGCAGATCGACCCGGAAAACGCCCAGAGTTACTCAGACAACCTGGCCAAATTCCAGGCCGACCTGGACTCGCTCGATGAACTGATCGCCGATGCGCTCGAGCCGGTCAAAGGCGGCACGTTTTACGTGGTTCACCCGGGCTTCGGCTATTTCGCCCAGGCGTACGGGCTTGGCCAGGAGGCGATCGAGCCCGATGGGCACGCGCCCAGCCCGGCGCGGCTGGCGGAGCTGGCGGGGCAGGCACGAACGCAGGGGGTGCGGACAATTTTCATCCAGCGGCAATACTCCGACCGCTCGGCCCGCATGCTGGCCGATCAGATCGGCGCCGAGGTTTTACCCCTGGATGGTATGTCACCGGATTACATGAACAATTTGCTGGATATTGCGCACAAGATCCAGGATGCCCTGTTGCCGCCGGCCGTTATGCCGCCGACCCAGCCGGCGCACCGCCGGGGGGGATCCGCGGCCACGGCATCGGCCCCGGCCGGCGCGGCCGCCTCGATGGATGCCAATCCGGAGGCCAAAAAAGAATGACCGGCATTCTGGAGAAACAGGCGAAAGGACTTGGGTCTACATTGACCGCGCTGGTGTGGGCGACGCTGGTTCTTCTGGCCTTCCTCCTGGGCGCGGCCGGCTGCCAGTCGAAGAAGGCTGGCACAGCTTCGAGCAAGCCGGTTGCCGTGGCCACCATTTTCGCCTACTATGATGCGCTTCGCGCCATCGGGGATGGCGATGTCCAAGCGGTCATCCTGCTGCCGCCCAGGCAAAGCCCGCACAGCTATCAACCGACGATCCAGGATCGGGCCGCGGTCGCCCAGGCGGCCCTGTTCATCAAGAACGGACTGTCCATCGACCCATGGGCCGACAAGCTGACCAGCGAGAACCGCTCCGCGGTGGTGCTCGAAATTGCGCAGATTCTGAAGGCAAAAGGGCTCTCGACGGTGCAGACGGAGGAGGTTTCCGTCACGCCGGCCAGCCAGGCTGCCAGCGCGGAAAGTGAAGATGTGTCCGCCGGCAATCCCCACATCTGGCTGGATCCGCGCGTGCAGATGGCCGCCGCCGAGGCCGTTCGCGATGCCCTGATTCGAATCGATCCAGCGCACGGGGCGAACTACACGGCCCGGGCCGATCGCTACCTCGCCGAGCTGCGGAAGCTCGACAGCGATTTCGCCGCGGCCGCCCGCCAGTTCAAGCAGCGCGAGTTCATCGGCTTTCACTCCGCGTACGCGTACCTGGCCAATCGTTATGGGCTTCACCAGGTGGCCGCGGTGGAGGAATTGCCGGGCGAAGGCCCCAGCCTGGCGCAGCAGGCGAATATCATTCGGCTCATCAAGGACAAAGGGATCCACGTGATCTTCATGGAGAGCGCCTTTCCCGCCCAGGCGGCCCGGCGCATCGTGGCCGAGACGGGCGTGAAGACCGGAATCCTGCAGCCCCTGGAAACGTACGACAGTCCCGACGAAACGTATGTTTCCCTGATGCGGCAGAACCTCAAGGCGCTCCAGGAGGTTCTCCAGTAGCGCCGGCGGGTGATGCCGAGGCACGGCCACGTATGACAGACAGACACGACCATCACGATCACAACGACTCTCACCGGCACGAGAAGCCGGGCATGGACCTGGTAAGTCACCACGGCGATGATGACGTCTGCCTCAACCAGGTCAGCTTCGCGTATGACGGCCAGTTCGTCGTGGAAAACGTGACCCTGCACGCCCCGCACGGCACGACGCTGGGCATTATCGGCCCCAACGGCAGCGGCAAGACCACGCTTTTGAAGTTGATGCTGGGCCTGCTGCGTCCCAATGCCGGCACGATCACCGTGCTGGGCATGTCGCCGGCCCAGGCGTGCGCCCGAGGCGACCTGGTGGGTTACCTGCCGCAGCGGCATGAGCTGGATTGGTCGTTCCCCATCAGCGCACGCCAGGTGGTGGAACTGGGCCTGGTCGGCCGGCGCGGTTTGTTGGGCCGGCCCAGCGCGGCGGACCGCCGGCAAGCCGCCGACCAGTTGGCGGCCGTCGGCCTGGCGGATCAGGCCGATGTGCCCATCGGCGAACTGTCCGGCGGGCAGCAGCAGCGCGTGTTCCTGGCGCGGGCCCTGGTGAGCCGGCCGCGCGTGCTGTTTCTGGATGAGCCCACCACGGGCGTCGATGTGGGCGCGCAGGAAAACCTGCAGGAGTTGCTGGCCCTGGTGAAAGAGCAGTTGGCGCTGACGTTGATCGTGGTCTCGCACAACCTGCGGGCCATTACGTCCACGTGCGATCAGATCGCCTGCCTCAATCGCACCGTGCACTACCACGACAAGCCCTCGGGGCTGTCGCGCGAGATGCTCAGCCGCGTCTTCAACTGCGATGTGGAATATATGCTGGACCCGCACGGGCACGAGCGACATTAAGGCGGGCAAACCGGCCCCCAAAGGCGAGGAGCGAGTATTGGACTGGCACCTGTACCTGCACCTGATGAAGTTTCCGCTCATCGTCGCGCCCATCATGGCGGCGGTGTGCTCGCTGCTGAGCGTGTTTGTGGTGCTGCGGCGGATGGCGATGATCAGCGAGGCCGTGGCCCACGCCAGTTTAGGCGGGCTGGCCCTGTCGCTGCTTCTGGGTTATGGCTGGGGTTTTGCCGACAGCTACTGGGGGCAGGAGCTGATCGCCGGCGTTTTCTGCATCACCACGGGCCTGTTGATCGGCCTGTTCTCGCGCGGCCGCGAGGTGACGGTTGACTCGGCGATCGGGATCTTCCTGGTGGCCTCGGTGGCCCTGGGGGTGCTGATGCTGTACATCCGCCGCGACCTGCCCGGTCCCAACAAGATGCCGCTGGAGCCGGAGGCCGTGCTCTTCGGCAGCATCAATTCCGTGGCGGCGGCCGATGCCTGGCTCATTTCCATCCTGGCCGCACTGGTGTTCGTGGTGGTGCTGGGGATGCTGCCATCGTTCATCTACACCACCATGGATGAGGAAATGGCCCGCGTCCATGGCGTCAAGACCTGGCTGATTCATCTGCTGCTGCTGGTGATGGTCTCCAGCATCATCGCCGTGGCGGCGCGCATGGTGGGCACCCTGATGATCAACGCCATGATCATCCTGCCGGGGGCCACGGCCCGCCTGGTGTCGCGCCGGTTCGGCGGCGTGATGATCATCTCGCTGGTGGTGGGCGTGCTGGGGGTGACGGCCGCACTGCTTGCCTCCATCGCCGTGGCGGTGGCCAATGTGCCGTTTGTCCGCTCCGCGCCCACCGGGCCGATTCTGGTTCTCACGCTGTTCCTCATTTTTCTTGCGATCTGGTTCATCCGGCGTGTGCGGCTGTTCTTCCATCGCCGCCAGAAAGGGCGGCTGGCTGCCGCGCAGGCTGAGCACGTATGAGAAAGAAGACGGACACGAAGAGCACGAAAATCACAAAGAACACGAAGGAAGAAGGAGAGTAAAGGCTGGGTAAGAAGCGTTTCCGTTCTTGTTGTTACATCTTCTCATGTCTTTCTTAGTGTTCTTCGTGATCTTCGTGGTCTTTGTGTCCGCCGTTTTGCCTTGCCGGCCGGCCGGCGGGGGGCGTAGGTTATTCGCTTCATTGAGTTAGGAGTGACGCATGCTGCTCAAAGCCCATGAACTGCCCAAAGTGGTGAACGGCAAGAACGTGCCCCAGCCGGATACGGATTACTCCAAGGTGCCCTCCTGGTGGATCACCGAGCCGGATCGCGTGCGACAGCATCTCGAGTCGCTGGAGGGCGTCGAGGTGGAGGAGATCGGCCGCACGGCCGGCGGCCGACCCATCATCGCGGCGGCCTGGGGCCCGCGCGAGATCCTGCCCGAGCGGACGTGCAATACCGTGGCCGCGGCGTTCGGCGCTTCCGATTCCAGCGCGTACTACGGCAAGGGCCAGCGGCAGCGGCAGGTGCTTATGCTCATCGGCGCCGCCCACGGCACGGAATTCGAAGGCACGCTGGCCGCGCTGAACTATATGAACATCATCGTCACCGGCAAGGATCTGCTGGGGCGGCCGCAGGAGGCCATGGCCCAGGAGGGCCGCCAACTGCGGTTTATCCTTATCCCGTTCCTCAACGTGGATGGCCGTGAGCGGGCCATCAACCAGAAACATTTCATCGGCACCGGCCTGGGCGACAACCTGAACTACTTCGGCCTGATCACCCAGGGGCTGTTTCGAAATGGCGACGTGCTGCACTGGCCCCAGTCGAAGCTGTACCAGCCGATGACCGAAGATCGCTTCCTGTACTTCGGCTCATATGTGAACGATGCGGGCGTAAACCTGGTATACGATTGCCCGCTCGGGCCCGACATGCAGCCCGAAAGCGCCGCCATGATCCGCTACTGCCGGCGGGAGATGCCCGACTGCGTCATCCTCTCGCATTCCAACGGCGGCTCGCTGGTCGAGCCGGCGCCGGCGTTCGTGCCGTCGCACTTCCGCCAGTACAGCGCGCAGATCGCGGCCCTCGTGGGCATGCGCTGCCGGCGGGCGGGACTGGCCAGGCACGGCATTGCGCAGCCGCGGCACTCGATTTTCGAAGGCATGGGTTTCTACCAGAGCGACGCCCTGTACCATGCCTGCGGCTGCCTGCCGGTGCTGGTGGAGTTCCCCTACGGCTATGCCAAGAACCCCGACAGCCACGAGGCTCTGCTGGATATCGGCCTGAACGTCATCGACGAGATCGCCGCCTTCGGCAACCGCTATGGCTTCCGTCCGCGGGATCCGAGCAAATGACAGGTCTGGGGTTATCACGATTGAGTCCAAACTGATGGCCGATTTCACTTCCGACTTAGAGCCTAT
>PMYD01000082.1:0-73205 GCA_003171335.1 Phycisphaerales bacterium
GCACAGGCCACAGGCTAAAAGCCTGTGCCACCATCCCTCCGGCCGTTAAATTTGAAATTTGAAATTTGCAATTTGAAATTCCCCCGACCCCGACCGGAGTTGCGTCCGGCCGGCGACTGTACTCTTGAAAAATGAATAGCGACCTCAAGCGCCACCTTACGCCCCGTACAGGGTTGCGGATAGGCCCAAACAGGGGTATAAGTGGGTGGGTAAATCCTATCGAGCGGGCATGGGGACAGGTGTCCGGCGGTTCCCCACACTGGGCAGGAGAACTGAATGGTTCAGCGCGCGGCAGTGGGATTCCTGGTGGCCAGTTGGCTGCTGGGCATGGCCTATGCCGCGCCACCCCTGGCCGACCGCCTGCCGGCCGAGTCGATTTTGTATGTCGGCTGGGCGGGCAGGAACATGGCCTTTGACGGCTCGACTCTGGGCCAACTCCTTGCCGAGCCGAGCGTTACAAGCTCCATCGCCGCCTGGGGCCAGGCCCTCACCGCCGGGGCCAGGCCGGCGATTCGCCAGCAGGTTTTAGAACACGAGTTGACGATGCTGTCCATCGGCTGGAAGCACCGCATGGCCTTTTGCCTGCTGGGGGCCGCCCCCGGCGCAGTCGCCGCAAGAGAGGGCTCGGCCGGGATGATCCTGCTGATCGACCTGGGCAAGGACCAGCCGGCCTTCGCCGAACACTTCGAGGCGCTGCTGCGGCTCGGGGGCGAGAAGCTGGCGATCAGCGAGGCCACGGCCGCCGGCGTGACGTATCGCACGTTTCACCTGCCGCAACTGGCCTGGCCTGTGGCCTACGGGTACGCCGGCGACATGCTCTTCATCACCGCGGGTGAGGATACGCCGGCCCGGCTGATCGCGGTCATGGCCGCGGCGGCGGCGAACCTCACGGGCGCAGGGGCCTTCGCCACCGCGTATGCCGAGGTATCGGGCGAGAACGAGCAGTGGGTGCTTTACGCGGATATGCCCCGGGTGTTGGGCGTGCTGCCCGGCGCGCCGGCGGAAGCGGCCCAAAGCGGCCCGGCCGCCGGCCCGGCGGAGAAGCTTTTGGAGGCCCTTGGGCTTGACAAGGTAACGCAGGTAGTTGCATCCACGAGAGTTATAGACCGCGGCATGTACACGCGCATGCGTATCGCCATGCCGCCAGCGCACCGGGGGCTGGCGCTGCTACTGGAGGGCCCGCCACTGGCGGCCGCCACAGACCTGGCGGGTGCACCCGCTGACACCCAGGCCGTCCTGGCCTGCCGGTTTTCCATCGCGGCGGCGTGGACGCAGGTCCGCCAGGTGCTCTTGGCGCTGGGGGAACACAGGAGCGATCGGCTCGACTTGTCGCTGGCGGCACTGGATGAGCGGCTGGGTTTGTCCCTTCAGGATGATGTGCTGGCGAATCTGTCGCAACCGTGGATGATTGTCTCGGCGCCCTCGCTGGGGGGAATGGGCACCGGCACGGCATTCATCGCCACGGTGAAGAGCCCCGACAAGCTGCGCGAGCAACTGGCCTATCTGCGGGCCTCCTTCGCCCCGGCCAGCCAGCCCAGCACACGCGAACGGGAGCGGCGGGGTGTGCCGGGGGCGCCGTCGATCGTGTCGCAGCCGGCGGGCAGGACGATGATCACGTACCTGCAGTTGCCCGGCGCGTGGTCGATCGCACCGGCCTGTGCGGTTTACGAGAACCAGCTCATCGGGGCCGGCTGGCCCCAGGTCGTGCAGGACCTGATCGAGCGCGATGCCAATACGTCCCTGGCCGCACAGCCGGCCCTGGCGGCCGCCTTGCACTACGTTACCGACAAGCCCGTCCTGCTGGCGTACCTGGACACGCCGCGGATCGCCCCGCTGGCCTACGGCTGGCTCCTGTCGCACTGGACCGATGTCGCCAATCGCCAGTCGCGGGAGGGGACCTTCCTGCGGCCCGGCTGGCTGCCCAGCCTGAGCCTCCTGACGAGGTTCATCACGCCCAGCGTGCTGGCCGTCAGCGTGGATGATCGCGGCATCCTGATCGAGGATTACGGCTGGATCGCGGCCATTCCCACGGCGGCGGCGGGCGTTTTCGCGGGGGACTACATGGCGCCGCTGCTGGGCGAGTCGGCGGGGCGGCCGCGCTCGTTCGGGCCGGTGCTCGAGGAGTTCCTCTCGGACCTGTCGCGCCTGCCGCATCGCCGTCCGCCGGCCTCGCGACCCGCGACGGCGGCCAGCCAGCCGCATTGAACGCGACAGATCACGGAGCCGACGAGGAGGCCGGGGCCTGTTCGCTGGGCGGCAGGGCGCCCTCCGGCAGGGGCAACGTCTGCGGATTGGCCGCGAAGGGGTTATAGAGCGGATCGGCCAGCAGCATCATGCGCCAGCTCACGTGCGGCACCGTCCGCCAGTACGCCTCGGCGATGGTCACCTTGCCGGTGAGCAGCAGCGAGAAGAAGTCTTCCGCCAGCGGGAAGGCGTGCAGGAACGGCTCATCGCAGGCGCCGATGGTCGCGGCCACGTGATGGGCGATCATCTGCGGCACCCATTCCTGGCAGTTGGGGTCGCGCAGGTGCACCGCCTCCCAACTGGCCACGTGGAAGCCCACGGCCCCTTTGACAAAGGTGAAGGCCGGCACGTACTTCTGGAGGCTGTACCAGCCGATGTACAGCGCCGTGTCGGGGCACTCGTTGGGCTCGAACACCTCCGGTCGGTTGTCGACCTTCACGGGGATATTCGTATGCCGGCGGACCATATCGGCGATGCTCTGGAAGTGCTGGTTGTACTCGCTGGCGCCGTTGGGGCTGGCGCCGGCATCAATGTAGAACGTGCCGGCCATCTGGCCGCCGCCCGGCAGGCGGCCGCACAGCCCGGTCTTCTCGGTGGCTATGGAGTCCAGGATCATCCGCATGACGTACTCGACCTTGGGCCCATCCAGCCGGCTGACCATGAGCGTCCGCCCGCCGCCGGCCTGTTCCATGGCGGCGCGATTCTTCCGCTCCTGCCAGAACAGCGGGTTGCGCAGGTAGCCGTCGTAGTTATAGGGTTTCCACAGCAGCAGCGCCAGCTCGCTATCCACGGCGGCCCGGCTGGTGGCGATGTTCTGGTTGCTGATCTGCGCGCTCACCTGCTGATTGAGGCCCCAGGCGCCTTTGACGGCCCGGAAGGCCACCTCGAGGTCGGCCAGCGATTTAGGGGTGGGCGTGGCCCTCACCAGCATCTCGATCCGCCCGGCCTGATCCTTGAGCCGGCTTTCGATTTCCGACGTGGGAGGATTGTCTTGGGCCGACGCCATGCGCATGGCGTCGGGCATGCCCTCCAGCCCAAAGGCGTCGTAGGCCAGGGCCAGCCACTGCCGGTGCGCGAGGGTGGCTTCGGGGCCGGCGCCCAGGTGATGGATTTCCAGCAGCTTATTTTTGGCCAGCACCCAGAAGCGCTCCTGGTCGGCCGCATCGGCGGTGGCCGGCGCGGTCGTCGGCGCCGGCGCGTCGAACCAGCGGCTGCGGTCGTACAGGTCGCCCGTGCTGGTGACCCGGGCGGGCGCCGGCTTGGTCACCAGTTCCATCAGCCGCAGGTCTTCCTGGAAGCGCGCGGCGCTGCGGGCGGCGGCGGCCTGGTACCAGTCCAGCAGGATCTGCGAATTGGGGTCGCGCGGCCGCTCCAGCACGCGGAAGGGCACGCCGCGAATGGTCAGCAGGCAGCGGACGTCGTCCCGGAGCTTGCGCTCCAGCAGCGCCTGGCGCAGCGGTTTGACCAGCAGGTTGTCGTATTCCTCGGGCGAAATGTCATCGGTGGTGGGCAGACTCAGGGCGACCAGGTTGTTTTCGGGCACGTGGCGCTTCGCGCAGTAAAACCGGCCCAGGGCCACGGATTCATCCAAGTTGCGATTCACCAGCACGACCACCTGGTTGGGCTCCAGCGCCCAGGCACAGGGGGCCAGTGTCAGCAGGAGCGCCGCGATGAGAATGACGGGAAGTCTGGACATTTGACTCACTATTGTAAGGGTGCGTGGACTACATTCTTATCTTCGTCGGGCCCGGCAAAGGCGTTCACTATAAATTAGCCGCCGGGGGCTATCCGGGTACACAAAGAAAAGTGGAGGCGGGCGTTATCGCCGCGAAGAGCGAAGACATGTTCTGCCTGGGCATCGTGCCGGCGCGCGGCGGGTCCAAGGGCCTGCCGGGCAAGAACTTGATGCGCGTGGGCGGCAAAACGCTGGTCCGCCGGGCCGTCCAGGCCGGCCTGGCCAGCGGCTGCTGCTCGCTGCTGGTGTGCAGCACGGATGACCCGGCCATCGCCGCCGAGGCCCGCGCCGCCGGGGCCGAGGCGCCGTTTCTGCGGCCGGCAACCTTGTCCGGCGATGAGGTGGGGGCGATCGACGTGATCCTGCACGCGCTGGAGCAGGTCGAGGCCCAGCGCGGCCGCCCGGTGGATGGGGTGATCCTGCTCCAGCCGACCAGCCCCCTGCGGACGGCGGCGGATGTGCGGGCGACAGTCGAGGCGATGCTCGCGGCCGACCCGCCCGCCGACAGCGCCGTCAGCCTGGTGGAGGCGACCGAGGCCCACCCCCTGTGGCTGCGCCGGGTCGAAGCGGGAATGGCCGTCCCTTATTTCGAATCGCCCGGCGAGCCGGCCCGGCGGCAGGACCTCGCCCTGCACGGCCGGCCGTACCGCCGCAACGGCGCGGTGTTCATCACCCGCCGCCAGGTGCTGCTGACCGAGCGGCAGGTCTTCGGCCGCCGCTGCGCCGCCTACATCATGCCGCCGCAGCGCAGCATCGATATCGACAGCCCCTTCGACCTGGTGTGCGCCCAGGCGCTCTGGGAGCACCTGACCCAAAGCGGCCAGCCCACGGAATGAAGGTCGCGGCTGAATGAGAGCGCGGCGGGCGGAAAATCGGCATCAATAGCTCGTCAATGGGGGGTTTCTAACATCTTTTCCCGCCGCTGGCTATCTTGCTCATCCGGGCGTCCACCGTATAATTGATTTGAGGTGATTGAAGAGCACGTGAAGAACTGTTTGGGAGAGTGAAATGTCCGAGCCGTCAACAACTCCTTCGCTGACCGAACGCATTACTGGACACGTTGAGACGTTGCGCCGCTACGTGCAGGCTGACGGCGGAGACATTGAGTTGGTCAAGGTGGACGAAGGCACCGGGGTCGTGAGCATCCGCCTCCAAGGCGCGTGCCGCGGCTGCCCCGGTGCGGCCATGACGTTGAAGATGGGCATCGAGCGGGCCCTGCGGGAACGCGAGCCCGCCGTGAAGGAAGTGGTCGCCGTCAGGTAACGCAATCGCGATAAGCTCAGCGGAGACTGACCCCGCCTCGAAGGCCAGGTCGGCCTTAACTCTGAAGATCAAAGTCGCGGTGGGCCGTCTCTGCTGAGCGTGATTCGAAGAGGACGAATGGCGAAATGCCATTCGTCCTCGCTTTTTTGCCCTCTGTCCTTTCTTACTCCCACCAAGACGAACACAAAGAGCACAAAGACCACAAAGATCACGAAGCAAGAGACAAAGTATTTCTTGCCTTCTTTGTGCCCTTCGTGATCTTTGTGCTCTTTGTGACCTCTTGCGGCTCTGGAGAAAGCAAGCATGTCCAATCCGCTGGCGCTGATGATCCCCCCGCGAAAGCGGCGCCAAACCCCGGGCCGATGGCGGCTGCCCGCCGACATCCGGGTGGCCTGCGAAGAGCCCCAGGACCGGCTGGGCGCTGAGAAGACGGCTGCCCTGCTGCGGCAGATGGGACATCGCGTGCGGCTGACGGCCGGCGACGCCGCGGAGATACAGATCCGGCGCAACATGGGAGTTTCCCACGCCGAAGGCTATCGCCTCACCGTCAATCCGGCCGGCGTCCATATCGCCGCCCGCACCGCCGCCGGTGCATTTTACGGATTGGCCACGCTGCGCGAGCTGCTGCGGTTGCATGGTGCGGCCCTCCCCTGCTGCCGGATCGAGGATGAGCCGTTCTTCGCCCGCCGCGGCGTGTACCACGACTGCTCGCGCGGCAAGGTGCCGCGGCTCTCGACGCTCAAGGAGTTGGTCGACCGCCTGGCCGAGTGGAAGATCAACGAGCTCCAGCTTTATATCGAAAACACCTTCCGCTTCGCCCGCCACCCGGCGGTGTGGGCGGGCCAGTCGCCGCTGACGCCGGCGGAGATTTCCTCGCTCCAGGAGTACTGCCGCGGCCGGCATATCCGGCTGGTCGGCAGCCTGGCGAGCTTTGGCCACATGGAACATATTCTCGCCCTGGAGGCCTACGCCCACCTGGCGGAGCTGCCGCACGGCTCCACGCTGTGCCCGCTGCTGCCGGAGAGTTTGGCGCTGGTGGCCGAGTTGTTCGCGGAATTCGTGCCGCTTTTCGAGGCCCGCGATTTCAACATCTGCGGCGATGAGACCGTCGACCTGGGGGCCGGCCGCTCGGCCAAAACCTGCCGCCGCCGCGGCACCGGGCGGGTGTACCTGGAGTTCCTGCTCAAGCTCGATCGGCTCTGCCGCCGGCACGCCAAGCGCACCAACGCCTGGGCGGATATCGTGCTCAAGCACCCCGAGCTGCTGAAGGAGTTGCCGCACGATTTGGTAATGCTCCACTGGGGCTACGAGGCCGGCGGCAAGCAGGTGGGCCAGACGCGGGCCATCGCCGAATCGGGCCTGCCGTTTGTCATGTGCCCGGGCACCAGCACCTGGCAGACGTTGGGCGGCCGCTGGCCCAACGCGCGCCAGAACATTCGCGAATTCGCCCAGGCCGGCAAGCAATTGGGCGCCGAAGGGCTGCTCAATACCGACTGGGGCGATTACGGACACCGGCAGTTCCTGGCCATCAGCCTGCTGCCCCTGGCCTTCGGCGCGGCCGAAAGCTGGAACCCCGGTGCGGCGGATGGCGCGGCCTTCCCGCGCTCGTTCGCGGCCGCCTTTTTCGGGGAGCGCTCGGGCCGGCTGGCCCGGGCGATTGAGGCCCTGGGGCAAGCGTATCTCCGGCACGGAATTATTCAGTCCAACCGCGACCCGCTGTACCACAACATCGCCGAGCGGCTGGGCGGGCAGGAGGTTTAT
Organism: Phycisphaerales bacterium; assembly: GCA_003171335.1. GTDB lineage: Bacteria > Planctomycetota > Phycisphaerae > SM23-33 > FEN-1343 > FEN-1343. The sequence continues at coordinate 7,004 of PMYD01000082.1, forward strand.
CCCACCTGGCGGACCATCGATCGCATCACCCCCGAAGGCCAGGCGGCCCTGCTCGACAGCCTGCCGGCCCCGGCCACCTGGCGCCAGCCGGCGGATGGGTCCTTTGAGGCCCTGGCGCTGGAGGAGTACGCCGCCTCGGGGCGGCTCATCGAGCTGTACTGCCGGCGCGCCGCCGCCGGCTGGAAACTGGGCCTGGGACAGCCGGTTCCCAAGGCGGAGCTTCTTGCCCTGGCGGATCAGACTGACGACATGGCCGGTGAATTTGCCCGCCTGTGGCACGCCCGCAACAAACCCTCGCGGCTGGCCGACAACCTGCGGCTCTTCCGGCGTGCGGCGGCCCAGGCCCGCCACCTGGCGCGCGGCCGGAGCAGATAGTGGCTTAGTGGTGGCTCCCGCTTTGGGTGCCACGGGTGTCCGCACCCGTGCGCTGTGCACTGCGCCAAAGATTATGGTCCCGCGGGTTCCACCGAACCTTCGTTCCGCCCGGGCAGCTCCAGCGCACGGCTGCAGACAGCCGTGGCACCGGGAATGCTGTCGCACCAGCCGACTTTCGCCCGCTTTTCGATTTGCCGCTTGCCGCGCGGCCGGCGGGTGGCAATCATTCTGCAGATGCTTTCTCGACCCGTATCCATCGCGCTGGAGACCACGTGCCGCGAGGGCGGCGTGGCCCTGGGTAGCGGCGATGAATTGGTGACCGTGCTGCCGTTCGACGCCGCCCGGCGCGCCGCCACGCAGGTCGTGGCGCGGCTGGATGAGTTGATGCGCAGCGCGGGTCTGCGCCCGGTGGACATCGACGAAATCTACATCTCCTGCGGCCCGGGCAGTTACACGGGCACGCGCGTGGGCGTCACCGCCGCCCGCACGCTGGTGCAGGCCGTCGGCTGCAAGTGCATCGGCGTGCCGACCGTCGAGGCCGTGGCGGCCAATGTCTCCGCCGACGGCATTGAGCATCTGGCCGTGGTCCTCGATGCCCGCCGCGGCCTGATCTACACCGCCCGCTTCCAGCCGGCCGCCGAGGGCTGGCTGCAGGTCACCGCCGGCCAGACGGTGATGCCCCAGGTGCTGCTGGCCGAGGCGCCGCGCCCGCTGCACGTGGTGGGCGAGGGTTTGGGCTACTGTCCCGTTGAAGGGCCAGGGGTCGTCGCGGTGGATCGCGCGCTGTGGCTGCCGACGGCGCAGGGCGTCTGGGCCATCGGCCGCCGGCTGTCGCGCCGGAGGCAATTCACCGAGCCGATGCAGCTTCGGCCCATCTACACGGGTCTGCCCGAGGCCGTGCGCAAGTGGGATAAGGCGTAGCGAAGGTTATTGCTGGGTGCCATGGAGGATTTTGCCTGGGTGCCGTGGCTGCGTTCTTCTGCAGCCACGTGTCACCGAAAAGATGCACCCGCTGCACCCGACTTGGCAAGCTCGTTCCGATAACGCGTGGCTGCGAAAAGATGCAGCCACGGCACCCGGCTTTTCTCCACGGCACCGGGTTCTTTCTACCGCAGCAGCCGCCACGCCACCGCGGGTATAAGCCCCAGCGCCCCCAGCACGATGCCCAGGATCGGCTGCCAGCGCGTGGGCGAGGTGGGAGGCGCCGGCTGGCGGAAGGACAGGATGCCGAAGATGATCGCCAGCACCGGCGGCACCACCGTGATGCCGGCCGGCACGCTGATGATGCCCAGGACCAGGCTGGCCAGGCCGAAGTTGCCGGTGGATTGCGGCGGCGGCCCCTGCTCGGCCCCTTCCAGCGTGAAGGGGGCAGCGCACCGGGCGCAGTTGTTGCGCGTCACCTCGTTGACATGCCCGCAGCGCGGGCACTGGATCGCCTGCCGGTCATCCGCGAGGCGCAGGATCTTGGGCGCCCGCTGGCCGGCCGCGGCGTAGGCGTGCACCGGCTGGGCGTACTCCTCTTCCGGCGGCGTGCCGCCGGTGCGGACGGTCTGGGCGTTGGGCGGCGGCACGTGGAACTCGGCCGCACACGTGGGGCACTGGCCCACCTGGCCCACCATGCCCGTATAGGCCTCCAGCCGGCAGTTGCACTGGCTGCAGCGGAAGGAGAAGACCTTGCCTAGCGGGATCGAGGTGTCGCGCTCGGCGGGGTTGGCCACGGAAAAGCTGGTCTGGCAATGCGGGCAGCGGGTGGGATGGCCCACCTGCACGGCCATGATGCCGATATTTGCCCGGCACTTGGGGCAAGTGACCTGGTAATCCATGCCCGCCGCTCCCTGCCATTTTCACGTTGCTGGAAGATAGCACACCGGCCCAGTCGCGTAAAGGAACCGGCCGTCGGGCGGCGGCGTGGCACGGGCGTCTCGCCCGTGAGTGGCACGGCCATCTTGGCCGTGATCCGGCCGTTTCTTGCGGCGTGGCACGGGCGTCTCGCCCGTGATCCGGGCGTTTCTTGCTGCGCGCCACGGGCGAGACGCCCATGCCACGTTTTCATACACGTTCTTACACTTATTTCGCACGCCCAAAATGCGAGCCTTGTCAATTCTCCCACCCTGGGCCATAATGCACTTGCCGATCCGCAGGACCCTCATCTCGAAAAGGATGACCGACATGACGGCACGCATGGGTTGCTTGGCTGGGCCGGCCGTGTACCGCCTCCGGCAGCAGGGCACGTTCCGCACGCGGCCGCTGGGCCCGCGGCAAACGCCCTTTGGGCCCAGCGAGATGGTCTTTGAGGTCCACGATGAGGTCTCGCCCTTCTATCTCATCTGCCCGCACGGGACCGAGGGCTACCAGCGCTCCGACAGCTTCGTCAACCACCGCGCCAACCTGTACGCCTTCAAGGATCTAGGCATCGAGACCGTGCTGGGCTTCACCGCCGCCGGCGCGGTCAGCCATAACTACGACATCGGCGACCTGGTGCTGCTGTCCGACGTGATCGACCAGACGACCCGCCGCGCCAACACCTTCTTCGAGGGCCAGGGCGTGGGCGTGCTGCGCCAGTTCCCCGTGTTTTGCCCCGACATGCAGAAGCTCATGGCCGAAAACCTCGCCGAGATGCGCTGCCGGCATCACGAGGGCGGCACGCTGGTGGTTACCGAGGGCCCGCGCCTGGAGACGGCGGCCGAGGTGCGCTTCTTCGCCGCCGCCGGGGGCCAGTTGGTCTCGCACGCCCTGGCGCCGGATGTCTTTCTGGCCAAGGAGCTGGAGCTGTGCTTCGGCGGCATCGTGTATGTCGCCAACTTCGCCGAGACCGGCAGCAGCTATCGGCCGTACTCGGCCGAAAACCTTTTTGGCGGCGCCCCGGTGAGCGATCAGAGCCGCCTGGAGCGCGCGGTGGACCTGCTGGGCGAGCTGATCCGGCGGGTGAGCCGGCTGCTGCCGCGGGAAAACGCCGATTGCCCCTGCAGCCTGCCCATGCGCGACCGGGCCCAGCGCTTCGACCTGCCGGCCGACTGGCGGCTGCGCTTTGGCAGCCGCCCCCACCCGCCGATGATGGGCGGCTGGTGCCCCACCTGCGAGGTCAATATTCCGCGGCCCAGCGTGAAAGCGTAAAGGCCACAGGCTGAAAGCCTGTGCCACCTGGTTCACGCCGGGCCGCCCAGGCCCAGGATCTCCCCGTCGTTGCGCGGGGCGATGGTGGCGCCGGGCGGGACGATCAGAAAATCCTCATCCCACGGGCCTTCGAAGAGCTTGCGCAATAGCGACCAGTCCCCGCGGCGGCGCTCGAATTCCCAGCCGCGCTCGGCCGCACGGGCCTGGGAAGTGCGGATCAGTTCCGACTCATCCAGGGTGCCCATCTCGATGTAGCACACGCGGCGGTAGTTCTGCAGCCCATCGCCCAGCGTCTCCAGGATGAACTGGGCGTTCTCCGCGCCGTACTGCTCGGTCAGCTCCGCCAGGCTGCGGCCCAGGCCCAGGCGGTCGTTGACGCCCTGGCGGCCGGGGATGCGCGGGTTGTTCCGCTCCACCCAGCCGGAGGTGTGGAAATAGGTGCCCACGTGGGCGTCGAAATACTCCTGGTATGCCCGCCGGCTGCCGAAGAACAGCGTGATGCAGTCGTGCGCCTTGGGGATGACCAGCGGAATGGACCGGGCCTGTAAACCCACCACGCCATCGCTGCACCGGGCGTAGCCCAGCAGGATGGCCTTATAGGGCCGGTCGCCCTGGGCGCCGGCGGCGACGTCGATCACACGCTGCAGGTCGGCCCGCATTTCGGCGGTGGGCAGGTCGTGCAGGCCTTTTTGGAGGAATTCCACATCCACCTGGTGGCGGCTGGCCGCCGCCAGCGAGCAGGCCTCGCGATACAGCACCTCGCAGCCGATGAACTTCAGCTTGTCGCCGGGGGTCACTTCAATCATCAGTTTCTGGCTTTAAACGAAGAGGACACGAAGAGCACAAAGACCACAAAGATCACAAAGGAAACAAAGCGTGAAGAATGCAGAGCCAAAACGAGAATATAAGCTGCTGTTTTCCCCGCCTTTTACTTTTCCTTCTTCTTCCCTTCGTGTTCTTCGTGATCTTTGTGGTCTTTGTGTTCTGCCTTGTGTCAAACTTGACCTACATTTCCGCGGTGGGAAGATAGACGCTGAAGGTGGCGCCGCGGCCGGCGGCGGATTCGACGTCGATCCACCCGCCGTGCTGGGCGACCACTTCATAGACGAAGGTCAGGCCCTTGCCCGCCGCACCGGACTTGGTCGTGTAGCCCGCCTGGAAGATCTTCTGCACCAGCGCCGGCTCGATGCCGCAGCCGGTGTCGCGGACGCTCAAGGCCACGTACTTGCGGCTGGCATAGGCCCCGTTGGGCGGTTTTTCGTTGGGGTTCTGCGGCCGCGTGGCCACCCAGACGCGCTCGGGGAAGCCGCGCTCCGTGCGGCGGCGCGCGTGGATCGCATCGCGCGAGTTGGCGCACAACTGCAGCAGCAACTGGCGCAGCCGCTCCGACTGCCCCAGCACGGGCGGCAGGTTCTGCCCCAGCGCCACGTGCAGGCGGATCTCCGGTCCGACCGCCTCTTCCAGCTCCTTCACGCTACCGCGGATCAGTTCGTTCAGTTCCAGCGGCGTCGCGCCGGCCCTGGCCTCGGCGCGCGTCTCGGAGTTGAGCCTGGGTCCGGCCACGGAGACCACCGTGGGCCCCTGCGACGATGTGGCCGGCGGGTCAAACGCCTCGGCCGCCTCGGAGTCCCCTTCCGCCGGATCGAGTTCCTCGCCGACGGGCATAGCCATCGCGTGGGGCACGTGTTCCAGGCGGGCGCGCAGGTCTACTACCTGGCGGCGCAAGCCCTCGGCCTCGGTGTGCAGCCGGCGGGTCCGCCGTTCCACCGCCACCAAAAGCCCGCGCCGCCAGCCGTAAACGCCGACCACCAGCACCGCGGCCACGCCCGCGGCAAGGAGCACGGTAGTGAACCCGCTTTCCTGCCAGAAATATCGCAGGCCCAGCTTGTGGGCGAACCACTGCTTGCGCAGCGATTCCAGTTGCCCGCCCGGGCCGTCCATGGCGGCGATGGCGGTCTGGATCTTCTTGGCCAGCGCTTCGGCGGCCGCGGCGTTGCCGCTGGGCAGGCCGTTGGCATCCGCCGGCAACGCGATGGCCGGACCCCACTGCCTGATTTCGTAGATGGGCGCGCCGACGAACCGGCCCTCGGTCATGGAGCCCTGGCGGGCCCCGTAGCGGATGACGTTCTCGTCGGCGATAAACGCCGTGAAGTGCCGGTTGATGACGTACGTGCAGCCGTCGCGACTGCGCCGGACGCTCTCCAGCCCCAGCGCACGCTCGTTGCCAAGAAATGCCACGACCGGGTCATCGGCCAGTACCGCCACGCGCGTGCCCGCCAGGTTGCGCGGCGTGGCATGCGGGCCAAGCCAGTCGTTGTCCCGGCTGATGAAGATGCGGTAGATGCGCGGCACCGTGGGCCCGCACAGCTTCCACTGGCTGCGCGGATCGGGCTGGTCGGGCAGCAGCCCCATGCCGACCACGCCATCGGCCCGGCCCTCGCGGGCGGCGGCCAGCGCCTGTGCGGCGGGCAGGAGTTCCACGTTCACCGGAATGCCCAGCTTCTCGCAGGCCGCCCGCAGCACGTCCACGTCAAAGCCGGCAGGTTTGCCCTCGCGGTTGAGGAAGCTGAAGGGCTCGTTGTCGCGGTTGCCGACAAACAGCAGCCCGCCCGCCGGCCGCGTCAGACTCCCCGATGCGGCCGGCTCGGAGGCCGCCGCACTGGCGGCCGGCTGCCCGTAGGCCGCAGCGCCAGCGGCCAGGAAGAGGACGGCGACGGCGATCGGGAGTTTGACGTTCTGGCTCACGTGCAACAGTATCGCTTCTGACCCGTCAAGCATCAAGGCTGTAGCTCAAGAGTGGAAACCGGAACTGGGGAATGGGAGCACATCCGGAATCAGGAAGACACAGGCTGAAAGCTTGTGCCACCTTGTCGGCTGCTTCACGCCTTCAGTTTGCCCGGCTCGCCCACCTGAGGCCCCAGCAGTTTGTTGGCGCCCAGCTCGGCGGTGGCGGCCAGCTTGAGGACTTCCTCGACAGACAGGTTGACGGGCTCGAGCGTCTGGACCGGCACGTACAGCATGAAGCCGCCCAGGTTGTAGCTCATGGGCAGCCAGATGGCGACCATGCCGGCCGCTTGATCTTCCCGCAGCGCCATGGGCCGATCATTGGTGACGATGGCCAGCATGCGGAAATCCGAGCCGCTGGGGCGGTACAGGGCCACCCGCCCGCGCGACTGCTCGGCGCCGCCGAAGAATCGCAGCACGTCCCGGATGGACGTGTACACGGTTTTCACCAGCGGCACGCGTTCCAGCAGGTGTTCCAGGCGGGCCAGCAGGCGCGCGGTAAACCAGAAGCGCGCCGCCAGGCCGATCAGCAGGATGACCACGACGAAGGCCACCACGATGATCACCAGCCCCAGGCCCGTCGTGAGCAGATCGGCGGCGCGGGGCCAAACCAGGCCCACCGCCCGCACCGCCAGGCCGTTGAGCCACGCCCCGGCCTGCACCACGATCCAGAGCGTCATGATCAGCGGAATGCCCACAGCCAGGCCGGCCAGGAACGTCTTGGACAGTTGCTTCATGGGCAGTTTCATGCCGTGTAGATATCCCAGGCCGCCAGGGCCTCTTTCTCGCCGTCGTAAAAGCGGAACAGCCGCTCCAGGTTCATGATCTTGAACACGCGCCTCAGTTCCGCGCGCAGGGCGCAGATGGCCAGCTCGGCGCCGATGGCGTCGGCCTTCTTCTTGAGCGTCAGCAGCACGCTGACGGCCTGGCTGGCCAGGAACCGCACGTTCGCGAAATCCAGCACAATGCGCTTGGCCGCCTTCTGATCCACCAGCGCGTACAGCTCCTGCCCCACCTGCTCGATCACGCCCGAATCGAGCATCGTCGAGGCACCGAAACTCACCACCGTCACACCCTGCATCGTCTGCACCATCAGGTGCGAATGGCTCATGGCACTCCTCCATCGTCGGCGCGGCCGGCTGCGCGGCCGCATTGTAAACAAATCGGCATCCGCGGGGCACAGGAATAGCCCGCAAAACGCCAACGGCCGTTTCCGCCTGCCGCGGCCGCGGTGCGGCTCGGGGGGGGGTGTCAGCTTCAGTGGCACTGGGCTAACGCCCGCCTGAGGCAAATGCCGATGAACCCCAGTAGCTTACTACTGGGCGCCCGCACCTCAAGTCGCCTTTTTTGTGTTGTGGCAAACGAGGTGCGAAGCACCGCGATGTCTGCCCCTTGTGCCCCAGCAGTTTGGGAGCGGTCGCCTGCCAGCGGCCCTGATGACAATTTGGTGAGAACCGTAATATCGCGGATTATCTGGAATTTCTCTAGACGCGGCGATTCGAAACCATTGCAATAGTGGCGCTTGCGTGGACAAGCGGATTCTCAGCGACGTTGCCGTGCAGTTCAAGGGCCCGCGGGGGGAGCTGCCGTTCCTTGATTCGGCGATTTTTGACGGATTCAAGTTGTCGACCTGTCCCAGCCAACGTTGTAAAAGTTGTGTATGATGCGTCATCGTCGCTCCGTGTCGCGGGAATGATTACGAATGTCATGAGGGATGTGCCGGAAGGCCGTTGGGGCGTGGGGAGATTAAGGACGCAGACAAATGGCCCGCAGTCTGTCGACGTTTAAGATAGCGCACCTACTGGATGTGAATCCAAGTTCCGTGGCCAACTGGGTCGACCAGGGCCTGTTGGCGGCGCACCGGACGCCCGGCGGCCACCGCCGCGTGGCGCTGGAAGACCTGGTGAGCTTCCTGAAAGAGCACCGCATGCCGGTGCCCAAGGACCTGGAAGTGCCGCCCACGCGGATCCTGGTCGTCGACGATGAGCCGGCCCTGTGCCAGATGATCGCCCGCACGCTCCGCTCCTCCAATTCCGAATATGAGGTGATCGAGGCCCGCGACGGTTTTCGCGCCGGCCAGATCGTGGCCACGCTGCGGCCCGACGTGGTGATTCTCGATCTGCGCATGCCCGGCATGGACGGCTTTGAAGTGTGCCGGCAGATCAAGAGCCAGGATCAGACCAAGCGGTCCGTCGTCATCGCCATGACCGCCTTCCCCTCGCCGGAAAACGAGCAGCGCATCCGCGACTGCGGCGCCGACGCGTTCTTCCCCAAGCCGCTGGATATGGACGCCCTGCTTGGCAAGATCAAAGAGGTGGTGTAGCGGAGGAGGGCGTTTGCCCAGGAGATCAGGTCGCGCTGCTAAGCGTTCCTTGGGCAACCTTCCTACCGGGTCAGCCGCCCATCTTCCCAGCGCAGCGTGAGTGATGACTTGCCTTGCAGAAATTCGGCCACGAACCGCCCCACCAGTTGCTCGCGCCATCCCTGGAAAAGCGAAACGCCTTCCATCTTTTTCCCTTCCCGCGCGCTTTCCAGCACGCGGTGGATCTCATTCCGCGTGGCCACCAGCGCCGGATCGACGCCCTGGCTGTGGCACAGCCCCTGCACCAGCGCCCACAGGCTGTCAACCGCCACGCGCTGGGAAGGCGGCTCGGGCCGCCGTGGCGAGGCAGACTCCAGGGCCGGCGATTGCTGGCCCTGCCGCACCGCCTCCAGCAGCGCAGCGCCGTACGCCTGCTCCACGGGGCGCGGCAGCCCGGTGAATGTCTTCAGTTGGGCGATGTCGGTCGGCTGGCGCTTGGCCAGGCCCACGAGCACCTCATCACGCAGCAGCGAACGAGCCGGCACATCCTGCTGCCGGGCCGCCTGGTCGCGCACCGACACCAGCTCGCGCAGCACCGCCAGCTTCCTGCCTGATAGCGCCGAGCCGCCCTTGACCCGCCCTACCTGGGCCTCCAGGTCGAAGGCGTAGCTCTCCAGCCGGCAGAGTTTCTCGCATTCGGCCGTGACCCACGCCCCATGGCCCCCCGCCTCCAGCCGCCGGCGGATTTCCTCCCACACGGCCGGCAGGTACCGCACATCGTCGGCGGCGTATTCCAGTTGCATGGCCTCCAGCGGCCGGCGGTCCCATTCCGTGAAGGTGGCCCCCTTATTCACGTTGGCCCCGGCCAGCTCGCGAACCAGCTCGCGCAGCGACAGCGGGTATGGCAGGCCGATAAACCCGGCGGCGATCTGCGTATCCACCACATTTTGCGGCGGCTGGCCGAGCTGCCGCGCCACGGGCTCCAGGTCCTGCTGGCCCGCGTGGACGATCGTCTGCACCTGGGGCTCGGCAATGGCCCCCCACAGGCCGCTCAAATCCAGCCCCGCCAAGGGATCGACCACCATCACCCGCTGCGTCGTGGCCAACTGCACCACGCACAGCCGCGGGTAGTAGGTCCGTTCACCAATGAATTCGGTGTCGTACGCAAAGCGGCCCACCTGGCGAATATGCGCCACCGCCTCATCCAAAGCCTCCTGCGTCTCAACCAGTTGCGGCGACTGCGCGGGGATCAACGGATGGCTGGGCACCGGCGATCGCGCCAAACCTTCATGCTCGAGCTGGGCCGCCGAATGCTGCTGGCGGCGCATCCGCCCGTGGTAGGCGTGCAGCCCGCGCGTGAAGCGGCTCATGGCGGAGGCCGGCTGGTCCTCTTCCCGCTTTTGCTGGTCTGATGCTCGCTTTGAACACATCACCTGCTATTATAAGCCCCTTACTCCGCAGGCCGCCAGTAAACAGAAAGGACTAACGCCAAAACAGAGAGTGCGGCCACGAGCGGTTCTGGCCACTAGTTGATCTTCTGTGCTCTGTTTTCTACTCTCTGTTCTCTTTCTTGTGCCATGCCGCCCAAACCGAGCGATAAAACGACGCCGCCCAAGGCCAACCCGGCGCTGGCAGGCCTGTTGGCCTGGCTGGTCCCGGGCGCGGGCCACTTGTACCTCGACCGCCCCGTGCGGGCGGCGGTGCTGTTTATCGTGATTCAGGGCCTGTTCTGGTCCGGCGTGGCCGTCGGCGGCGTCTTTACGATCAATCCCCGCCAGGAAGTCTGGTGGACCCGCGCGCAGTTGCTCACCGGCCTGGGCGGCGTGGTGAGTTACCAGCGGCAAAAGACGAGATACAACGAATACTTCCGCGCCATCCTCCACGATGAGCCGCGGCTCACCCAGCCGCAGCGCGATGCCGCCGTGGATGAGCTCCTGGCCAGGGACCACCTGGCGCTGGTGCAGCCCACCAGCGGCGTGGCGTACGTGCTGTCGGGCGTGGCGGGCATGCTCAACCTCATGTGCATCTTCGACGCCGTGATGCTGGCCCTGCTGGGCCAGATGGGTGAGCCGGCCGAGGCGGCCCAGGAGGGGCAGGCCAGCGCCACCCCGGCGGCCCCAAAGGGTGTGTCATGAACCTGCTGGCCACGCTGTTTATACATCCCCAGCACATCGCCGACAACGGCCTGTGGATCGTCGTGCCGCTCAGTATCGCCGTGGCCGCCGCGTACAAGGCCATCCGCACCGAATCCATCCGCCAACTGCCGCGCGAGATCTTCATGCTCACGCTCTACATCCTGGGCGGAGTCGTCGCCCTGATGATCGCGGGATGGGTGATTGTCTCGCTGAAGTAACTCGCAAGCGGCTGCGCCGAAATCCCAAATCCCAAATTCCAAATCCCAAACAAATTCCAAATTCCAAGCTCCAAACTCCTATTTGATCAATTTCTTCGAAACGGATCGTGCTCTATTCTTCTTTGGAATTTGGTGCTTGGGATTTGTTTGGAATTTGGGATTTGGGATTTGGGATTTCGTTGGCGACGAGGCTTCCGGCTTTTCGGGAAAATTCTCGACCCCGAACCCCGCCTCTGCCCTGCCGTAGAATATCTTGGGTGTAAGTATGGAAAAACAACCCATCTTGATGGACATTCAGGTGCAGCGGGACATCTTCGTCCCCGGCGGGTCGCTCTATCGCCCCGAGCACCGCAAAGCGGCGGCCAACATTTACCGGCTGTTCGACTGGGCCAAGGCGGGGGGCGTACCCGTCATCAGCTCGGTGCTGCTGGTTCGCCTGGGCCGGCGCGGGCCGCTTTCGGACAAACCCCACTGCGTGGAAGGCACGCCCGGCGAGCAGAAACTCGCCCGCACGCTGCTGCCGCGGCGGGTGAACCTGGGCTTCTCGCACAACGCCGACCTGCCACGCGATGTCTTCTCGCAGATGCAGCAGGTCATCTTCGAGAGCCGCGATGTGGACCTCTTCAACCACGCCCGCTTCGAGCGGCTGATCACCGAGTTGCCCGAGCCCTTCGAGTTCGTATTGTGCGGGGCCTCCATCCCCCTGGGCATCAAGCAGGCGGTGCTGGGCCTGCGCAACCGCCACCACGGCGTGGTCATCGCCGAGGATGCCGTCGTCGACCTGGGCCACCCGCTGGCCGAAATGAGCTGGCTGCAAATCCTGGCCAAGAGCTCGCGACCGCTGCCCACCGTGCAGATCATCCACGAGCTGCCGCTGCCGCGCAGGAAGGTGTCGTTCGTGCAGCACGCGACCAGTGAATGAGGGCCTTCTCGAAAACAAGGCTGAACACAAAGATCACGAAGACCACAAAGAGCACGAAGTAAAGACGAGAGAGAGCAACGGCCGGATGTTTTCCTGCTTTTGCTCTCTCTTTTTCCTGGTCTTTCTTAGCTCTACTTTTCTTCTTCCTTCGTGTCCTTTGTGATCTTTGTGGTCTTTGTGTTCGCTGTTTTCTTCAGACCGACCACCCATTACGCTACCCGCATGGCAAACCCCACATTAGCCATCCTCAACGGCCGTATCTGGTCCAACGGGCCGGCCACCGCCATCGCCCTCGCGGGCGATCGAATAGTCGCCGTCGGCAGCGATCGCGAGATCCGCTCGCTGTGCAGCGCCGAAACCCGCATCCTCGACGCCGCCGGCGGCAGCGTTCTGCCCGGTTTCAACGATGCCCACGTGCACCTGGAATCTTCCGGCGGCAACCTGCTTGGGATCGACCTGCGCGAGGCCCGCGATGAGGCCGATTTCGCCCGCCGGCTGGGCCGCTACCTGGCCGACCAGCCCGCCGGCCGCTGGATCCGGCGGGGAATCTGGGACCACGAAAACTGGCCTTCGCACCGCCTGCCCACACGGCAAGTGCTCGATCCGGTCAGTCCTCGCCACCCCGTCTTCCTCAGCCGGCTGGATGGCCACGTGGCCGTGGCCAACAGCCTAGCCCTGGCAGCGGCGAAGATCGACCGCCATACCGCCGACCCGGCCGGCGGCCGCATCGGCCGCGAGTCCGACGGCACGCCCAACGGCCTGTTCTTCGACACCGCCTTGGCGCTGATCCGCCAGGCAATGCCGGCGGCGACGGAATCCGACCGGCTGGAGGCGATCGAAACCGGCCTGCGGCACGCCGCCGCACACGGCCTGACCAGCCTCCAGGCGATGTGCGGCACCGGCGAATACGACCTGCTGCGCCGGCTGGAACAATCCGGCCGCCTGCCCATCCGCGTGAGGGCGATCTTGCCGCCGGAGGTCCTGGATGGTGGCACAGGCTTTCAGCCTGTGGCCGGCCGGCAGGAAGAGAATCCACAGGCTGAAAGCCTGTGCCACCTCAAAAAAAGCCCACAGGCTGAAAGCCTGTGCCACCAGGGATTTCTTCGCACCGGGGCGATCAAGCTCTTCGCCGATGGCTCCTTCGGCGCCGCCACGGCGCTCCTCTTTGAGCCCTACGACGACCGCCCCGACTCTTCGGGCCTGGCCATTTACGAGCCGGGCCAGCTCGAGGAGTTGATTGGCCGCATCGACGCCGCCGGCCTCCAGGCGGCGGTGCACGCCATCGGCGACCGCGCCGTGGACAGGGTGCTGACCGCCTTCGAGCGTGTGCTCGCCGCCGGCGGCCGCCGGCAGGCCCGCCACCGCATCGAGCACGCGCAGATGGTTCGCCCGGCAGACCGCGCCCGCTTCGGAGCCGCCGGCCTGATCGCCTCGATCCAGCCCTCGCACTGCATTGACGACCTGCGCTGGATTTCCAACCGCCTCGGCGGCCGCTGCCGCATGGCCTACCCCTACCGGTCGCTAGCGGCCGCCGGCGCGCCCATCGCCTTGGGCACCGATTGGGACGTCGAACCTCTAAACCCGATGCTCACGCTCTACGCCGCCATCACCCGCCAAACCACCGCCGGCGACCCGCCGGCCGGCTGGTTTGCCGATGAAACGGTGACACTCGCCCAAGCCATCCGCGACTACACCTTCGGCTCGGCCTACGCCGAATTCGCCGAGGCCGACAAGGGCACGCTCGAGCCCGGCAAGCTCGCCGACCTGGTCATCCTCTCACGCGACATCGCCGCCTGTGCGCCCGCCGAATTGCTCGCCACCCGCCCGCGCGCGACCATCGCCGGCGGGCGCGTGGTGTTTGAGGCGTAGCATGGGCCGCGTCTTTTCGGAAGCCCGCAGGGCATAACGATATGCCGAGCTATTGACGTGCCGTGCTTCTTATGATCCGTCCCTGCATTTTCCGGGAGCCCGCAGGGCGACTGAAAGTAGCCCCTGGCGCTGGCCGACGCGCAGCGCCGGCCGAGCCTGGGGAAACGCGGGACGGATTGATCATCCCGTCTTTTTCGGGAGCCCGCAGGGCGACTGATAGTAGCCCCTGGCGCTGGCCGACGCGCAGCGCCGGCCGAGCCTGGGGAACGCTAGACGGATTCATCTTCCCCATCTCTTCCGGGAGCCCGCAGGGCGACTGAGCCGCTCAACCCCACATCGTCTCGGGATCAAACGGAATGTGGTGCCGTTTCAGGAACGCAATGAATTCCTCTTCATACGTCACCTTACGGTGATGCTCCGCCTGGCCGGCAATGTATGATTCCACATCCGGCCGAATGGAATCCGCCACCGTGAACGCGGCGTAACCCTGTTGCCACTTGAAACGATCCTTGGGCTTGAGCGTTCGATTCACCCATCCGGTCGTGAGGCTCTTGAGCTTCCCCACCGCCGTCGGAACGCCTATCGGCGGCCTCAACGAGATCAGCGCGTGCAGGTGGTTTTCCGTGCCGCCCAGGGCCAGGGCGCAGCCGAGTTCCTTCTTGGCAACGCCGCCGGCATATTCGTACAGGCGGTGCTGAAAATCCCGCGTAATGAGCGGCCGGCGGTCCTTCGTGCTGAAGATGACGTGATAGAGCAGGTGCGTGAATGTGTGGCTCATGGGGACTCCCGTAAACAGAGTTTGGAACCGGGAGGTTAGCGGGGCGGTCGCGAGGTGTCCACAGAATTGGGGGACTCAATCGCCCTACCGGGCTCCGACCTCTGGGGGCCTCGGTTTCCCCAGGCTCGGCCGGCGCTGCGCTTCGGCCAGCGCCAGGGGCTACTTTCAATCGCCCTGCGGGCTCCCGGAAGAACGCCCGAAGAACATAGTTCCTCAACCTCCGCCATTCTCCAGGTTTTCATTTCTTGCTCTACCTCTGCCCGATCAACTTCTTCCATCCATCGCCAACAAATTGCATCGAGCCGTATTCGTCAGTCACAACTGCAAAACCTGTACTTGCAAATATCATCATTGTGACCGGGCGTCTCTTCTCCTGGCCTGTCGGGTTTGGCATCTCAATCCGCAATACGTGTGGCGCTAAGCCAGGAAAAGGTTTTCCTAACCCCCCAATTGCAACAGAAGACGATTCGAGCGCTTCAATCAGCAAAGACACATCGCCTTTCCATACTGCATCGTAAGCCTGATCAATCACCAGAGCAGAATGAGAATCGAGCATGCTCACTATCGCTGTGACTCGGCTTTGCAAAGAAGGAGATGAGAATGCTGGATTACTAGCCGGCTGCGATGTGATATGCCGGGCCGGCGCGGAGGCCGCCGCGGCAGGCAGGAAGGTCAGCTCCAGCCGCAGCGTGTCGGCGGGAAATGCGCCGGGCGGGCTGGGCGGGGTTTGGAGCGTGGCGCAGATCGGCGTGGTCCGCTGGTAGAGGAAGGCCTTGTGCGTGGCGGGGTCCACATCAAGCGGCGAGAGCTTGGCCCCCTCCAGCGATTCAGGCAACTGGCCCGTGGCGGCCACGCGGCTGTGCAGGGCCTCGGCCACGGCGAGCAGGCGGGCAAGCTGGGATGCCCCGATGCTGAAACGCAAGGGCGATTCGAGCGTCGCCTTGGGCGCGGCCGGCTCGGCCTTGATCCCCGCGGAGATATCCGCCAGGGGTGCGGGCAATTCCTCCAGCGCGGCCCCAAGGGATGGACAGCCGGGGGTCTGCATCATGGGTTCAACCGTTTCTAGAGCCAGAAGCAGCAGCCGCACGCCCACCACGGCCTCGATCAGCCGGTCGGATCGCGCCACGTTACAGCCCATGGCCATCACCGCGCCAATGGAGGTGGCGGCGGGGCCGAACTGCCCGCGGGCGATCTGCAGCCGCGCCCGTAGCACCTCCAGCCGGGCCAGCGTGCGGCCGGCGTCGATGAAATTGGAATCCAGTTGCGTCAAGTCGCACTTGCCGCAGTGCGCGGACTCTTCCAGCAGTTTTAGCGCGCTAGCGTACTTCGCCAGCACGGTCTCCAGCTCCTGCACCGGCAGCTTTTCCAGTGGCATGCCCAGCCACGCGTAGACCCGCGGATCGATCTCCTTGGGCAGCGCATCGGTCGCCTGCGTGTACAGCCGGGCGGCATCGGCGTTGGGGTCGGTCTTGGCCGGCAGGAAATGGATGCCTTCCTTGGGCGCCGGCCCCGGCGGCGGCAAGGTCAGCCGCATCACCCGCGGCTCTTGGCCCTGGGCGGCTGCAGCCCCGCAGACGAATAGAAGAACGCCCATCACGCCCGCGAAAGAAAGAGTTGTCCGCATTGTTTTCTCCTGATGAAACGCCCCGCCCGCACCGGCGGCCGTACATCAAGGATGCGCCGAGCGCGGGAGAGTTGCAAACTCGGGACAAAAAAATCCCGGAATTCCTCTAGGCGCCGACCGGAAAGCGCTGTAGGATAGCCACGGTCATTTAATGAAGTATACGGAGTTCTATTCGTGGCTATGAAGCGTATGGTTCGTTTCTTTGTAACATAAAGACAGTGAAGCCTTGGGAGCAGCGTGCGCCCAGAGGAAAAGAGGCATTGGAAGGGAGAAAACTCATATGTCATTAGAATCGCTGATGTTAAAGCACATTCGCCTGGATGGCGACACGCAGACGCGTGTGAAGATGTCGGACAAGCTGATTGATGAATACGCCCGCCAGATGGCGGAAGGGGACGACTTTCCGCCCCTGGCGGTCATGTTCGATGGTGTGGACCACTGGCTGTACGACGGTTTTCACCGGTACTACGCCGCCGTGCAGCTTGGCCGCGAGCGATTGCCGGTCGAGGTGAAGGAGGGCACGCGGGAGGATGCCATCTGGGAGTCGCTGGGGGCAAATAAGACACACGGACTGAGGTTCACCTCAAAGGACAAGGCCAAGGCGATACGTAAGGCCTTGGAAAATTGGACAGATAGGACGGATGGCTACATCGCCAAGCACATAGGA
The DNA here is from genome assembly GCA_003171335.1 of Phycisphaerales bacterium. GTDB lineage: Bacteria > Planctomycetota > Phycisphaerae > SM23-33 > FEN-1343 > FEN-1343. The sequence continues at coordinate 23,792 of PMYD01000082.1, forward strand.
GTTGACGAGAAGACCGTGAAGAAATATCATCTGGAGCGGATTTCACGTCCGGAAATTCCGGACGTGAACCCCCGCCCAGATGCCTCAACTGAGGAATTTCCGCAGTTCGAGTTCGATGGAAGGCCCTCACGTCCGGGAATTCCGGACGTGAACCGCCGGCCAAATGCCTCAACTGAGGAATTTCCGCAGTTCGCGGTCGATGGAAGGCCTTCACGTCCGGAAATTCCGGACGTGGACCCCCGCCCAAGTACCTCAACTGAGGAATTTCCGCAGTTGGCGGTCGATGGAAGGCCTTCACGTCCGGAATTTCCGGACGTGACTCACGCGGAGAAATCCCCAACTGCGGAAATTCCGCAGTTGACCCGGCGTCTTGGGGCTGACGGCAAGTGGTACAAGCCTCGAAACAAACCCATCATCGGCCCGGATCGCCGGCCGGCGCCGCCCGAGCCGGGGGCTCTGGCCAAGGAGCCGCCCGAGCGGGACATGCTTGGCCGGCCGTTTGAAGGCCCGCACGCCGAGCGGATGCGGCAGGTGTTCTCGTTTCAGCCGCGGATTGCCCAGCAGGTGCATCTCTTGGGCAGCCTGGGCGGTTTCATGCGCGACATGGCCGGCGATGGGCACCTAGTGTACGGGAAGATCGACCTGCCGCGTTTTCACGCTGGGCTCCGCCGGGCCATGAGCGCCCTCATGCGGATCTGCCCGCACATCATCTGCCCGCGCTGCCGCGGAGCCGGCTGCCAAGTCTGCCGCGGCTGGGGCTGGATTGATCAATGGGGCTGGCTCTCCTACGGCCGGCGGGGGCGAGTTGGTCCAGCTCAAGAAAACGGCGAACACGAAGACCACGAAGATCACAAAGAGCACAAAGAAAGGCCAAGAGAATGAGGTTTTTTGGCATTCTCTTATCCCTGCCCTTGTTTTTCTTCCTTCGTGCCCTTCGTGATCTTTGTGGTCTTTGTGGTTGGCCTTTCTTTGCGGCGGCGGCTGCCATGACGAACAGGCCTTGGGTTTTCGACCCGAATCGTCCATGATATTCATCATGCAATACCTGTGGCTGGTACCCCTGGGCGTCTTCATCGGCGCGTTCGGCACGCTGATTGGCGCTGGCGGCGGGTTTATGCTCGTGCCGATCCTGCTGCTGGTGTACCCGCAGGAGCAGCCCGCCACGCTGACGGCCATCTCGCTGGGCGTGGTGTGCTTCAACGCCACCAGCGGGTCCATCTCGTACGCGCGGATGGGGCGGGTGGATTTTCGCTCGGGCCTGTTGTTCCTGCTGACGGGCATTCCCGGGGCGATCGCCGGTGCGTATCTCGTGCACTACATCCCCCGGCACACGTTTGAAGTGGTTTTCGGCTGCCTGATGGTGGCGGCCGGGGCGTTCATTTTCTTCCGCAGCTATGGGCCGCACGAGCGAACCCGGGCCGGGCAGATGGGGTTTCATCGCGAGCTGATCGACGCCGAGGGCCATAGGCACGAGTGGTCGTACAACCTGGCGGCGGGCATGACGCTCAGCGCGTTTGTGGGCCTGGCCTCCAGCATCCTGGGCATCGGCGGGGGCATCATTCACGTGCCGGCGATGGTGAGCCTGCTGAATTTCCCCGTGCATTTCGCCACGGCCACCAGCCATTTCATCCTGGCGGCCATGTCGCTGGCCGGCACCATCGAGCACATCGCCGATGGCACGTTGGGCCGGCCGCAGGCGGCCCGCCTCGTGGCGATAGGCCTGGGTGCGATGGTCGGGGCGCAAATCGGGGCGCGGCTGTCGCGGCGGATTCACGGCCGCTGGATCATGAAGAGCCTGGCCGTGGCGCTGGGTCTGGTCGGCGTGCGGATTCTCGTGGCGGCGGCGATGAGCCGCTAGGCTGTAGACTATAGACTGTAGGCTGTAGGCTGTAGGAACGACCGGAGCGAGCGGACTTGCTTCTTCCGCAGTGCCTCCGCCTAAAGCCTACAGCCTATAGCCTGCCTAGTAGTTGTAATTAAACGGCTCGGGCTCGCTGTTGGACTCCACGACGGCGCGTTCCAGCCACATGCGGGCGCGGTCGTGGGCCGGGTCGGAGTCCAGGCAGGAGCGGTAGTAGAAGATGGCCTGCGGCAGGTTGCCTTCCTTGTGGGCGATGCGGCCCATGGCGTAGAACGCCTCGGCCTCATCGGGGTAATAGTACAGCGTGCGCTGGAAGGTGGCCTTGGCCTGCTCGGCGCGGCCGGCGATGAACTGATTCTTGCCCGTTTCGAGCAGTTCCTGGCGCGAAGGCGCGCAGCCCATCATCAGACCGGCCAGCACAGCCGCGGCGAGTATCGCTTTGCCCATTGATGCATCCTTTCCTGCCTCCAGGAGGCCTGAGGCCTCCTGTGTCCCTTTTGCTCTGCCTTCCGATTGGCGAGAACGTCTTGCCTCAGGCCAGAAAGTAGAAAGTAGACCGCAGGAGGCAACTGCACTATTGCGGCGCCGGCGGCGGGGCAATTCCGGCCGTCTGCTCTACTCTCTCCTTTCCGCTTTCTCCTGCTCTAGCTCGCTGCCGAGCAGCGAGCTAACATAGTACCGATGGAATGTCCGTTTGTCATCCAATTCCACGCCAGCCCGCGCGGAGATCATTTTGACCTGATGATCGCCCAAGGCAAGACCCTGGCCACGTTTGAATTGCCCTGCCCGCCGGCCAAGCTGGCGCGGGGTGAGCCGCTGCTCATCCGCCGGCTGGCCGATCACCGGATGGACTATCTCACCTACGAGGGCGAAATCTCCGGCGGCCGGGGAAGCTGCCGCATCGTCGATCGCGGGCTGGCCGTGGGCGAATTTGAGGGGCCGCGCTGGCAGTTCGAGCTGCGCGGGCAGGGGGAAAGTTCAAGCTTCAGCCTGGAATCGCTGGCCGATGGGCAGTGGCGGCTGGTCAAGCTCAAAGAATCAACCACAGAGGACACAGAGGAAGAAGAGAGTAACGGCCAAAGAAAAAGCGCGGACTGAGAGACCACAGAGCCTGGGGAGAGAACGCAGAGAGGAAAAGCACGGTGACGGCCGAACGCAGGGTGCAAAGGCACGGTGACGGCCAAAAGAGCCGGCTGCCGCCATGACGACAACGCTCTTGACGACCCTCCGAAGCCGCCATGTCCTCCTCTGGGGCCGTTTCTTTTCCAGCCGTTCCTCTCTCTTTACCCCGTGTCCTCTGGCTGCCTTTTCTTCCTCCGTGCTCTCTCTATCCGGCCGTTTCTTCTCCGGCCGTCACTCTCTTTTCCTCTGTGTCCTCTGTGGTTGCCTTTTCTTCGTTTTTCATTCTGTCGCGCCCGGTCTATCCAACGCCGCCAGCTCCAGCGTGCAGCGGCCCTCTTCCAGCGTGATGCGGCGGATGCGGACGTTGCCGAAATGCTGGCGGATATCGAGCGAGACGGGTTTGCCATCCAGGGCGGCGGCGATGCCGGTGGCGGCGCGGCCAAAGATGGCGATCGCCTCCTGGCCGCCGCTGGCAGGCGCGGCGCTCAGGCGGCCGGCCTGGTCCCGGAGGCGGCGGATGAGCTGGGCCTTGTACTGCCGCAGCGCGGCCTCGGGCAGGGGAATGCGGCCGATGCGGGCGGAATCGATCTGCACGGTCATCTGCCCCATGTCATCGAAATTCAGCGACACATCCACGCCCACCACCGCGGCCAGCCGGTCCAGCCGGCCGTAGAAGGTCAGCCGGCCGGGGCCAAAGGCGATCGCCGGCTGGCTGAGCCCCTGGGCCGCCAGCGGGCCGGCCACCTGGCCGGAGGCGGCCGAAAGCCACTGGTTCACTTCCTCCTGGGTAATCGTAAACGTGCCGGCGACCGGCGCGGCCGGATCGGGTGCGGCATCGACGGCGGAGGTGGATACGGTCGAGCCATTCGCGGCCGATGTGGCACGGCCGCCCTCGGCCGTGGAGCTCAAATTGGCCTCGGCACAGCCGGGGTCGGCTGTGCCACTCCCGGAGGCGGCGTGCGGGTGGTGCGCGCGGCCGGCCTGGCGCGGGTCCCAGCTACCCACCTCGCCAGCCAGCGAGCCGAATTGGAACAGCCGCTGGTTCATCGCCTGTCGCACCAGGTCGCGGTCTTCCAGGCTCAGCAGGATGGGCGTGTAGTCGTGCGGCTGGCCGCTGGCCTCCAGGTACAGCAGCACGCCGGCCACCACGAGCGCTGTCAGCAGGCCGGCGGTGGACCACAGGATGATGCGTCGGGTTCGTTTTTCCATGAGGTACCGGCCGGCGATTGTACCGCGGCGGAGGGGGATAAGAAAAAGCAACCACAGAGCTCACAAAGAGAAAAAGAGAGTAACGGCCGGAAGAAAGACCGGAGTGAGAGAACACAGAGAAAAAGGGGAAAGGCAACCACTGAGTTCACAAAGTGAGAAGAGAGCAAGAGGCCGCAAAAAAAGACCGGATTGGGAGAACATAGAGACCGAAGGAGCAAGCCTCCGCGTTCTCATGCTGGCCTCCGTGTGCTCCTAGTCCGGCAGTTTGCTTTTCCGGCCGTTACTCTCTTCCTCCTCCGTGTCCTCTGTGGTTGCTTTTCTTTCGTGCCGAACCGGAACGGCCCTTACAGCCGGCAAAGCCGGCATAAACGGACCACAAGGTGTCTGGCCGACCGGAATCGCCGGCCCGGATCGGCTGGCCAGGGGTAAAATCACACCAGAGGACGAGAGATGGAGTCGGACTTTTTCGCCATCCTGCAGTTGCGCCCAGGCCGCTACCAGAGGGACGCAATCGATCGGCAGTACCGGTCGGTGAAGCGGCAAATCCTGCGCCTCGGCGGCCCGGAGCGCCAGCGGCGGCTGGATGATGCCTTAATCGCCCGGTGCGTGCTGGCCAACAGCGGCCAGCAGGCGGCGCTGCTGCGCCGGCACATTGTTGCCATCCGCCGCCAGATACCGCGCGGGCCGGCCGCGATTGCGGTGCCCCGGCGCCGGCCAGTCCGACCAGCGATGGCGCCGCCGATCGGTGCGGCTGTCGGCGACGTTCATGCCCAATTCGCCCAGCGCGTAGCCGGGCAAATGGAGGATGGGCTGCTGCGCTTCACCGCCCGGCGGAGATTGCTGGAAGCGGCTGGCGAGTTGGGAATCGCGCCCTTTAAGGCGAACTTGATCATTGCCGAAGTCATTCATGAACGGCAAATTCCAAATCCCAAATCCCAAATCCCAAACAAATTCCAAGCACCAAATTCCAAAACTCGGAATGAAGAACTCGCGGGTCGGCCGCACGGCGAGCATTACGGCCTGCGCCTCTTGATCGCGCTGGTGCTTGCCACGGCCGGTGGCCTCGCGCTGACGGTCTGGTTGGTTCGATAAACGTCCCTTCTGCGGCAAGACCTGGATCTTTCCATGTGCGCGCTTCCTCGTTTGGTGCTTGGTGCTTGGGATTTGTTTGGGATTTGGAATTTGGGATTTGGGATTTCTTCTTCTCCCGCCCGCATTGACTCTGCTGGCGCAAGGCAGGTAGCATCTGGGCACCATGATTGTCCTGATCGACAATTACGACAGCTTCACGTACAACCTGGTGCAGCGGATCGGCGAGCTGGAGGGCAGCCCCCCGGTGCAGGTTTTCCGCAACGATGCGGCCACGCCGCAGCAGGTCGAACAGGAATGCCAGCCGACGCACCTGATCATCTCGCCGGGGCCCTGCACGCCCAATGAAGCCGGGCAGAGCATGGCGTTCATCCGCCATTTTCACGGCAAGATTCCCATCTTGGGCGTATGCCTGGGCCACCAGTGCATGGGCCAGGTCTTCGGCGGCAAGGTGGTGCGGGCCGGCCGGCTGATGCACGGCAAGACCAGCGAGATCCGCCACGACGGCAAGGGCGTGCTGGCGGACCTGCCCAACCCGTTCACCGCCACGCGCTATCACAGCCTGGTGGTGGACCCGGAAGGCCTGTCGGCGGACTTCGAGCAGACCGCTTGGACCACGGACCAGAACGAGCTGATGGGCATTCGCAGCCGCACATGCCCCACCGAAGGGGTGCAATTTCACCCTGAGAGCTTTCTGACCGATGTGGGCCCGCGGCTGTTGATGAATTTCATCCGGCAGTAGGCTGGGAATGCCGGCCGGGCAGAAGCGGCCCCAAACGAAAGCACGTGGTGATGTCCAAAAACAGCTTCCCGGCCGGGGCTTCAAGCGAAACCCCGGCCGGGAGCTTTTTTTCAACTCCGATTCACCCTACCGGCGCCGACGCAGAGCGGCCAGGCCGCCCAGTACCAGCAGGCCAATTGTGGCCGGCTCGGGCACAGGGCCGTAGTTATTCGGATAGTACGTGTTGCTCAGAACCGGATAAGCCGACTGCCACTTCAGGAAGTCCACGCCGTCAATCTTGTTATCCCAAGTGCACTCGCCGTTGGAGTAGTTGATGTTGAACGGCGGATTGGTCTTGGGATAGCCAGACTGCCACGCCAGGAAGTCGACGCCATCAACCATGCCATCCAGATTGAAGTCGCCCACCTTGGTGTGCAGGATCTTCGTAATCAGGTACACTTTGTCGTTGCTGTCGACGATGCCGTCACCGTTCCAGTCCGTCGTGTTGTTGGAGACGTCGTAGCCGTCGATCTTGCCATCGCCGTTCACGTCGCCATAGGCGGTGATCCCGGTAATGTTGGCCAAGCCGGCGCTCTTGACGATCACGTTGGGGAAGTTGACCTGCGTGGCGGGGACACCGATAATGCTTACCCCGTTGGCGTCCACGCCGGTCTTGGTCCAGTTGACCGCGCGGATCGCCTTGTCGACCAACCCGGTGTAGGTGTTGTCGCCAACCACGAAGTTGTTCAGCGTGCCGTACGTGCCGGTGAAGCTGGGCGTCGTGGTCAGGTCGTACGTGGCGCCATCGCTGGTGACGATGTTGACCGCACGCTTCATGGTGCCGCCGTTGCCGTCATTCGCAAAGGTGTTGTGGTTGATCCAGATATTGCTGGCGCTGGTGCCGGTGCACAGGGTCACGCCGATCCCGGCCTCACCCAGCAGCGTGTCGGCCCAGGGATGCGGGGTGGGGTCGCTTGGCTCCTGGGCCAGGTAGCCGCAGTCCTTGAACGTGTTGGACATGATCAAGAAGTTGCTGACCGAGGCGTCGGCCGTGGCCGCCGTCCAGTGGCGGGGATAAAACTCAATGCCCACGTTGCCATAGCAGTTGTAGTTGTCGATGCCGGTGGCCTTGGACATGTTGACGAACACGTTGTTGGTGATGGTCCAGTTGTTGGCCTTGTAGGCATTGAAGACTATGCCGGACTTCATGTTCTGGAAGGTGCAGCCATCCACCAGGCCGTTGTTGTTCACCGGCCCGGTGCCGGAGATGCGCAGGCCAAACATATCGCCGCCGGTCTGGGGCGTATTGCCGCCGCCGTCAAACAGGCAGTTCTGGATGATCAGGGCGTTGGTGCTTTCCTTGGACGTGATGCCGTCGCCCCAGCCGGGTGTCGTCAGGCCCGTCGGTCCAATAAATAAGTTGCGAGAGGCAGCACGGACGAAAGCCATGTTGTTGAACGTGAAGCCGGGATGCACGGCCGAGCCGGCCACCCCGCCACTCACCTCAATCATGTCGGCACCACTGTCCTGAACGCGGAAATTCTTCAACGTCATGTAGCCAGGGCCCTGGAGAGTGAGGAACTCGAGGGTGAAGCATTGGTTGTTCGCATCGCGCACGCCCTGCCAGACCGTGTTGGTGTTGGGGTCAGCGGCGCTGCCCGAACCGTACAGATTGATCGATTTGGTCCAACACCACTGGGGCGAGGCCGGGGAGTTCCCTTGGGCGGTGTTCCACTCCTGGTACAGGCCCGGACCCATCAGCAGGGTGTCGCCCTCGCTGGCCCAGCCATAGGCCTCGAGGACGGAGCCGTACTCAAGGCCCGTTGACGCAACGCACACCGCGTTTGGGCCCAGCGTGTCGAGCAGGATGGGGTTGACCACATCGGGCACATTGCCCACCCAGGCCGCCATGGCGCTGGTACTTACGATCAGCAACGCCGCTACTGCTCCGATTCCTCTCATCGCTCGCATAAATGCGCCTCCTTCCAAAGGTGTAAGAAAAACGCCGCAGCGGAAAAAAGGGGGCATGACAAGCACGTCGGGAGCCCTGCCGCTGCGAAACCTCAACTACAAAGCGATCACTGAGCTGATGGCAAGAGTGACCGAAAGACGTGTAAAGCGGATGCGCGATCTTTGGCTTCCTTCTCCTTTCCTCCGGCACGGCGCGAGCTTGCTGACCCAAAAGACGCTGATCACCCGCCCTTTGCAGACCAGGCTACTGAGGTGCAATCCAAAGTCCGCGCCTGAATCATATCCTATCACGGTTTGGGTTTTTGACAAGCCTTTTTTGCCCTGCCGCCCGCCCCATTGACGCCCCGCCGGCCAGAGGTAGAATCGCTCCCTGCAATTGCGCCCTGCCCCGCACCTAACTGCAATTGAAGGGATGTACGATGAAAGCCATCCGCCTTGCCGGATCCCTCGCCGCCGCCTGCGTTCTCCTGGTTCTCACCGCCGGTCGCTGTCTCGGCGATGCCGGCCGGGAGATTCCCGTTCCCGCCGGCGGCTATCCGAAAATCCAACCGGTCAAGGCGGGCGATGCCCAGCCGCGGATCAAGAGCGGCCAGCCGGTGAAGGTGCCCACGTACACGGTGGCCGACGCGGGCTCATTTGACGCCGACGCCAGCGTGGTGCTCAACTCCTTCGATTCGGTCCGCGGCTTTGAGACGGTGTATATGGGCATCTCCTCCAGCGATCCCAAGCGCGGCGCCCGCGTGGCGGTGTATTCGTTCGCCTCGCGCAAGGTCGTCACGCTGCTGGCGGATGTAAACACGCTGATCGAGGGCGCCGCCGGCAACGAGCGGCTCAGTCAGAGCACCATCGCCGGCGATTTCTGCCGCTTCCAGAACGGCCAGAAGGTGTACTTCGCCACCGGGCAGACCAAACCCAAGCCGGAATTTGCCGGCGGGCACCTGATCGAGTTTGACGTGGCCTTCAAGAGCTTCCGCGACCTGGGCATCCTTGCCCCCGGCGGGTCGGTGAAAAGCCTGGCGGGGCTGGACCGCACGCACCTGCTGGCGGTGGTGGAGATGGCCGGCAGCGGCGAAACACGCGTGTACCAGGTCACGCTGGTCGGCGGGGTTCAGTCGCGCGGCGGGCGCAGCATGATCTACGAGCCGACGCCGCAGTCGCAGCCGGCGGCCACGATCGAGGTCGAGGACACCCAGGTCCGCGATGTGGTGGATTTCTGGCCGGCCGGGCAGAACGCCTGGTATCTCAGCGGCCGCCAGGCGCCGCTGCGGATCTGGCACACGGGCGAGGACCGGCCGGCGGAGAATCCCCAGCCGGTGGCGATCCACTCCGGCCCCGATGGCCAGGACCCCGCCAAACTCGGCCCGGCCTACTGGATTACCGGCTTTGACCGCGGTTTTTTCCCCGGCCAGTCGGTGCTGCTGGAGGCCCAGGATGGACCCTATTCGCTGGTGGCGGCGCCCAAGGAGCTGGCACCGCTGATCGCCGACACGCGCCCCGAATGTGTGGCCTGGATTCGCTGCCGCCACTGGGTCGGCCCGGCCTATCCGGATAGCCCGCAGCGCCAGGGCGTGCTGTACATGGCCCGCAGCGGCCAGGCCGGTGCGGCCGACCTGGCCGTGTACGCGGCGGCGGAAAAGACGCCGCGGCATTACCCCATCGTCGATGCCGCCAGCGGCAAGCCCATGCAAAAGCCGCTGGGCATGGTCTTGAATACGCTTAACGACCTGCTTGTCGTCGGCGAGGTCAACGGCCAATTGCGGGCGGCCGAGGTGGATGATGTGTTCCTGGATGAAGTGATCGCCATGGACGATGCCCTGGCCCAGAAACTGGCCGCGGCGGATGGCCGGCCCATCGTTAAGGTGACCGCCTACAGCCTCACCGCCCTGGATGTGGCGCAGGACCGGCCGTACGATGCGCTGACCGTCGCCTCCGACGGCACGGTGTACGGCGGCACGATGCCGCACCACCCCACCGCCAGCACGCTGATCGTCCGCTACGACCCCAAGGCGGAGGCGCTGGAGAACCTGGGCTACATCGATGCGCTGGCCGGCCAGAACAAGCCCACGGATGTGCCCAGCATGATGCACTCGGCGCCGGTGCAGGTCGGCCAGTACATGTGCTTCACGGGCCAGGACCCCTTCTACGGCTCCGCCTGGCGCTTCCCGGAACTGCCGGCCAAGAACGCCTACGCCGGCTCGCACGTCATCGGCTTTAACCTCAAGACACACGTCCTGCGCGACTTTGGCATTCCGGAGGCCGGCTTGTCCATGTTCTGGAACGGCGCCGACGCCAACAGCGACTGGCTGTACCTGCGATCGTTCTACGAACGCGGCCCGATGTACCGCATTAACCTGGCGACGGGCAAGGTGGACGACCTGGAGCTGAATTGCCCATCGCACATCTTCATCATCGCACCCGATGGCACGTTGTATTACTCCGACCACGGCTCACTGATCGCCTTCGACCCGCAGACGCACCAGAAGGAACCGATCCTGGACTCGTGGGATGCGCAGTGGATGAAGGGCCAGGATGGCCAGGAGGAGGCCCTGGCCCTGGCAGGCGATCAGGTGGTCAGCTTCAACACGAAGACCCACGCGGTCCGCAAGCTCATGAAAATCGAGATGCCCAATGCCCTGGGCGGCGATCAGGCCAGCGGATACGGGGTGATCTGCCAGGCCCACATCATCCGTCCCCAAGGCATGCGGCTGACGCACCTGGTGACCGCCCGCCTGGAAGACAAGGACAAGAAAGACCATGGTTTCCTGATGGACCAGAAGGGCCGCATCTGCAGCGAGATCAATGCCGTGGCCATTGGCAACGACAACACGATCTACGCCATCGGCCAGTTCTGGCCCAAAGTGGGCGACCCGGTGGCGCTGCGCGAGCGGCCGCCGTACCGCGATCTGGGCGATGATTGCTTCATCGTGGTCAAGGGGCTAAAGCCGTGAAAGCCGTAGCACGGGCGTCTCGCCCGTGAGTAGCACGGCCATCTTGGCCGTGTTTTCGGCAGTCTTTCTTCGATTCGCCACGGGCGAGACGCCCGTGGAACTCATGGGCGAGACGCCCATGCTACGCCGCAATTCCGGCATCGGCCAGACCGGAAATTCCATTTTTTCTTAAGAAAAACTAACATTTTTGTTCTTCCTTCCGCCTCAGCCCAGTAACATGCAAAAGCCTACCTGCCATAGGAGCGGTTCCTAGGCGAAGGAAGTTTGGTGTTGCGATGTCCGCTACACGCATAGCCACGTTTTCCCTGATATCGCTGTTCGCGTTGCGGTTCTGCGCGTTGGCGCAGGGACCGGCGACGCCGCCGCCGGCCAGCACGCAGCCGGCGGACCAGGTGAACCCGTGGGTGGCGGCGGCGCCGGCGCCGGGGCCGGAGCTGTGCCAGTGCGAATCCGCCGAGTGCACGTCGCTGTCGCAGATTTCGTCGGTGGCGCTGCATCCCTTCGCCAGCGAGCACTTCGTGGTCCTCCACGCCGCCCAGGATACCTGGGGCCGCCGCGTGGCCGGACTGCTGGAAAAAGCCAACACCGAGTTCTACGCCTCGATCCGCAAGGCGGGCTACGATGCCCAGCCGCTGCCCAACCGGCTCATTTGGGTCTGTTTCCGCGGCATGGACGATTTTGAGCAGTACAGCCGGCAGAATGACCAGATCGATATGTCGTGGACGGATGGGTACTATTCCGCCCGCACCAACCGCGTGGCGCTGATGCTGCCGGCCGGTGCGGCTGTGCGCCAGGGCGACGGCGTCGAGGTGGCCGCCGCCGCCCGCGTGGCGCAATTCGGTCCCCAGCCCGACACGCGGCCGGCCGGCGAGGACCGGCTCGACCAGCGCTGGATCACGCATGAGCTGGCCCACCAGTTGTCCTTCAACTACGGCCTGCAGAAACGCGGCGTCATGTACCCGCTGTGGCTGTCGGAGGGGCTGGCCACGAATTTCGAGGCCGACAACCAGGGCCGGTTTGGCTTTGGCCGCGACAACACCCCGCGCCGCCGCTCGCTGCTGAGCGCCTACACGCACGGCCGGCTGACCCCGCTGCGCCGCTTCGTCGCGATGGACCGGCTGGAGTCTTCCGGCGAGGCGCAGGCCCGCCAGGACTACGCCGAATGCTGGGGCCTGTACCGCTTCCTCAGCCAGCAGCGGCCCGACCAGTTGCGGCAGTACCTGCTGACGCTCAAGGCGCTCGACAGCGGCAACCGCGAGGGCGCCGTGCTGCGCCGCGAGTTCGTCGAGGCCTTCGGCCCCATCGAGCAGATGCAAAGCGATTGGGAAGACTGGCTGGATGGTTTAGTAGTCGCAGCGGCCAAGAACGCCAAGCCGTAACGGCAAATCCCAAATTCCAAATCCCAAATCCCAAACAAGCACCAAATCCCAAGCTCCAAACGCTGCGCCGATAGTCCTGCTTGATTCCAGCGGAACGCTCGCGGGCAAAGTTTGGAATTTGGTGCTTGGAATTTGTTTGGGATTTGGGATTTGGAATTTGGGATTTGCCTCTACGCGGCACCTTTCCGTTTGCCTGGCCCCTTCAGCGCTACACTTCCCTGATGGGAACGAGTCCCCCCTCAGACGGACCTATGAGGCGGCCGAGTGGCCGCCGTGGGGACAGGGGACGTTGTCTAACGAAAGGGAACACGCCATGCGTACGTGGAGCAAGAGGCCTGCCCGGTGGATGGTCATCTTCGGCTTGCTGATAGCCGCGATGGCCGCCTACACCGTGTACGGCCAGGAGACCGGCCGCCCAAGCGGCCAGATGTCGGGGCAGCCGGGCATGACTGGCCAGGCCGGCACGGCCGGACAGCCGGGCATGACCGGCCAGGCGATGCAGTACAGCCCCAAGCTCGTCAACGCCAATAAAGTCATTGGCAAGAGTGTGCAGGACAACAAGGGGCAGAAGATCGGGACCGTCGAGGATGTCGTGCTGGACAACAACCGGCAACGCGTCAACTTCGTGGTGCTCTCCACGGGCGGCGTTCTGGGCATGGGCGAGAAGTACTTCGCCGTGCCGTGGCATGCGGTAAGCATTCCGCAGGGCGATGGGCCGGTGGTGCTCAACGCCTCCAAGGACCAGGTGAATGGCGCCCCGCAGTTCGACAAGGGCCACTGGCCCGGCAGCGGCGACCCGCTGTGGCGCCAGTCCATGCAGTATTGGCACCAGCAGATGGGCATGACCGGCGGGATGACCGGCGGCAGGATGGGCGGGCGTGAATGGAAAGGCGGCCAAAGCAGCGGCGGCTCCTCCTCCGATTCCGGCTCCGGCGGCAGCGCGGGTGCTGCGGCTGGCGGAACAGCCGGCCAGAGTGGCATGGGCGCTGGCGGAACCACCGGTGACCAGAGCGGCATGGGAACTGCCGGAACCTCCGGCGGCCAGAGCGGCATGGGTACCGGCGGAACCTCCGGTGACCAGAGCGCCAAGGGCACCGGGGGAACCTCCGGCGACCAGAGCGGCGTGGGAAGCGCCGGAACCTCCGGCAGTCCCAGTGGCATGGCCGGCAAGTCGGGCACGTATGGCGACGTCAATCCGTCAGGCGATTCCAGCGGCATGTCCAATCGCGGCTGGAGCAGCGAAGATCAGATGGGTATGGAGCAGGGCAACCCAAGCCCGATGAAGTATCGCCGGCTCACCCAGATCATCGGCCTGAACGTCAAGGACTACCGCGGCGATCAGATCGGTGAGATCGAGAACGTCATGATCGATGCCGATCACGGCGTCGTGGCCTACGGCATCATCGGCCACGGCGGCTTCCTGAAGATCGGCGAGAAGATCACCCCGGTGCCCTGGACGGCGGTGCAGGTGAATCCGCAGAACGAGGTGGCCCGCATCTCCACCGATCGTCAGACGATCGACCGCCTGGCGATCAGCGAAGATCAGCTCAGCCAGCTCTCCAACCCGGATTTCTCCAACAAGCTGGCCCGCGACTTCGGGCAGGAGCCTTATTGGGTGACCTACGGCTACGTCTCGCCCGAAGGCGGCGGTGCCCAGGGCTCGTTTGATGCCTGGCGCGCGGGTAGCGCCTACAACCGCAACTTCCAGGCCGGCAAGATCGAGCATTACACCGGCACCGTCGAAGGCGTAGGCACCTTTACGCCCGAGCGCGGAAGCGCCGAAGGCCTGCGCTTGCGCGTCCGCACGGACCAGGGCCAGACCATCACGGTTCATGCCGGCCCCTGGGCCTATGCCCAGCAGCAGGGCTTCAGCAGCCTGTATGGCCAGAAGATCACCGTCACCGGCGCGCGCAGCACGGTCAACGGCCGCGATGTGCTGATGGCCACGAAGATCGAGGCCAGCGGCAAGACCTGGGAGCTGCGCGATGAAAGCGGCACGCCCAAGTGGAACGTGGACCAGCTCCAGTCCCAGATGGGCGGGAAGATGGGCGAGCGCTACACCGGCGGCCGCACAGGGGAACAGATGACCCCTGGCGGCAGCGCCAAGCCCGGTGATCAGGCGGCGCCCGGTGGTTCGAGCGACCAGGGCACCGGCGGCAGCACCGGCAAGACCGGCAATGCCAGCCCCTGGAGCGCCGGCTGAGTAAATGGGCCTTGACTTGGATGGCGGTGACCGGAGCGGCTGCCTTTTTGCCCGCGACGATGCGGCGCAGGCTTGTGAGCCTGCGTTCCCGGGGGCAAGGCCTAGCGGCTCGAGGGACTCGTCCCTGGCGGGGAGGGCTTTACCCGCCCTCCCCGCCACGTCGCTGCCAATAATATGAGCGAGTACGGTGGATGGCCGCAAATGACGGAGTGAACGAAATGGCCCAGACCGATGACAACGTCGAGGAGGAACTTCAGGCGGTTAAGGAAGACCTGAACTCTCTTCACAAAGATGTCCAGGCGCTATTAGGCGCTCTTGGCAGTGAAAAGGAAACCACGATGCGTGACTTCAAAGAGAGATTGGCCGACCGGGCCCGCGTGCGTGCCGAACAGATCCGACGGTCCCTTGAACAGGCTGCCCGGCATTGCAGCCGGGTCGGCGAAAACATCCAGCGCCACATGAGCCAACATCCGGTGAAGTCGGTACTTATCGCCTTGGCGGCCGGGGCCTTGCTGGGCCGCCTGATCGGGAGAGAAAGATGAGGGCTGTTGCGGACTTGGTGATCCGCCTGGTGGACCTGATCGAGGCCCAGGCCTACAAGATACGCAAGGACCTGCTCAAGACCGCCTCGGCGCTTATCGCGGTCCGCATGGCCTTCTGGATGCTGTTCGTCAGCTTGAGTCTGGGATTGGCTGCGGCGTTTCTGGGAATGCTTACGGTGCTGTCGCCGCCCCTGGCGGCCCTGCTGACAGGGGCGGCGGCTTTGCTACTGGCGGGAATCCTGGCGGGAGTGGCCCGATGGCTCGAGCATTAGACCTGGAGGAGGCCAAGGAGCGATTTCGCCAGGCCGCCGAGAAACTCGGCGACCAAACCCTGGGCGCGTTCCTGAACACGCCGGCGCGCAGCGCCGTCTGGGCCGCGGTCGGGGCCGCCGGACTGGGTGTGCTCCTGGGCCGCGGCGGCGGATTGCGAAAAACCTTACTGGCCGCCCTGCCCATGCTGCTGCAACTGGCGGGGCAATTGGAGACGAAGGAGAATGATGCCTCTTCCGAGCGTAACAGCTAATAGACATGGAAACAATTTCCATGTCATTTAGTCGTAACGGGGACTCCGCGGGCACAGCCGCGCAGATCTATTCCCCCATCACGCGAACAATCGCCTTGCGATTCCTGGGCCCGTCGAATTCGCAGAAAAAAACGCCCTGCCAGGTGCCCAAGACCAGCCGGCCATCCTCCACCAGCAGCGTTTGAGTGCATCCAACCAGTGAGCTCTTGACATGGGCGGCGGAGTTGCCCTCGCCGTGGCGATAGAACTCCTGCCGCCAGGGAATGGCCTCTTCCAGGGCCGCCAGAATATCGTGCGGCACATCCGCATCGGCATTCTCGTTGACGGTCACGCCGGCCGTCGTGTGCGGCACATGCACCACGGCCAGGCCCTGCCTGATGCCGCTGGCGACCACCACCTCGGCCACCTGCGCGGTGATATCGAGCATCTGGGAATGCTCGCTCGTCCTGACCGTGATCTCTTGCGTGTGCGTCTTCATGCCGGGTGCCGTGGCTGCATCTTTTTGCAGCCACGTGTTATGAGAACGAGCTTACGAATCCAGCGGCATCTTCTCGCAGCCGCGCTGACGCGCGAGAAGAGCAACCTTCGCCGACGCGTGGCTGCAAAAAAACGCAGCCACGGCACCCAGCAATTCTCTTTTTACCCAAGGGTGCTCGGCGTGGCGCGACCTTCGGCGCCTCCAGCCTCCAGCCTCCAGCCTCCAGCCTCTCACTTCCTCCATGTCGCCTTTTCCGGCTGCCAGTGATCTTCCAACTCGGCCGAGGGGCTGACGAGCCGGCCGGTTCGGTGCAGCCGCGCCAGCAAGGCCCGCCGCAGGTGCCGCAGCGGCGTGACCAGCCGGCGATGCAGCGCCGTCAGTACCCCGGGCCGGCGCGAGAGGAGCAGTTCCTCCGGCCGCAGTTCCGCCTTCGCCAGCCGCCGCTTGTGCTTGTACAGGTGGTACAGGTCCATCCGCTGGAGGTAGCGGACGATCCAGTAGCTTACGGGCTCCCACGGCCAGAGGGCGTCGGGGTTGTGAACGACGGAGATCTGAAAATCGATCAGCCCCGGCTGGCCGGACTCGGTAACCACGATGTTGCTGCGCTTGTTCAAATCGCAGTACGCCACGCCGCGGGCGTGCAGGCGGTCCAGCGTGACCCGCAGGGAGTCGAAAAACGCGCCCGGCGGCGGGTTTTTCGCCAGCGTGTCCAGCGTCTGGCCGGCCACGTATTCCAGGGCATACGCCGTGTCGGAGATCTTCGCGTGCCAGCGCTGAATGCCCGGCACGCCGTCGGCCCGCCGGTGGAAGCGTTCTTCCCGCCGCCGCAGCAGCCGGCCGATCCACTCGGTGGGCAGGCCGCAGTAACTCTGCGTGCGGCCGAATTTCACGACCAGCCGCGCCAGCTCGCCGCCCTCGCCCTGGAGGCGATATAACGCCGTGGCGGCGAAAAAGTCGTGCTTGAACACCCGCTCCAGCTCATACGGCTGGCCGCGCACGAGTAACCGCGCCGGCGGCGGGGCCGGCAGGGCGAAAAGCTCCGCGCTGGCGCGAGATCGGTTCTTCACGAAGAAACCTCTATCCATTCGCGTAACGGATCGCGGACCTCCGACTAAGTCGGAGGTCCATTATCCGTTACGGGCCGCGGCCATGTCCTTGGCGAAGGCGGCGGCCGCTCGCCGGTTACAGCTTGGCGATGATCGCCCCGCCAATGAACATGCCGGCGCCGCAGATCGCCAACGGCACAGGCAGCCGCGGATCGCCCGCAGTTAACGGGGATGCCAACAAAACGCCTACTACCATCAGGAGGATTCCGCAGATGAGGGCCATCTTGGCGAACGATTTCATTGGACCTGCTCCTTCTGCCAGGGGCGACGAAAGCCGGCGGCGCCGAGCCACCTACCCTTTCACCGCGGCGGCGATGTCCTTCGCAAAAGCGGCCGCGGCCTGAGCGACGATCCCTTGCCAGGCCATGGACGGGCCATTCTTGAACGCGTAGATCACGCTGCGGCTGGCGTTGACAATGGCGCCGCGGCCCTCCGCGTCGAAGGCCGCCGCACAGTCGGCCGCCGAGGCGCCTTGGGCGCCGTAGCCGGGCACCAGGAAGATCTGCCGCCGCATCACCGCCCGCAGCCGGCGGGCCTCCTGGGGATAGGTCGCCCCCACCACCGCCCCGACGCAGGAGTAGCCGCGCTGGCCGATCAGCTCGGGCCCATCGCCGATGCGGGCCACCTGTTCGGCCATGTGGACGAAGAACTCGCGGCCGTCGTGCCCGGGAAAATCCTGCACCGCCGCCCCGCCGGGATTGGACGTGCGCACCAGCACGAACAGACCCTTGCCCTGCTCGCGTGCGGCGGCAATGAAGGGCTCCAGCCCATCCTCGCCGAAGTAGCCGTTGACCGTGATGGCATCCGGCGTGCATGGCCGGCCTTTTTCATCCTGCCGGTTGCGCAAATGCGCCTGGGCGTACGCCTCGGCGGTCGAGCCGATGTCGCCGCGCTTCACATCGCCGATGACCGTCAGCCCCGCCGCCAGGGCCTCGGCCACAACGTCAAAGTACTCCCGCAAACCTTCATGGCCGTACTGCTCGAAATACGCGATCTGCGGCTTGACCGCCGGCACATACGGTGCCACGGCGGCGATGACCTGCCGGCAGAACTCCCCCACCGCCTGGGCCTGCCGGGCCAGCGAGGGCTCCTTTTCGCGCAGCTCCTCCGGCAGCCGTTCGTATGAGGGGTCCAGGCCCACGCACACGGGCGAGCCCTTGTCGGCGATGCGTTCCAGCAGCGTGTCGGCAAAATGCGGCGCCATGCGACGGATTCTCCTTCCACGAATTGTCCATCTGCCTTATACCGCTGCACGGAGTCTGCCGCAACCGCCCGTGTCGGGCGGGGAGTAGGGAAAGGTAACGCCTGTGAGTCTGCTGCGCCGGTTGTTGCTGTTCACGTTCATCGAAAGCGTCGGCACGATTTTCATCGAGCGCGGCGAGATGTTCCTGACGAAGGATGTGCTGCACTTCTCCGATACGACCAACCTGTGGCTGGCGCTGCTGTTCGGGGCGGGCTACGCCGCCGGCTCGCTTTCAAGCCACAAGGTGGCGCAGCGCGTGGGCGAGAAGCGCCTGGTGCAGGCCTGCCTGGCGGGGCAGATCGTGGTGTGTACGGCCATGGGCTTTCTACTGGACCCGGTCGTGATCTTCGTGGGCTCGGCCCTGCTGGCGGCGATGTACGGCCTGAAGTGGGCGGTCACGGAAAGCTACGTCAGCGCCGGGCTCGATTCGCGCCAGACGGCTAACGTCATCGGCATTTTCAACATCACCTGGTCGGGGGCCGTGCCGGTGGCGCTGCTGCCCTCAGGCATGATTATCCGGCTGTGGCAGCCGGGCCTGTTTTATCTGCCGGTGTTCATCAGCCTGGTTTCCTGGTGGCTGATGCGGCCCGTGCCCGCCAGCCCTCTGCACCGCGAGTTGCCAGAGCCGAACGTCGAGTCCCGCGCTGTCGCCCGCCGCACCGCCGGCCTGCTCGCCTTCAGCCGCTGGCAACTGCTGGGCAGTTACGCGCTGCTGTGGATCCTGGCCGCCCTGACGCCGGGCGTATTCAAGCGCCTCGGCTATGACGTGCGGCTGCAAACCGTGCTGGCGGCGATTCTGGACACGATGCGCGTGGCCGGCTTTTATCTCCTGTATCGCACCATCCGCTGGCACGGGCGCTTTGGGCCGCTGTTTGCGGGAATGCTGCTGATGCCGCTGGGCTTTGCCCTGGTGCTGCTGGCCCCCAACGTGATGGCCATGCTTGGCGGCCAAGCGGCCGTCGGCACGGCGGTGGCCCTGGGCGGCGAGATGCTCTATGGCCTGGCGGCGGCCATGGTGTATTACGCCGCGCTGTATTACGCCATGGTGCACACGAATGCCGCCGTGCACGGCGGCGGCTCGCATGAAGGCGTCATCGGCCTGGGCTTTACGCTGGGCCCGGCGGCCGGCCTGCTGGGTGCGGCCGTGGCCTCGGCGGTCGGCGGGCTGACCTACGGCACGCTGATCGTCGTAGCGCCGCTGGTGGCGGCCGGCATGATCGGCTCGGTCCGCGCCTATCGCGCCACGCGCGCGGCGGCCGCCGGGCAACCTGTTGCTCGGTCAAGCGGCAACTGCTAGGATTGTGATATGTCACAAGAAAATCTTGCTGCCTTCATCGAGTCCCTCACGGCCCGGATCATCTCGATCCGGGACTCTCTTTGACCTGCCCGCACGCCAGGGCGAAATCACCGAGATTGAAAAGCAGATGAGCCGCCAGGGCTTCTGGGATGACCCGGATTCCGCCCAGCAGGTGGTGGCGCGGCTAAAGGCCCTCAAGGCTATCGTCGTGCCGGTGACCGCCGCACTGGCGGGGCTGGAAGATCTGCACGCGCTGTTCGAACTGGCCACCGAAGCTGACGACGCCGCCGCGCTGAACGAAGCCGAGGCCGAGGCCGCCAAGCTCACCGAGCAGGTGGACCGGCTGGAACTGGCCACGCTGCTGACGGGTCCGCACGACCGCGCGGCCTGCTACTTCTCCATCCAGGCCGGCGCCGGCGGCACCGACGCCCAGGACTGGGCCGAGATGCTGCTGCGGATGTACCTGCGCTACTTCGAGCGCAACGGCTACAGCGTCGAGCTGATCGACCGCGTGGACGGCGAGGAGGCGGGCATCAAGTCGGCCTCGCTGCACGTCTCGGGCCCGTACGCCTACGGCTACCTCTCCTGCGAGCGCGGCGTGCACCGCCTGGTGCGCCCCAGCCCCTTCAACGCCGACAACAAGCGGCAGACCTCCTTCGCCGCCGTCACCGTGCTGCCCGAAATGGACGACATCGAGATCGAGGTGGACTGGGACAAGGATATCCGCGAAGACACCTACCGCGCCCAGGGTGCCGGCGGCCAGCACGTGAACAAAACCTCCTCCGCCGTGCGGCTGACGCACCTGCCCACGAACATCGTCGTGGCCTGCCAGAATGAGCGCTCGCAGCACCAGAACCGCGCCACCGCCCGCAAGGTGATGATGGCCCGCCTGTATGAGCAGGAGCAGCGCAAGCGCGATGCCGACCTGGCCAAGCTCTACAGCGACAAGGGACAGATCGCCTGGGGAAACCAGAGCCGCTCGTACGTGCTGGATGACCGGCGGGTGAAGGACCACCGCACGGGGGTCGAGACGTTCAACCCCGACAAGGTGCTGGATGGGGATATCCAGATGTTCATCGACTCGTACCTGAGGAAGCGGGCGGAGAAGAATCAGGCGGCGGCGTCCAAGGCACCTACCGCCTGAGCCGCGCCGGCTGGCATTGTGCCATCACGTTCCTTTGCGAATGCCGGCAATCGTGTGCCTTTCCCGGCGTCTATGACGAGAGCACGAAAAGCCGCCGTGCCTTTTTTGGGGAAACAAAGGTGGATTTGCATATGCAACAGCCGTTGCGTGCGCATCGCTCGGGTCGTAGCCGAATCGTGGTATTCGCCCTGCTCGCCCTTGCAGCCGTGGCCACCGTAGCCTTCTGGTACCACTGGCGCCAAGGCGGCGGTCCGACCGACTCGGTCAGCTTTACCCTGCAACGGAGTGACAACCAGCAGGTGCTGGACCTGCAGACGGGCCAGATGATTTCTCTGGTCGAAGCGTACAAAGAGGAGCGGCCGTTCCTGGGCTTCGGCAGCTCTGAGCTCACGGGCGTCCGAAGGCGGTTGTTCGGACTTGTCCCCCCAAAGCTCAAATGTAAGGCCCAGCTCAAAGTCTTCAATGCGGACCTGTGGTTCGCCCCCGACGCGAACAACGGGCGCAAGGGGGAGGATTTCTGGGCCGACACCGATGCGGCAAAGTGGCCTGGGTTGACCCCGCGGCAAACCTCTCATTACCTATGGACAATCGCGCCGACAGACTACCTCCGCCCCATCCTGTTCAGGACGGCCGACGGCACGCAGGGACTGTTACGGGTAACCGGTGCGAACTTCAATGAGATTCTCCTGGAGCGGCGGCTCCTGCCGCCCGCCCCGGCACCCCGGAGCCAGCCGGCCACGCCGCGCACCTTCAGCGTGACGATGTCCGATGGCACATACGTCGAAATCCTGGGCCTTTGCCACCATCCACTTTCCGGCCAAGCCTGGTGGAAGCCCGATGGCAGCCCCCTGGCCCGAGCGCCTTACTTGATTGATCCCAAAGTAAGGCTAATGACTCTGAACGATGATCGCAAAACCATCGAGATGGCCTTCATCACCATCGCACCGCAGAAGGTGGTCAAAACCGTTACCGGGAATCGCACAACGGTCACTTTATCCCAAGGAAGCGTTACTCGCTTCGGGGTCGAAGGTAACAGCGGCGCAGGTTCACACTCCATTGTCGATGAGTTCGGAAACAGGTCCATGGTGCCGTTCAATACTGGGGAGATGTATGTCTTCGACAAGGACCGTATGACCACTTCCGTGCGCTTCGGCTTTGCTTGCGAACCCTGGACCATGGTGCTGTCTTCCAGCGCTGGCAGCCAAAGCACCCAGGGCGCCGGAGGTCTGGTCAGCTTTGGCCCGCTGAACTGGGAGAATGGAAGGCCGGCCGTTGACGTGATTCTCTCCAATGGCTGGGGCAACTTCGCCGTCCGCGTCGTGGCACTCGACAGCGCCGGCAAGTCCTATAACCTGGATTTTAACCAAATAAAAGCCGTCGAGCCGTCCAGCCTGGAACAAACGCGATACCACTACACGGTATCGAGCGACCTGCGTCAGAATTGGCCGGCGGACATTGCGGAGCTGCGCCTCGAGGCGACCGGTTTTACGGATCTTGTATTCGAAAATGTTTCCCTGGAAGCAGGGCAGATCACGGATGTGAAGACCCGGCAGGAACCCCCGCCGCCGGTGGCGTTGCCGGCTAGTCAGCCCTCAAAGGGGGCTCTCATCATCAACCCCGCGATGAGGAAGCGGGCGGAGAAGAATCAGGCGGCGACAAAAGCATAGGCAGCCTCACGGAGATGGTAGCCATGAAATGGGCCGACATGAAAGCTGCGGCTTTCTGGACAGGGGTCTCAGGTCTGGTGACATCGCTAATCGGCAATACTTACATTGCTATTTCAATCGTTCGTTCAATTTCACGAGTTCCCCTCGGGACAACGGGCTATAGGCCGTATGGGCTCGAGCTGGCGGTTGCCATCATAGCGTTTGCCGTGGCGGGAATGGGAATCATGTGCGGGCTTTGGTGCGTTGCCTTGGGCTGGCGACGTCCGAGGAACTGGGTGATTGGATGCCTAAGCGTTGCAGCAGGTGCAGCAGCTTGTCCGCTCATGCGACTAGTTTTTCAGATGATGTGTGAGTCCCGGAATATCACCATGGGTGACTAGCTGGCAGATCAGGCCCACTCCGCATCTTCACCCTTGGGCGCCCGCATCATCAGCCCCGCAATGGCCTCTCTTGGCGACTGGCCTTCGAAGAGCACCGCATGCACGGCCTGCGTGATGGGCATTTCCACGCCGTGGCGGCGGGCCAGGGCCAGGACGCTCTTTGTGGTGGCGACGCCCTCGACGACGCTGGCGGTGGCGGCCAGGGCCTCTGCAACGGAGCGGCCGCGGCCGACGGCCTCGCCGAAGGAGCGGTTGCGGCCGTGCGGGGAGACGCAGGTGGTCACCAGGTCCCCCAGGCCCGCAAGGCCCATGAAGGTCTCGCGCCGAGCCCCGAGGGCCACGCCCAGCCGCGCGATCTCCACCAGCCCGCGCGTCAGCAGCGCCGCCTTGGTGTTGTCGCCGGCCTCCATGCCGTCCAGAATGCCGGCGGCGATGGCCACAACATTCTTCAGCGCCCCGCCCAGCTCCACGCCGATCAAGTCGGGATTGGTGTACACGCGGAAATACGCGGTGGAGAAGAGCTTTTGCACCAGCTTGGCCAGCCCCGGATCAGCCGAGGCGACAGTGGCCGTGGCCACTTTGTGCTGGGCGATCTCTCGCGCGATATTCGGCCCCGAGAGCGCCGCCAGCGGGTTGCGGCCGCCGGTGACCTCCGCCAGCACCTCCGTGGGGCGCAGGCATGTGTCATTTTCGATGCCCTTGGCGGCGCTCACAATCGGCAGGCCCGCCGGGCAGTGCTTCCCCAACCGCCGCCAGCTCGGGCGGATGTACTGCGTGGGCATGCCGGCCAGGACCAGCTCGGCCCCGTCAAACGCCTCGGCGACATCGGAGGTGAAGCGGACACTTTGGGGAAACGCCACGCCCGGCAAATACCGCGTGTTCTCGCGCCTGGCCGCCAGCTCGGCGATCTGCTCGGGGAAGAACCCCCACACGCGCACGCGATGGCCATTGTCGGTCAAGATGATCGACGAGACCGTGGGCATCGCGCCATCGCCGAGGATCGTTACGTTCATGGCACATGCCAGAATAGCCGGGCGGCCTGCGGCTGTCTATGCGCCTTGAGGCTGTAGGCTGTAGGCTGTAGGCTGTAGGCTGTAGGCTGTAGGGCTGTGGCCGACGGTCTTTCTGATAGCTTTCGGTTGGCAGCCTGAAAGATATGCCGTTTTGAGTTCTGGTCTTACCTATGGCCTACAGCCTATAGCCTAAAGCCTCTCATGAGCACAAAACCAATCACAATCACACCTCCCGCAACCGTTGTGGAATGGGTCGGCGGTGCGGCCGACGGGCACGTGCGCCTGCTGGATCAGACGGTGCTGCCGACCCAGGTGGGATATATCGACTGCCGCAGCACGGAAGAGCTGTGGGACGCGATCAAGCGGCTGGCCGTGCGCGGCGCGCCGGCGATCGGCGTGGCGGCGGCCTACGGCATGGTGCTGTCAGCGCGCGAGGCGGCCCATGAGGCCAAGATGTCCGGCCGGGCGTTCCGCGAGGTGCTCGCGGAGAAGGCCGAATACCTCAAGAGTTGTCGGCCCACGGCGGTGAATCTGGCCTGGGCGGTGGAGCGGGCCCGGCGCGCGGCCAAGGGCGTGGCCGCCGAGCGCGCGGCCGAGAAAATCCTTACGGAGGCGCGCGAGATTCACCGCGAGGATGCGGCCATGTGCCGGGCGATCGGCGAGCATGCCGCCGCACTGATTCGCCGCTGCTCGGGCGTGCTGACGCATTGCAATGCCGGGGCCCTGGCCACGGCGGGCATCGGCACGGCCACGGCGGGCATGTACGTCGCCCATGCGGCGGGACATGCCTTCTGCGTGTACTGCGATGAGACGCGGCCGCTGCTCCAGGGCAGCCGGCTGACGGCGTGGGAATTGTCGCAGGCGGGGATCAACGCCGTGGTCATCACCGACAACGTGGCCGGCCAGGTGATGCGCGAAGGCCGCGTGCAACTGGTGATTACCGGGGCCGACCGCATCGCCGCCAACGGCGACACGGCCAATAAGATCGGCACGTACGGCCTGGCGATCCTGGCCCGCCATCACGGCATTCCCTTCTACGTGGCGGCGCCGGTCAGCACGTTTGACCTGTCGCTGGAGGATGGTTCAGGAATTCCCATCGAGCAACGCGATGCGGAGGAAATCACCGAGGGCCTGGGTCGACGCACCGCCCCCGACGGCATCGCCGTCTACGCCCCCGCCTTCGACGTGACGCCCGCCGGCCTGATCACCGGCATCATCACCGACCGCGGAATCATCCAGCCGGTCACGGGGGACAAGATCCGGGAGAAGATCGGGCTGTAGGCTTTAGGCTGTAGGCTGTAGGCTGTAGGCTGTAGCAACGGCGGGAAAAGACGGGATGCGCCTGCGTGTCTCTCTCCGGCCGTTCCTACAGCCTACAGTCTACAGCCTAAAGCCTTCTCCCCTCACGCCGCCTCGCCCCAGACATCCAGCAGATTCGCCGCGCGGACCACGCGGCCGTCGAACTGCTCGCCCGCGCCGCGGGTCAACTCGGCCAGGGCCTCAGCCCGCGTGCGGGCACGGGCGTAGGGACGGTCGGAGGTCATGCTGACCAGGGCGTCGGCGGCCTGGACGATGGCGGCCTGGAGCGTGAGGGAGTCCTCCCCGGTGCGGCCGGCGGCGGCTTCCCAATGGTGGTGAAGCGCGACGATCCGGGCCAGGCCGGCATCGCCGGTGATCGCCAGCGTGTAGCGGGCGCCCAGGACGGCATGCTGGTTGATGATTCGCCGCTCGGTGGCCGTCAAGGGGCCGCACTTTGCCAGCAGGGCCTCGGGGATGGCGCATTTGCCGATATCGTGGAACAGCCCCGCAAGGCCAGCGCGCTGCACCGCCGTCGCCGGCAGCCGCATCGCTACGCACAGCCGAAAAGCCATCGTGCTGACGGCCTGGCAGTGAGTCGTCAGGTGCTCGCGCTGGGTCGGACCCAGGGTCCCCCAGCAAGCGCGGAGGAAATCCAGCCGCCGGGCCGCCGCATCATGCCGGCTGCGGGCAGGTTCGCGCGGCGTTAACTTCGGGAAGATCACATCCACATCCAGTCCCTCGATCACGATAAAACCCTCTTGAGGCTCGCGTCACATCCGCCGTATGGCCGCACGCGCTGGCGTGCCTGGCTATGGATTCGTCCTGCGAGGCAAGAGGCTTTATCGCCAGCCCTGTGAAAAGGACAAAATGACCGCCGGCAGCGCATGACATCCGCCACAGCCGACCCCGTCATCACAGGCCGAACAACCCGTCAACTTTCGCTATGCCGCATGATCTTTCCAGTCGTGCCGCACAAACAATACAGGTGGCGCAACCGGCACGCTCAGCCTGCATTGCGCCATCTGAGGCTCAAAGGCCAATCGTTGACGGCAGCAACGCCGGCCATCGCGCAAAGCGGAGGAAGTGCCACTATAATCAAGTTTGTGGACGGCGGCGCGGGCATGACGCCGCCCGCGGGTTACCGGCGAACTGATGCCAGGAAAATGAACTTCTACTGCATCGAAAGGAGCATCCTCATGGCAACAAACGTTGCTGAGCCTATGGTCAGCGAGGCCATTCAAACGGCCGACTGGAAGAAAGAAAAACACGTGCCGATCATCGAATGCCCCGACACGTTCACCAAGGACCAGATGACTGATGTGAAGGTGACCCTGGGCAAGGAGATCGCCCACCCCAACACCACCGAGCACCACATCCGGTGGATCGATCTGTACTTCCTGCCCGATGATGGCAGCAAATTCGCCTTCCAGATCGCCCACTTCGAGTTCACGGCCCACGGCGAATCGGTCAAAGGGCCAAACCAGGGGCCGGTTTACACCCACCACAGCGGGGCCACCAGCATGAAAACCGCCGTCGGCGGTACGCTTCAGGCCCTGGCCTTCTGCAATATTCACGGCCTGTGGCAGTCGACCAAGAAGATCTCGGTGCAGTAGATGGGCTGAGGCAGGCATCGCGTGTTGCTGTCAGGTGTCCGCGACGGACACCTGAGGCGGGGAATTCAACTGTCCGCGGCGGACAGTTGAACCGGGGCCACGGAATCCGCATAAGTGTTACATTCTTCTTCATTTGCGGACGAGTGTAACACTTAAATCGAGAAGACCTCAGGTGTGCGCGGCGCACACCTCTGATTTTGGATCGCACCTTTAAACCGTTTAAAGGTGAAAGCGCCTATTAGTAATGATAAGGGTCACGTGCGCAATTGCGCACCTGCCTTGACCCGACCTGTCAAAATGCGCGCGCGGGGCACTTGGACTGCCTAAACTGTCATTAGGGCGGATATGGGCTGATTTTGATAATGATAACATTAGCAATAACTTATGCTTTCCAGGCATGCTTATTGCATAATGCCATTAGCAAGAATTCATACGCGATACCAGGAGTTTAAGAACAATGGCAAGCAAGAAGATCATCGGCATTGACCTTGGCACCACCAACAGCGTCGTGGCCCTCATGGAAGGCAGTGCCCCCAAGGTACTTATCAACCAGCAGGGCAGCCGGCTGACCCCCAGCGTGGTGGCCCTCACGGATAAGGGCGAGTGGTTAGTAGGCCAGGCGGCCAAACACCAGCAGGTGACCAACCCGAAGAACACCGTCTTCTCGATCAAGCGCTTCATGGGCCGGCGGCACAATGAAGTGGCCACGGAAGAGAAGATGGTGCCCTACGAGATCGTCGGCGGGCCCGACGAGCTGGTGAAGGTCCGCATTCGCGGCAAGGATTACACGCCGCCGGAAATCTCGGCGATGATTCTCCAGGATCTCAAGAAGACCGCCGAGGACTACCTGGGCGAGAAGGTGGAGCGCGCCGTCATCACGGTGCCGGCGTACTTCAACGATGCCCAGCGCCAGGCCACCAAGGATGCCGGCGAGATCGCCGGGCTGAAGGTCGAGCGCATTATTAACGAACCCACCGCCGCAGCGCTGGCCTATGGGCTCGAGAAGAAGCGCAACGAGAAGGTGGCCGTTTTCGACTTCGGCGGCGGCACGTTCGACATCTCGAACATGGACATCGGCGACAACGTCTTTGAAGTGCTCTCCACCAACGGCGACACGCATCTTGGCGGCGATGACCTCGACGAGGTGCTCATCCACTACATCGCCGATGAGTTCAAGAAGCAGGAAGGCGTGGACCTGCGCACGGACCCGATGGCCCTCCAGCGGCTCAAGGAAGCCGCCGAGAAGGCCAAGTGCGAGTTGTCCACGGCGATGGAGGCGAGCATCAACCTGCCCTTCATCACCGCCACGCAGACCGGCCCCAAGCACCTGACGATGACGCTGACCCGGGCCAAGCTGGAGCAGCTCTGCGGGCCCGTCTTCGACCGGCTGGTGGGCCCGTGCAAGCAAGCCTTGGCCGATGCCAAGGTCACCCCCGAGGATGTGGACGAGGTGGTGCTGGTCGGCGGCTCGACACGCATTCCGCGCGTCCGCCAGATCGCCAAGGACATTTACCGCAAGGAGCCCAACAAGAGCATCAACCCCGACGAGGTGGTGGGCCTGGGCGCCGCCGTCCAGGGCGGCATCCTGGCGGGTGAAGTGGAAGAGCAGATGGTGCTGCTGGATGTCACGCCGCTGTCGCTGGGCGTGGAGACGCTTGGCGGCGTGATGACCAAGCTCATCGAACGCAACACCACCATTCCCACGGAGAAGAAGGAAACCTTCTCCACCGCCGCCGACAACCAGACCGAGGTGACCATCCACGTGCTCCAGGGCGAGCGCGATTTCGCCCGCGACAACCGCACGCTGGGGCGCTTTAATCTGACCGGGCTGCCGCCGGCGCCGCGCGGGCTGCCGCAGATCGAGGTGACGTTCAATATCGACGCCAACGGCATCCTGAACGTTTCCGCCAAGGACCTGGCCACGAGCAAACAGCAGTCCATCGAGATCAAGGGCTCTTCCGGCCTCAACCAGGCCGAGATCGACCGCATGAAGAAGGATGCCGAGGAGCATGCCGCCGATGACAAGCAGCGGCACGAACTGATCGACCTGAAGAACCAGGCCGATCACCTGGCCTGGACGGCCGAGAAGACGCTCCGCGAGCAGGGCGAGAAGGTTTCCGCCTCCGATCGCTCGAATATCGAGTCGGCCATCACCGCCGTGCGCGAGGCCAACAAGGGCGATGACGCCGAGGCCATTCGCCGCGCCATGAGCCGCCTGGAGCAGGCCAGTCACAAGCTGGCCGAGGCCATGTACGAGCAGGTCAAGGGCCAAAAAGCCCAGCAGGCCCCGCCCGGCCCCCAGCCGCAGGGCGAACAACCCGGTGGCGAAGGCCCCAAGAAAGGCGGCGGCGACGACGTGATCGATGCGGAATATGAAGTGAAGGAATAGGGTTTTGTCGAAAACACCGCCCGCGCGCCAGGTGAATATTGGCGCGCGGGCCTGCTTTCAGGCCGGCTTAAGAAGGTTCATCTCCGGCGTCTCTTCAACCCAGCCTCCAGCCTTCGTCTCACGGCGCCGTATTCCAGTCCGCGCTGAATTCATACCAGCGATTTGAACTCAGCGAGGCGGCAGCGCCGTCCAGCAGTGTGAAAAACAGGGAGCGGCCCCGCATAAACAGATGACAATCGGTTTCGCTGGGCATGTGCAGGTCCTGCAACACCAGCACGTCAGAGAATCGGATTTCCGCCGGCAAGTCCGGCCCATTCGTTTGGCCGATACGCAATTCGCCATCCTCAATCTCGCCGCTCAGCTTGCCGAAAGTGAATTTCTCGCCGCCGACGCGGCCTATGCAGAAGGCGAGAAGTGCATCCTGGTCGTGAAAATCCTGTTCGGTGCGGAACGCCCATCGCTCGGTGAAACGCGCTGAGTCGGTGAACGCAAACTCATTGCGATAGAACAAGGCGGGGCGTTTGAGGGCGAAACGATCGACGCCGCGAATCTGGCCGGTGAAGCTCAAGTGAAGGGCCTCGCCCTCGCGCCAGAGGCGGATTCCGCTTTCGACGTCCTCCGAGGCGCGCATGCCCCCCCACGCCGGGAAATACGCGCGTTCGCCGTACAAATCCTGATTCTCCGCCACCACGCCATGCGCTGTGCGCAGTTGGCGAATCATGCCGCCCTGCCGGCGCAAGGTGACCGAGTAATGCCGGTTGGAGATGATGTACTCGGAGCCGACGCAGCGCGATGTCACACCGCCCATCGCCACCGGCGCCGTGGGGTCGGGCGCGGGCGGCAACTCGGCAATTTCAACCGGACTTCCGCTTGCCCCGCTGATGCGGCCCGGCGCCAGCAGCCGCACATCATCCGTTACAGGGCCGCTAAACCGTGTTATTTCCCAGCGGCCGTCCGCGCCTTTGGTGCCGAGCTGACCGGCGAGCGGCAGCATCTCATTTGACCACCAGGCGCCGCCGCATTGCGGGCGCCAATAGATGCCGCTGCGGTGCGGCCCCGAGATGATTTGGGGCGACACATCGAAGCGGTCGCACAGCCGGCCTTCTACGGTGTCGACGAACCATTCGGCATCGTTCCTCGCCGGGATGTCGGCCTCCGGCAGCAGGGTATAGCCCAGCGGGCCAAGTGTGACGGTTGCACGGCCCTGCGGCCAGGTGAGATTGGCCGTGATGGGCTGGCGATTGAAGTTGATGACCACGACGCTGGCCGCCTGGCCCAGTTGCCGCAGGCACGTGAACACGCCGGGAACATCGCACTCTACGGCGCGATAGTTCGCCAGACCGCGGCTCAGTTCCGGCCGGCGGCGGCGGATCTCGTTGATGCGGGCCAGCTCGGCGCTGTGCCCGATTTCCATGCCGTGATAGATCATCGGAATGCCGTCGATCCAGGCGCTCAGGGCGTAGAACGTCTCCATGCCGCGCACGCCGTACCAGCCCTGGGCGCGCAGCGAGTCATGGCTCTCGATATGGCGCAGCCGCACCGTGCCGCGCGGTTCGCTGAGGCGCTGTTCTTCGAGGTAATCCTGTAAGGCCGTCACAAATTCCGCCGCCTCCATCTTCCGCCAGTTCTGGCAGACGGTGTAGCAGAAGCCATAATCGTAGATGGCGTCGGATTCGGCGGCGTGCCGCGCGCTTTCCACTTCCGCCAGGATCGCCCCGGCCGGCTTGAACTGGCGCACGGCCGCGCGAAGGGCGTGCAGCATGCCCAGGCCGCCGTTCAGATCCGCCAGGCTGGCCCGGGCGTAAGGAATCTTTTCATTCCAGTTGAACTCCTTGCTGCCGTACGCGGCGTCGACGCGGTAGCCGTCGATGTCGTACTGCCGCACATAGTGGCCGGCCACGTCGGCCAGATACTGCTGCCACGCCGGCCAGGCGAAATCGTTGAGCCAGTATTTGAGCGTCGAGCCGTCCTCGCGGCGCAGCATGAATTCCGGATGCTGCTGGTTGTGAAGGGCCGAGGGAGCCCCGCCGTGCGGGACCAGGTCCTGCAATACCTTGAGCTTCAACTCGTGGGCCCGCGCGACCAGCCGCTTGTACTCATCGCCCGTGCCCAGGCCATCCATGAAGCGGTAGTAATCCAGGGGCCAGTACGGCTTTTGGTACTCGACCGGCAGGATCCAAATGGCATTGACGCCCAGTCGCGGTAGCGTCGGCAGCAGTTTCTCCGTAGCGGCCGCGAAGCCGCCAAGATCGGTAAAGTCGCTGGCGATGGTGCCGCCGGGATGAAAGGAGTACAGGATCGCCTCGCGAATCCAGGCAGGCTGATCCTCCGGCACCTTCAGGCCGACCGAATCCATCCAGTCCCACAATCTCGCCAGGGCCGCCCAGTAATCGCCGGGCAGGACCTCCAGGCTGACAAAACCGATTTCCTGCGGTTCATCGGGGCGCAGATAGCCGGCGGCCTGCACGGTCTGGCGCAAGTCGAACGTGCCGCTCGCCTCGGTGATCTGGCAGCCTGGCGTGTCTTGCGTATAACTGGCCCACAGCAAGGTGCAGTCGGCCGCCAACTGCGCCAGGCCCGGCGCGATCGAGCCGCGCCCGTACTGTTTTCGCCCCGGCTGCATTGCCGTGAAGTCGTGATTCCGGGGCGGCCACACCATGGGCAGCCGGTAAAACCCCTCCCCCTTGGCCATAATGCCCGACAGGCGGAAGGCCACTCTGCGCAACTTCACCGTTTCTGCGCCGCGGTTGATCAACCGCAAAGACCGGTCCAGTCGCGGCGGGCCATCGAGGAGCCGATGCGTTTCCACCCATTCGAACTGGCCGGCGGCCAGAGTCAGTTCCAGCGTATCCGGCGCCGGGCGGGCCTGTTTGAGCAGCTTGGGCGCCGGCGTCATCTCTTCCAGCCAGGTGAGCTTATCCGGCGCCGGGCCGATGCCAAACGTGATCGAAGGCACGCTGGCCTGGCTGCGTGCAATTTCACGCAGGCCGGCTGTAAACCGGAGCAGCGCCCCGGTGTTCTCGTCAAACGTCAGGGTCAGCGCTCCGCGCTGAAACAGAATCGGCTCGCCGCGTGCCGGTGTGGACAGTGCCATAACGGATACCCCAAGCAAGAACAGGGATATTACGAATCTCATTGCGGCATTCCTGATACTCCCCCCGTAGGCCACTGGCGAAATGCCTGCGGCTTGGCCGGGCCAGCTTACTTCTTGCGGTGATCGATGACGCGCACCGCCTTGCCGGCCGAGCGATCCAGGGTCTGCGGTTCGACCAACTCGACGTTCACGCGGATGGTGGTGATGGAGTGGATCTCGCGCGAGATCTTCTCGCGCAGGGCCTCCATCTGGCTCATCCGGTCGGAGAAATCCTGCGCCCGCACCTCGACCTTGACGGTCACCTCGTCCATCTTGCCGGGTCGGTCCACCTCGATGAAGTAATGCGGCGCGGCGCCTTCGACGCGCAGCAGCGCCTCCTCGATCTGCGAAGGAAACACGTTGACGCCGCGGATGATGAGCATGTCATCCGTCCGGCCCACGATGCGGCTCATTCGCACGCCCGTGCGGCCGCACGGGCAGGGGCTGGGGTCCAGGTGGGCGATGTCGCGCGTGCGGTAGCGGAGGATCGGCATGGCCTGCTTGGTCAGCGTGGTGAGGACCAGCTCGCCGCGCTGGCCATCTTCAACCGGCTCCAGCGTGTCGGGGTCCAGGCATTCCACCAGGAAATGGTCCTCGCTGATGTGCATGCCGTTGCGCGCCACGCACTCGCCGCTGACGCCCGGACCCATGACCTCGGACAACCCGTAATTGTTGAAGGCCATCAGCCCCAGGCCGGCCTCGATCTGGCGGCGCATGTCTTCCGTCCACGGCTCACCGCCGAAATGGGCGAATTTGAGCGAGAGGTCCTTCGGCTTGACGCCCTGGCCTTGGGCCACCTCGGCGATGTTCAGGGCGTAGCTGGGGGTACAGACCAGCACATCGGCCCCCAGGTCCTTCAGCAGCATCACCTGCCGGGGCGTGTTGCCCGAGGCGGCCGGCAGCACGGCCGCCCCGACGCGCTCGCAACCGTAGTGCAGACCGAAGCCGCCGGTAAAGAGCCCGTAGCCGAAGGCGATGTGCACCGTATGTTCGCTGCGCAGGCCGCCGGCGGTGAGAAAGCGGGCGCACAGGTCGGCCCAGGTATTCAGGTCGTGGCGGTTATAGGCGACGAAGATGGGTTTGCCCGTCGTGCCCGAGGAGCAGTGAAATCGCGCCACTTGCGCGCGTGGAATCGCGAGGAAATCCAGCGGGTAGCCATCGCGCAGGTCCGCCTTGGTGGTGATGGGCAGCCGGCGGACATCCTCGAGCTTTCGAATGCTTTGGGCTGTGACTTTGGCCTTGGCCAGCGCCTTCTTGTAGAAAGGCACGCACGCCGCCCGGGCCACCGCCTCGCGCAGGCGCTGAAGCTGCAATGCCGCCAGCTCCTTGCGCGGCATGGCTTCGGCGGGATCGAATACCTTGTTTTCGAAAGGAAATGCGTTCATACGACTCCGTACCAGAGCGACCGGCAGATGGATGCCCTCTTGCTTCTCCCGTCTCCAGCCTACAGCCTAAAGCCTATTTCCCCGCCCGCTCATACAGCTCCACGCTGCTGATCACATTCATGCCCTTGGCCTGAATGGCGCGGATGCCGGCGTCGGGGTCTTCGAAGCGGAAGACGATAATCGCCTTGTCTGCGCGGCGGAAGGTGAAGGCATACATGTATTCCACGTTCAGGGCCGACTTCTCGATGGCCATCAGCACATCGGCCAGCCCGCCGGGCCGGTCGGGCACCTCGATGGCGATAACCTCCGTGAGGTTGACCACGCAGCCGGCCGCCTCCAGCGCCTTCTTGGCCTTCTGCGGCTCCTTGACGATCAGCCGCATGATGCCGAACTGATGCGTGTCGGCCAGCGACAGCGTCAGGATGTTGATTCCCGCATCCGCCAGCGCCCGACACGGATGGCTCAGGCGGCCCGGCTTGTTCTCCAGGAACACAGACAATTGCGTGATCTTCATGGTTTTTCCCCGTGTTCGTCGAGAGGAAGGAGTTGCTCAAGGATCTCCACCGCATCGCGGACGAAGCCCGCGCAGCGGGTGCGAAAGACGCCCGCCTGGCGCGCTGCCTCATAGGCCTCGGCATCGTCAAAACTGAATCCCAGGAGCGACCGGCAATCCAGGTACTCATTTTTAGCCTTAAAGCGCCGGGCGAACTCGGCCACCAGTTCGTACGCCCGCTGCTTGGCGGCGTCCTGGTCTTTTTCCAGGCGGGCATGGACCAGGCCGATGGCCATGAACGCGCCGGTCACCGCCCCGCACGTGAGGCCCAGGTGGCCCATGCCGCCGCCCATGCCCTGGGCAATTTTGAGGGCCGCCTGGCGCGGCAGGCCCAGGGGCTCCCCCACCGCCGAGAGCACCGCCTGGCAGCAGTTGAAGCCGTCGGCGAAGGTGCGGCTGGCGCTGTCGGTGAGCTTGCTCATGCCTCGGTCTTCTCATTGCGGCGGTCGATGAGCCGCTTGGCCTTGCCCATGCTGCGCTCGATGGTGTGCGGCTCGACCAGACTCACCTTGACGCGCAGGCCCAGCGTGTGCTCGATGGCGCTGCTCAGCCGGTCGTGCAGCGACTCCAGCGCGCTGACCTTGTCGCTGAAGAACGCCGCCGTCACCTCGACCTGGACGTCCATCTCGTCCAGCCCTTTCTGGCGGGTTAAAACGATCTGGTAATGCGGCAGCGTGCCCTCCACGGCCAGCAGGGCCGCCTCCACCTGGGAGGGGAAGACGTTGATGCCGCGGATGATGAACATGTCGTCGCTGCGCCGGCCGATCCGCCGGATCCGCCGAATCGTGCGGCCGCACGGGCACGGCTCGGTGATCAGGCTGGTGATGTCGCGCGTGCGGTAGCGGATCATGGGCATGGCCTTCTTGGCCAGCGTGGTGAGCACCAGTTCGCCTTCGCCGCCGTCGGGTACGGGTTCGAGCGTCTGCGGATTGACGATCTCGGGGTAGAAATAATCCTCGAACACGTGCAGGCCCGACTGCTCGCGGCACTCGCTGGCCACGCCGGGGCCGATGATCTCCGTCAGGCCGTAAATGTCGTACGCCTTGATGCCCGCGGCCTTCTCCATGTAGGCGCGCATGGCGTCGCTCCAGGGCTCAGCGCCGAAAACGCCCGCGCGGATCGGCAGTGCCTTCAGGTCCACGCCCATCTCGCCGGCGCGCTCGACAATGTGCAGGAAATAGCTGGGCGTGCAGCAGATGGCCGTGACGCCGAAATCCTGCATCACCATGATCTGCCGATCCGTGTTGCCGCCGGAGATGGGAATCACGGTGGCCCCCAGGCCCTCGGCGCCGTAGTGGGCGCCCAGGCCGCCGGTGAACAGGCCGTAGCCGTAGGCGTTCTGGATGATATCGCCCTCGGCGCAGCCGCAGGCGGCCAGAGTGCGGACCATCACGTTGGTCCACACCTGTACATCCTCGGCCGTGTATGCCACGACGATGGGCTTGCCCGTGGTGCCGCTGGAGGCGTGCAGGCGGACCACATCGCGCATGTCGCTGGCGAACAGGCCGAAGGGATACGTGTCGCGCAGGTCGGCCTTGACGGTAAAGGGCAGCCGGGCCACGTCCGAAAGGCATTTCATATCCTGCGGCTTGCACTTGCGCTCATCCATGCGCTGACGGAAGAGGCTCACGTGGTTATACGCGCGGGCCACCATATTTTGCAGCCGCTCGAGCTGGAGGTGCTGCAACTGTTCGGCGGGCAGAAAGTCAGGCGTGCTTGCCGGGTGGAACACGCACGCCGCCGGTTTGACGTTGGTCGTCATAGATGCGCTCCTGCTGCCTTTGGCCTCACTGGCCGCGACAAAACCCAATGTGGCATGGATTGTCCGCGGACGGGCCGGCGAATTCAAGCTTTTGCAGCCAGCCACGCCCGAACCGGCGATGGCCCGCCTCACGCCACTCCATGCGCCGCCTTGTACAAGTTCCACGTCAAATGCATCTGCCCCTGGTGATGAGCCTCGTGGAACGTCAGCAGGACGCATGATTCGCCGATGGTGCGCTTGACGTTATTGGGGAAAACGATGGCGCGCTCGATCTCCGAAGGCGCCAGCGCGCGAAAATAGTCCCGGGCGTGGGTGTAGTGCTTCTCCAGGGTCCGGCGGATCGTTTCCAGGTCCGGCACGTTCTGGTCGGAAGGCGTGCTGCCGCCGCCGAAGCGCTGGTTCAGCTCCGGATCGCTCACGGGCTTCTGGCACAGCCGCTCGTTAATGTATCGATCGTGCGTGGCGGCCATGTGCATGGCCTGCCAGGCGATGTGCGCACGGCCGGAGCCGGGCCGCCAGGCCAAAACTTTCGAGGGGTTCTGCCCGCTCTTGGCGATCGTGTCCAGCGTGCCGATTACGCGTACGCGGGTGAATTCCATCGCGGCCAACAGGGTTTCTTTATCCATCGTTCGGTTCCTTTCCTTTGCGACGCCAGCTATTTAAGCGAACGCCCATATTCGAACGCCGCCAGATTCGCCCCGTGCGCCGCCGGCGGCAGATTGGCCCGCACGGCCGCCACAAAATGCTCCACCGGCAGGTCCAGGTGGGCGCTTAGAAGCCCCAACATGGCGATGTTGAGGCTGCGCGGGCTGTTCAGCTTGCTGATATCAATCTGCCCGGGCCTGAGCACGGCAGCGTCCTCGCCCAGGACCTCGCGGTTCACCTCCACCTGCGAGTCTTCCAGGGCCAGCAGGAAATGCGCCCTGCCGGCGGGCACCATGGGGCTGAGCACCTCGCGGCCAAAGCGCACATCGCTGCGGACGGAGCCGCCGCGCTGGCTCATGCCGTGCACCTCGGCCTTCTTCACATCGAGCCCCGCGGCAAACGCCGCCTCGGCCAGAATATCCGACGCCTTCAGCACGCCCTGGCCGCCCAGGCCGACCACCACGATGTTCACCACGCCGTCAGGCATTTGCGCTCGCTTTGCGGAAGGCACGTAACAAGAAAACGACAGACACAAAGATCACAAAGGCCACGAAGGTCACAAAGCAAGATCAGGGTAAAGGCAACACTGGCGTCCTTCTTCGTCTTTGCACTATTTGTCTCTCTTTGTGCCCTTTGTGATCTTTGTGGTCTTTGTGTTCCGCTTTGGTCTAAGACTGTCCCGGCTGGACCTGCCGGATCCGCTTGGCCGCCAGCGGGCACGGCCGGCGGATGATAATGACGTTGAGCCGGCCGTTGGCCAGGCTCTCCTCCAGCAGCCCCCGCAGGCGATCGCGCTGGCTGATCGGGTCGATCACGGCCACGCAGGGCACGCCTACCGCCTTGGCCAGGGCCTCGATGGAAAGCTGCGCCGCCGGGCCATGGTCCAGGCGGCGGCCGGTGGCCGGATGCTCCTGCAAACCGGTCATGGCGGTTGTGCCATTATCGAGGATGATCACCACGTGCCCGGTGGCCGGCGGGTTATACACCATCTCCACCAGGCCGGTGATGCCGCTGTGCACAAACGTGCTGTCGCCAATGACGCTGACGACCCGCCGCGCCTGCTCCTCGCCCAGCACGTGCCGCAGGCCCAGCCCCACGCTGATGGAAGCGCCCATGCACACGCAGGTGTCCATCGCCTCAAAGGGCGGCAGCACGCCCAGCGTGTAGCAGCCGATGTCGCCGGCGACCACGCAGCCCAAGTCGCGCAGGGTCTCGAACGTCAGGCGATGCGGGCACCCGACACACAGTTGCGGCGGCTTGCCCTTGGCCGGCTGGGGCTCCGCGCTGCGGTCGTTCGCCAGGATTCGCGCCACGCGCTCGACGGACAGTTCGCCAAAGCGGTACATCTCCGGCTGGGCATCCACCGCGATGCCGGCCGCACGAATCGATTCGGCCAGGTACGGATCGCCCTCCTCGATCACCAGGCAGCGTTTGACCGAGCGGGCAAAGCGGGCGATCTTGCCCACGGCCAGCGGATACGTCATGCCCAACTTGAGCACGGCCGCCGCCGGCGCCGCCTCGCGGGCGTGCATCGTGCTGATGCCCGAGGTGATGATGCCCAGCTCGCCGCCGGGTGAGCCGGGCGAATAAACCTTGTTCAGCTCCGCGGTCTCGCTCCACTGGGCGATCGCCGCGAGCTTGGCCCGCAGCCGGCGGTGGGCCAGACGGGCATAGGTGGGGATCATGACGCGACCTTGAACATCCCGTTCATAATGCGGTGCGGCGGCGGGCCGATTCAGCGTTCGGCGCTGCACGATGGTCTTGGAGTGGCACACCCGCGTGGTCACGCGCAGCAGCACCGGGATGGACCAGCGCTCGGAAATTTCGATGGCGGCGGCGGTGAAATCGTACGCCTCCTGCGAGTCGGCCGGCTCGAGCATGGGCAAACCCGCGGCGACGGCATAGCGGCGGTTGTCCTGCTCGTTCTGGCTGGAGGCCAGGCCCGGGTCATCCGCCGAGACGACCACCAGCGCACCCGTCACGCCCGTATAGGCCGCGGTGAATAGCGGGTCGGCGGCGACGTTGAGACCCACATGCTTCATCGTCGCCACGGCCCGCGCGCCGGCGAACGCGGCCCCCAGCGCCACCTCCAGCGCCACCTTCTCATTGGGCGACCACTGGGCGTAACCACCCAGCGATGAGAAAACCTCCAAGATCTCCGTCGACGGCGTGCCCGGATAGCCCGCCCCCAGGGCCACGCCGGCGTCCAGGGCCGCGCAGGCGATGGCTTCGTTGCCACTCAAGAGTTTACGGTCAGGCTCACTCATGCTTGAAAATGTAACGGGAAAAATCCCAAATCCCAAATCCCAAATCCCAAACAAATCCCAAGCTCCAAATTCCAAACGAAACAATAAAAAACAGCGGGCCGCCTTTTGAGGGGCGGCCCGCCGCGATGTTCGAACTACCGGCTTGGGCTTACCAGGTGAAGACCAACTCGTAGCGGCCGAAGAAGGCCACGTCGTTGGCGGCATCAGAGTAGTAGTTGCCCGGGAGGAACACTTCGCCCTGCAGGTGGCCGGCGATGTGCTCGTTGAACTGGTACTTCATCAACGCGGTGAGCAACTGGCCGCGGAAGTGGCCTTCCGAGGTCGTCGAGGCGTTGTCCACGTTGTTGTTATAGGCAAACAACAGGTGATAGTTGGCCTGGAAGGTCAGCGGCTTACAGGGCGTGAAGCCGGCGCCGACGTACAGGCGGTGCAGGTCGGACGAGGCGGCCGGCCGGCCGTCGATCGTGTCCATGTAGCCGTTGTACAGATCGCTCCACTGCGGATAGCGGCCCCACAGGATGTTGAAGTCCTGGGCCGGATCCTTGCCGCCGGAACGAACTTCGTAGCCCGCCCAGGCGGCCGTGTCGTAGTCATCGTGGAAGTTGTAGGTCAGCCGGCTGTTGAGGCCCCAGGCGCCGCAAACGCTGTGCGAGGTGGCTTCCGGCGTGAACCCGGAACCGATCTGGCTGTTGCCGAACTGGAACGCGCCTTCCGCGCTGCCCTGGATGTTGTCCGTCATATCGCCCGCCACGCGGGTACCCAGCGTGTAGATGTCGGCGAAGCTGCCGTCTTCCTCCACGCCCGGGGCGCCTTCCAGCGCGCCGGCGTGGTAGTAGATGAAGTACGGTTCAATCGTGGTGCTCTGGATCGACTTGTTCGAGGCATACAGGATGATGCCGCGCTCGTTGTTCTCGGCGATGTACCGGCCCTTGACGCCCGCCGCCATGGTATCGTTGAAGTTCGGGATCATGCTGTCCTGGGAGTCGGCGCGATTCTCGATGTACACCGCGTCAAACGTGGTGTTCATCTCGTCGGCCTTGTACGTGCCACGGATGGCGTCGAAGTACACGGTCCGCGAGCCATCGCCCGGCGTGCCTTCGAAGACCAGCCAGCCATCGCCGAAGCGCATCTGCTGGCGGCCAACCGTCACGGCCAGCGGCATGTCCGCAATGTTCGCCCAGCGGACATTCAAATCATCCACCGTCACCACGGTATCCGGGGTACTGGGCCCGGTGTCCGGCCTGCAAATCTCCCACCATTCCCAGACGACGCGGGCGTTGATGGACAGGTCCAGATCCTCCACCGGCTTGATCTGCGTCCACAGCCGCGGACGAATCCGCGTCCACAGGTCCTCGTTGCCCAGGCCGGTCGAGTGATGCTCGTCCAGCAACGGATCCCTCATGTACTCTTCGCGGAAGCGGATGTCGAAGCCCCAGTTCATCCACGGCACCAGCTCGTTGACGGCCCGCTTGCTCTCGCAGATGCCGCAATACTCCTGCGTCGTGGCTGTGGTTTCCTGGATGCCCTGCGGAACGCCGGGCTTGTCCTGGGCCCAGGCCGACTGGGCCAGCATCACCGATGCCGCCAACGCGGCCAGCAACATCACCATCACACTCGTCGTTTTCATGCTCCCGGGCTCCTTTCAGCCTTCTTGGGGGCGCTCCGATTGCCCTTGCGCAAAATGCCCCAACTCAGTAGTTCGATCATCAAACCAAATTTCGGCGGTAAAACAAGCCGTGCTGCCTAAGGTATTCACCGGCCCTGGCCGTTCCTGGGTCGCCGCAAAGGGCATTCCAAATTCGGCCAACGCGCTACCGTGGACACTTCTGACCTGCTTCCAAAAGGCGCATCCAACCACCCGATGCCCCGATACAGGACCACGGCGGTCGTATCCAATCACCGAAAGGCGGATCTTTTGCAAGTAAAATTTAGTTCCCGTTAATCGCTTGTTTTTTCCCGCTGCGGCGGGTTTGCCGCCACACACCGATCGGCCCCTCGGGCGACCCAAGCCGCCAACGATTCATTACATCAGCTAGTGCAATGGCTTGCGACAAGCACTCGCCGCTGGCGAGCCATGTTACAAGGCACACAGCGGCATGTCGGCAATGGGCGCGACCGGGCCTGCCGCCCGGGTCGGCCAAAAAGTGCGTGAGCCGCCGGCGCCCCCGCGGTACGCTGGCGGGGCATGCTAGGCTGCCATCTTTCCATCGCCGGGGGCGTACACAACGCCCTGCTGGAGGCCATCAGCCTGGGCACGGACTGCGTGCAGATTTTTACGCAGAACCAGCGGCAGTGGGCCGGTCGGGCGCTTTCGCAAGATGAACTGGCTAACTGGCAGGCGGCCCGCCGCCAGGCGAAACAGGCCGCGATTATCAGTCACGGCAGCTATCTCCTGAACCTCGCCAGCCCCGATTGGCCGCTGCGCCGCCGGTCGATCGCGCTTCTGGAGCAGGAGCTGGCCCGCTGCAAAGCGCTGGGGATTTCGGCGGCCGTGGTGCATCCCGGCTCGCACATGGGCGCGGGACTGAGCGAGGGGCTGCGACGAGTGGCGCGTTCGCTGGACCTGCTGCATAAACGCTGTACTAGAAACCCCGTCATGGTGGGCCTGGAAAACACCGCCGGCCAGGGCGACGGCGTGGGCTGGCGGCTGGAACAGCTTGCCTGGGTGCTGGAACACGTTGATTCCCCCGCCCGCGTGGGCATCTGCCTCGACACGGCTCACCTGCTGGCGGCCGGCTACGACCTCACCAGCGGCGACAGCGCCGAAAAGGTGCTGGAGGAGGTCGATCGCGTGATCGGTTTGGCGCGAGTGCTGGCCGTGCACCTGAACGATTCGAAGGCGCCCCTGGGCAGCCGCGTGGACCGCCACGAGCATATCGGGCACGGCCACGTTTCGTTGGCGGCCTTCGCCGCCTTCATCAACCATCCGCGCCTGCGCTGTGTGCCCCAGGTGCTCGAGACGCCCAAAGAAACCGCCCCCGACGGCCGGCCGTGGGACTTGGTCAATCTGCTCACCCTGCGGTCGCTCCAGCGGGCCTGAGAACGTGTATGAAAACCGGCTCCGATCGTGGCACGGCCATCTTGGCGGTGAATCCGGCCGTTTCTTGCGCCGCCACGGGCGAGACGCCCGTGGGACTCATGGGCGGGACGCCCATGCCACGTTTCCATACACATTCTGAGTGGCGAGTAAGCTCCTTTGCTGCCGTAATCACGTCCTGCCGTCAAAAAAAGACTCTTGACAGCCACGAAAATGCGGATAAAATCTTACTAACTATCCGTAGCTAGGCCTGTCTATAGGATAAGCAATGGTGCTGGCCTGGAAATTGAATGCTTCTGAAAGCCGAGTAGGTTAGACTTGCCAAGCTGGCTGCGCGACCAGAATAGTTCTTCCGGTCCGCCAGATGCTTCGAGATATATGGTAAGATATTATTACATAAGTAATTATGCGATCTTAGCCGCAGGCGGGGCGAGTTGCGCCCCCCGGTGGTCCAAGCCAATGCTTTT
This sequence comes from Phycisphaerales bacterium, assembly GCA_003171335.1. Classification (GTDB taxonomy): domain Bacteria; phylum Planctomycetota; class Phycisphaerae; order SM23-33; family FEN-1343; genus FEN-1343. The sequence continues at coordinate 66,238 of PMYD01000082.1, forward strand.
GGCCTCAACTGGTGAAATTCACCAGTTGACTGCCTTCCGGCCGTGCGAGGGGTCGGATTCCGGCCCTTACGCTCCAGCCCCAACTGAGGAATTTCCTCAGTTGAGGAAAATTCGGGCAGGCGAGGGGTTCGGGTCCAGCCCTTACGCCCAGGCCTCGACTGGTGAATTTCACCAGTTGAGCACCATCCGGACAGGCGAAAGGTGCAATTCCAGCCCTTACGCTCCGGCCCCAACTGAGGAATTTCCTCAGTTGAACACTATCGGGCCGGGCTTACCACGCACCTGCCAGAAGGGTTGGACGGGGAGCCCTGATTTGATTGACTTTGGAATGTGTGATCTTCGCCCCATCAATCGGATATCTTTGACAAACCGAAAATGAACGCTTTCTCGCCCATCCTGGACACTTCCCAAACCATCGCGGCGATCTCCACACCGGCGGGTGCGGCGGGGCGGGCCATCATCCGCGCCAGCGGGCCGCAAGCGCTCGAGGCGGCCGCCGCGGTTTTTACGCCCGCGGCCGGCACCCTGCACGCGATGGCGAGTTTCGGCAGCGTGGCGGGCTGGGTTCGCGCGCCAGGCCTCGCCCTGCCGGGGCGGGCGTATGTCTTTCGCGCCCCGCGCAGCTACACCCGGCAGGATATCGTGGAGCTGCACGTGCCCGGCCAGCCGCTGGTGGCCGCCATGGTGCTCGAGGCCCTTTTAGCAGCAGCCGCAGCCCCCGGCGTGCGGCCGGCCCAGGGGGGCGAATTCACGCTGCGCGCGTTTCTGCACGGGCGGATCGATCTCTCCGCCGCCGCGGCCGTGGCCGACGTGATTGCCGCCGCCACCGATGCCCAACTTCGCGCCGCCAGTGCCAACGCCGCCGGCGCGCTGGGCAGGCTCTGCGCTAGCTGGCGCCAGGAGGCGACCGAGCTGTTGGCGCAGACCGAAGCCAGCATCGACTGGGCCGAAGAGTCGATTGAATTGCTCGCCCCCGCCGAGCTGGCCGCACGCCTGGAGAACCTGGCCGGCCAGATTCGCCGCAGCCTGGCGGAGGCCTTATCCATCAGCGACGCCGCCGATGTGCCCCGCGCTGTTCTGGCCGGCGCGCCCAATGTGGGCAAGAGCAGTCTGCTCAACGCCCTGTCCGGCATGGACCGGGCGATTGTCTCGGCCACGGCCGGCACGACCCGGGATGTGCTGGCCGCCCCGGTGGCCCTGGATGGACTCTGTACCAATGTGCTGCTGCAGGACCTGGCCGGCCTGGCGGCCCCCGCCGACATCGTGGGCCGCGCCGCCGATGCCGCCGCCCGGCGGGCGCTGAAGGAATGCGATGTCCTGCTGCCGGTGGTGGATATCGCCCGGCCGGACCTGTCGCTGCTGGCTCACCTGCGGGCCCAGCGGCCGACAGCGCCGGTTCTAGTGCTGGCGAACAAGGCGGACACGCTGGGGCCGGCCCGGCAAGAGCGTGCGGCCGCCGCACTGGCCGCGGCCAGCGGCCTGGACGTCCTGCCGACCTCGGCCATCACGGGCGAAGGCCTCGCCGAGGTCCGCCGCCGGCTGGCCGGGATGCTGCACCTGCGGGCGGAGCGATCCGCCGGCTCCTGCGCATTGAACAGTCACCAGCGTTCATCGCTCCAGGAGGCGGCGGCGGCCCTGAGCCGCGCGGCGGACTTGGCCGGCCCGCTGGCGACCGTTGCCGATCGGGCGGAGATTCTGGCCCTCGAGATAAGGCTGGCGCTGGGGCAACTGGGTACAATTTCCGGCGATGTGCCCGACGAAGAACTGCTGGGCCGGATTTTCGAGCGCTTCTGCGTGGGAAAGTGACCTGCTGAAAATAAGGGCCAGCTCGCTGGTTTCGCGCGGTCTGGCGTAGGAACTTGTCATGCCAAAAAAACTGCTGGCCGCCCTGTTTCCCCCCAAGGACCCCTTCGCCCCGCGCCTGGCCGGCGTGTATCGCATCGGCCGCGCGCTGCTTGTGGCCCTGGTGGTGCTGGTGACGGTACGCCTGGTGTGGGGCTGCTCCTCCACCGCGCACCTCAACCGCGCCTTGGACCGCGTGCACCAGGCCCACCTGCCGCTGGCCATGCGCGAGGTGCCCCTGCCGGAAGTGCCGGAGGACCAGGACGCCTGGCCGCTGTACGCCGAGCTGCTGCGCGCTGCCGACCAGCGCGGCGTGGGCATGGCGCCGCTGCTGGAAGACCAGGCGCGGCGGCAGCCCCTGAGCGAGGCCGACAAGGCGCGCCTCGAGGTGGGCAGGGCCGACGAAATGCTGCTTAAAAACTGGCAGCCAGGCGACCCCATGGACGCCACGATCAAGCAGCAGATGACCGAGCGGCTCAAGGGCAACCAGGACCTGCTGGACTCACTCGCCCAGGCGGCCCGCAAGGGCTCCATCCGCTGGCGCGTCACCGACGACCCCGCGCGGCCGCTGGAGGTCAACACGCTGCCGCTGATCACGCTGGCCCGGCTCATGTTGGCCCGCGCCGCCATCGCCTTTGACGAGAACCGACCCGCTGATGGCCTGGAAGACCTGGGCGTGGTATATCGCGTGGCGTATCAGATCCGCCAGTGCCCCATGGTCGAGATGCACCTCATGGAAGCCATGCTGGTGCTCGAGTCCTCGGCCGCACTCCAGCGGGCCCTGCCGCACATCGACGCCGCCCGCGAAAAATTCGCCCGCCTGATCGCCGACTGCCAGGGCGGGCCCATCGCCGGGCCCCTGCGCACGGCGACCGAGTTCACCATCGCCTGGCTCAACGGCACCTATCTCTCGCTCATGGCCGGCGGACGCGGCGTGGGGCCGGCGATCGAGGTCTTTGCCTTGCGCCCGCTGATCGACGCTTCGTACGCCCGCGTGTGGGAGCTGCTGGCGGATCTCGTGCCGATGATTGATGGCACGTACGCGCACTTCATCGTGCCCGTGGAGCAGCGCTGCCAGGCGGCCGGCGGCGGCGCCACCGGCGAATGGCTCCGGGCCAACATGCAGCGCGAGCTGTCGGCGGCGCACGCCGCCGCGGTGTCCGAGGCGCTGCGCGGCATGTCGCAGCTCGCCCTGGCCGCTCGAAGCTGGCAGCTCGCCCACGGCGGCAGCCTGCCTGACTCCCTCGACGTGCTGGCGGGCGACCTGCTGCCGGCGGTGCCGGCCGACCCGATGACGGACCAGCCCCTTCAGTATGTTCGCGGCGGCGAGGCCCCCCGCTTCTACAGCGTGGGCCTGGACCGCAAGGACAACCAGGGCTCCTGCGACCGCAAGGATGACATCCTGGGCCAGAAGGATCACGACATCTGCTTTTCCCTGACCGGCCTGCCGGCCAATCCCATCACCGCCAGCCGGCCCGCCAGCGAGCCAGCCAGTGCGGCGGCCACGGGGCCGGCTAGTGCACCGGACCCCGCTGCCAGTGCGCCGGCGGCTGCCGCCAGTGCGCCGGCGTCGCGGCCATCCTGAGTTTTCAGTCGTAGTTGCCGGCGAGCAGTTGGGCGATGAAGGGCGCCAGGCCGTCGGCGTCGTGGCGGCCGATGGTCAGCCGGGCGGCCGACTTCACGGAAGGGCCAGCGTTGCCCATGGCCACGGCCAGGCCGGCGTTTTGCAGCATGGAGAGATCGTTCACATCATCACCCACGGCGACAATATCCTGCTTGCCGATCCGCAGGCCCTGGGCCACGTAGCGGATGCCGGCCCATTTGCTGGCGGCCGGGGCAAAGCATTCCAGCAGGTCCACGCCCAGGTTGGGGGCATGAATCCGCCCCACCTGGAGCTGCCCATCGGCGCAGGCGGCCAGATTCGCCTCCACGGCGCCGGCGGACGAGTCGGCAAAGACTGTCAGGCGGAGAATCTCCGCCGGCTCGCTCGTGTCGGCCAGCGACTTGACCACGCGTACGCGGCAGGCATGCCGATCGAGCCATTTCTGCCGCACGGCCGGGGCATCCTGGGCCTCCAGCAGGTAATAATCGAACCCCCACCGCCAGGCATCCACCAGCGCCACGACGGATCGGCCCGCGCGAACGATCGCCTCAGCGCCGGCGGCCGCCGCGGCGGCGGCAACGGGTTCGATGCGCAACGTCCGCGCCGAGTCGCCCTCGCAAACCAGCGCGCCCGAGATGCAGATCAGCGGGTCGGCCTTGCCGCCAAACTCGCACGCCCGCCACACCGGGTGCGTCTCGGCCACGCTGCGCCCGGTGCACAGGCAGACCGCCAGACCCGTCTCTTTGGCCTGGCGCACCGCCGCCGCGTGCGCGCTGCTCAGCCGGCTGCCCGGGCCCAGCAGCGTGCCGTCGACATCCACCGCGAGAAGCTTGTACCGAGTCACGAATGCTCCTTCCTAAAGGACCAGTCTATCCGATGAGGAATTGCCAATTGCAAATTGCAAATTGCAAATTTGGGAACTCCGGCGGCATGCCGCCCAAATCAGAACAGCGTCTGTTCCCGATTTTTCAATTTGCAATTGGCAATTCGCAATTTGAAATTCATGCCGTGAGACCCAAGCTGATCATCCTGGTGATCGCATCGCTGCTGGCCGGCTGCCGGCCCACGAGCGCTCCTATCGCCGTGGCGCCCCCGCCGGCCGGGCAGAGCATTACCTGTGACGACCTGGCGGCAGTCTTGTCAGAGGTGCTCGATCGCGAAGGCCGGATCGATCCGACGGCGCTGGCGGTCCATCTGCCGCGGCTGGAGCGGCAGCTTTCGCTGCTGGCGCTGCCCTGGCCGCAGGAAGCGGCCGGCGGACACAGCGATCAGCGGCTGGCGTGGCTGTATAACGCCCGCGCGGCCTGGAGCCTGCGGATCATCGCCCGCGAGCTTTTCCCGCTGGAGGGCCGGCGCGATGCGTTCGATCTGCCCGCCGCAATCGACCGGGAGCGGCTGATGAACACGCCCTTCCCGCTGGATGGCCGGCAGATGAGCCTCACCGCCATCGATGTCGAACTGGCCGGCTGGGGCGATTTCCGCCTCGCCGCCCTGGCCCCCGACGCCACGGATCTGGCCGGCCCGCTGCCCCAGCGGCCCTTCGCCGCCGACACCGTGCGCCAGGATCTCCCGGCTCGGCTGGCTACTAAACTGTTGGCCGATCCCCGCCGGCTGGTGATCGATCACGATCAGCAGGTCGTCGGCGTACCGCCGGCGATTTGGCGGGCGCGCCAAAACCTTATTATGGAGTACAATCAGCACCAGCCCGTGCGGCCGGCGGACCTGCTGACCGCCCTGCGGCCGCTGGCCGACCCGGCGGCTCGCCAGCGGCTCACCGACGCGATGGGCTATCGTGTTGAAGAACGCCGGGGGCCGGCGGGAATTTCCGCCCTCCGCCTGGACCGGCAAGAGCGCCTGCGGCGGTTCGGACCGCCTGGAAATTGAAGCTATGGGACCGTTGGAAACCCTCGGCCAAGCCACGCTGGAGCGCGTGGGCGAGTTCGGCGACTTCTGGCGCTTCACCGCCCAGTCGCTGGCGGCCACGTACCGCGGCCTGCGCGAGCGGCGGCTGTGGACGCTGACCCTGCGCCAGATGTACGAGATCGGCACGCTGAGCCTGCCGGTGATGATGATCACCGGCATGTTCGTGGGCATGGTGCTGGCGGTGCAGGCCGTGGCGCAATTCAAGGCCGTGGGCATGGAAGGCACGCTGGGCGGCGTCGTGAACCTTTCCGTGCTGCGCGAGCTGGGGCCGGTGCTGTCGGCGGTTCTCTTGGCCGGCCGCGTCGGCGGCGCCATGACGGCCGAGCTGGGCACCATGCGCGTCACCGAGCAGATCGACGCCCTGCGCGCCATGGGCTCCGACCCGCAGCGCCACCTGGTGAGCCCGCGCTTGCTGGCCTGCGTGCTGCTGGGGCCGCTGCTGGTGATCTACGCCGACCTGATGGGCGTGTTCGGCGGCTACGTGGTCAGCGTGGGCATCTATTCCGTCAACCCGGCGCCGTACTGGCAGTATTCCGCGCAGTGGATCACTTTCAACGACATCTTCACCGGCCTGGCCAAGAGCCTGTTCTTCAGCGGCTCGATCGCCATGGCCTCGTGCTTCAAAGCCTTCCGCTGCCCGCCCGGCGCCGCCGGCGTCGGCCGCGCCTGCACCGAGGCCTTCGTCGTGGGCTGCATGACGATCCTGATTGAGGACTTCTTCCTGAACGTTTTCATGGATGCGGCCCACGCCTTCTTCTACGGACCCAGGGTACTGATATGACCGGCTCCGACCACCCCGAGCCGCCTGTGCCGCCGCCGGGCGATATTCCGCCAGCGGCAGCCGCGCCGCCGGCCGCCGGCGATGGCCCGCCCCGCCGCGGGCCCTTCGGTCGCTGGCTCGACCGCCACCACCACCCGGCGAACTTCTGGATCCACATGCTGGGCATCCCCCTGACCATCGCGGCCATCCCCCTGGCCGCCACGGGGCGAGGACTCTGGGCAATCCTGCTCTTCGTCCTGGGCTACGCGCTACAGTTCACCGGCCATGCGATTGAAGGCAACCGCAGCGGCGAGGAGCTGCTGCTGCGGCGGCTGTTGGGGAAGGATAACAAGCCGCGGGATTGAGAATCCCGCCCGCCTGGATGCCGATTTGAGCGAAATAATGAATTGGCTACGCGCTGGAATAATAGGATATTATTAGGCTACTCACGAGGCGGCATTATGCTGTCATTGCAGGCGGACAAATTGAGAACGCTCTCGATTCCAGTGAGCACGAGCTGGCTCTTGAGTGAGTGCATGGAAGCCAAGGGCAAGCAGGAGTTATGGACGCGCCAGCGGCCGGAGGTTTTGACCGGCAGAGTGGGCGAAATTGCCGTAAGTGCCACTTTTGCACAGCGCGCGTGACCCCCAAAGTCACTCGGGTTTTTCCCATTTCGCGCCCGGATTTTTCAGATTTGTTCCGTCTGTAACGGCAAATCTTGTGTAAGAAGCAGATTTTCTTCACTAGTGCGCATAAATGAGGGCGGTTTCGTGTGTGTCCTTATAAGGAGAGACACTTTTTTCCCCGCGAGCACTTACATGCGCGCCGCGATGCGGCCGC
>PMYD01000082.1:73274-73464 GCA_003171335.1 Phycisphaerales bacterium
CGCCCACGGGTGTTCTATCGCATGGGATTTCCAGAGCGGCTTGGTGGCACAGGCTTTTAGAGCAGGTTAACAAATCGTGTAGCGATGTTCTTGCTGGAAATGGCCTAAAAACAGTCATTTTTAGGCCTTTCGACCGCTACAAGAAAAGCAAAAGTGCTCTAGCCTGTGTTCTCCTGGTGGCACAGGCTTT
>PMYD01000025.1 GCA_003171335.1 Phycisphaerales bacterium
AGGCAGCCTTTCATGGGATTACCTACTGGCACCGGTTCATTTGAATGACGTTCCTCGTCTGGCATTTCTGAATTGCTTGCCTTCTCGCGCGCCTATAAGCCTCTGCAGGAAATTCTTCCGGGAGCCGCAATTTTCCCTCTTGCCAATTTCCGGGGAGCGGCGTATCATAATTGGCTAGTAGAGGAATGACAGCCGCACACAGGCAGTATAGCATAGGCTAATAGGAAGCGGCTAGGAATGCACATCACCACGGAGGGACCTACATCTGGCAGAGCCGGCACGGCGCAGCAAGGAGGCAGCGCAGGCTGGCTCAACTAACGGAGGCATAGGGAGATATGTCTGAAGACCAAGTAGAGGAACTGCCCCTGAGCAAGATTCGCATTGATGGCGACACGGAGCCAAGGGCCCAGATTCAAGAGGAAGTGGTGGAGGAATATCGCCACGATATGGCCCGGGGAGTGAAATTCCCGGCGGTGCGCGTGGTTTTCGATGGGGAGCATTACTGGCTGTACGATGGTTTTCACCGGTACAAGGCGGCCAGGCTGGCGGGGCGGAAGATGATCCGGGCAATGGTGCGCCAGGGCAGCCGCACCAATGCCCTGTGGTTGGCCGTGGGGTCGAACCAGTTTCACGGCCTTCGACGCAATTTGAATGACAAGGCCTGGGCGGTAACGCGTGCGATAAAGCTAAGGCCCGACAGGAGTAACCGCTTCATTGCCCGGCATGTGGGGGTGAGTAACAAGACCGTCAGCCGGCGGCGGGCCGACCTGGAGTCAACTGAGGAAATTCCTCAGTTGAAGCGGCTGCGCGGCGCTGATGGCCGCTGGCGGCCAGCGCGGGCCTCGGACTACCAAAAGCCCAAGGGGCTGGTGGGCGTATTCGACGAGTTGCGCTATCACGCCCCCTGGCGGCGGGACAACGGCCGCTGGGCGGCCAAGCTGCACGCCCTGCCCAATTGCGACTGGAGCGGCCATCGCCTCAGCACCCTGAGCCAGGCCGCCCGGGAGCGCATGGAAGAGGTCTTCGACCGGCGGCGGGAGATCGATCGCATCATCAAGCAGGGGAAGAAGTTGCAGTGCGATGTGATGATGATCTACGACAAGCACAGCCCAATCTTCATCGGCTTTGACTTCGGCCGCTTTGACGCGAAGATGGAAGAAGTGCTGGGGCAACTGCGTTCCATCTGCCCGCAGTCGGTCTGCCCGAAGTGCCAGGGGGTCGGCTGCGAGCCCTGCCAATCCCGCGGCTGGGTGACCAGCGAGCGGCTCAATGAACTCGACCCGCCGCCGCCCTTGCTGCCGGTCGAGGTGGCGTGAAGGGGAATAAATAAGGGACATATCAATTGCTTTTTAAAAAAGAGAAGCGGGCTCTTTCAAGCCCGCCTCGGGGGTACGACCTAATGACCTTACTTTCCCGCCATCGATCCCTTGCTCTCGCGCTCGGGTGCCAGGGCCAGGGCCTTGGAGAGCGTCGAGCGCTTGAAGGCGATCAGCAGCGGGCTGGCGATGGCGATCGAGGAGTAGCAGCCCACGATCGTGCCGATGAGCATCGCGTAGTTGAAGCCGTGGATGCCGTCGCCGCCGAAGATGTACATCACGATACACACCATGAACACCGTGCCGGCGGTCAGAATCGTCCGGCTCAGGGTCTGGTTGATCGAGGTGTTGATGTTCTCGCGCGTGACGTAGCTCAACTTGCCGCGGTTCTCGCGGATACGGTCGAAGACCACGATGGTGTCGTTCACCGAGTAGCCGATGATCGTCAGCACCGCGGCGACCATCGACAGGTCGATCTTGAAGGCGTCCACCAAGAGCGCGTGGCCGAAGAACGTGCGGGCGATCCACGTGCTGAAGGCCACGAAGCCCAGCACGATGAGGCTGTCGTGGATCAGGCAGATCACGGCCGCAAAGCCCCAGATGAACCGCCCGAACCGGATCCACAGGTACACGATAATCGCCAGCCACGACACGACCACGGCGAACACGGCCCGGCGGCTGGCGTCCATCGACTGCGTCGGGTCGATGCTGGTGAGCGATTCCAGACTCTTGGAGCTGTTAAGCGAGTCCTTCAGCAGCGACAGCTCCTCGCCGGCGAAGCGGCGGAAGCCCTCGGCGTGATGTTCGCCCGAAGGCAGGTCCGTCGTGCGCTGGAGGATGGCGAACTCGGAGTACTTGTCCGAGTTGGGAATCGCCTTCAAAGGCAGGATGTCCGTGTGGACCACGCTGAGTTCCTCGCGGCCCGGCTGGAGCCGGGTCGTGCGCAGCCGCTGCCCAAGCTCGGCCACGGTGAGGCCTTCCTTGGAGTCGGTCAGGCGGAAGGCGAACATGGCCGCTCCGACGTTGTCCTGGAGCACCTCGCGGAACGCGCCGCCGGCGGTGGGCCGGGTAAAGTCGGCATCGGTGATCTCGTGGTAGCCATCCGGGCCGATGGTCAGGTCCAGGTCAGCCACGGGGGCATCGACGGTCATGGCGTACTTGTCCGCCAGCGAGCGCTGCGAGGCCAACTGCTCGCGGAAGCCTTCTTCCATGGCCTTGGTCACTGTCTGCAGGTTGTGCTCGGAAGAAGTGATCTGGTAGCGCGGCTCCGGCAGCGACTTGGCCAGCTCGGCGGCATCCAGCACGCCGGCGTGTTTGGTGTCCAGCAGGTCGAAGACCGCTGGGTTGCGGCCCTTGGCGGTCCACTCGGTGCGCTCGACCTTGCCGTCGCCGTTGCCGCCGTTCACCTTGTCATCATACGTGGCGATGAAGTCGGCCACGCGGTTGTCGCTGTGCAGCTCGTTGATCTGCACGTTCTGACTGGCCAATTCGGTGAATCCCATGGCCGCGGCCCGTTCCTTCAGCAGCCGCTCGACGCGGGCATCATTGGGCAGCTTGCCGTCGATCAACGCATCGTCGGCCAGGCGCACCACGGCGCGCGAGCCCTGGCGAAATTCAATGCCCAGCAGGCTCTTGCCCTGGACGCACAGGGCGATGATGCCGGCGACCAGCAGGCATCCGGAAATCACCCAGAAGGCGTGCCACTGGGCGAACCAGTTGATCTTCGGCACGCCGATCAGCCGCAGCATGGACAGGTGGTTTTTCAGCAGGCCGTGGTCCACCATCCAGTCGAAGCACCAGCGCGTGACCAGCAGCGAGGTAAAGAGGCTGATCACCAAGCCGATGCACAAGGTCATGCCGAAGCCGCGGATTTCCTGCGTGCCCACCCACGCCAGCACGATACAGGTGATGATCGTGGTCACGTGGGTGTCGATAATGGCCCGGAAGGCGCGCTCATACGCGTGCTTCAGGGCGGTCTTGAGGGAATCGGTGCGCGCCTGCTCTTCGCGCAGGCGTTCGAAAATCAGCACGTTGGCATCCACCGCCATGCCGCACGTCAGGATCAAGCCGGCGATGCCCGGCAGCGTGAGCACCACGTCGAAGGCCGCCATCGCCGCCAGGGCGAAGAAGACGTTGAGCGACAGGGCGAAGTCGGCCACCAGGCCGCCGAACAGGTAGTACGCCGCCATGAAGCCCGCCACCGCCAGCAGGCCCACGTAGGCCGCGCGCTGGCCGCGAACGATGTTGGCGGCGCCCAGGGTCGGGCCCACCGACTGCACGGCCACCGGGTCGGGATTGACCTTGGCCCGCAAGGCGCCGGCGTTGAGCGTGCGGCACAGCTCGGTCACTTCGGCGTTGGAGAAGTTGCCCGTAATGATGCCTTCGCCGAAGATCTGCGACCTGATATTGGGCGCCGAATAGACTTCATCATCCAGCAGAATCGCCATCGGCTCGGCGATGTGCGCGCCGGTCAGCTCGGCGAAGAGCGACTTGCCGTTTTGCTTGAACGCAAACTGCACCACGGGCTTGCCGTCCTCGGACCACGGGCGGGCCTGGTCCAGGTCCCAGGGCTTGTCGCTCTTGCCGCGCAGCATGCGGCTGCCCGGCTCATCCGACAGCAGCACGTACTTCTGACCGCCCAGGGTCTCCGTGACGCCCGCCACGTTGGGGTCGCGCGTCACGAACCACTGGAAGCGGTCGCGCCGGTCATGCCCCGGCTGGGGACCGCTGCGGGCAAGCTGCTCTTTGTATTGCTGGACCTCGTCCGCCGTGATGGTCTTGCCGGGAATCGGCACAATGCGGAATTCCAGCACGCCGGCGCGGCGGATCAGGCGGATCAGGTCCTCCGGGTCATCCAGCCGGCCGCGGACGTCGGCCCATTGAATGTACTTGGTCTTGATGGCCTCGATCTTGTCCGCCACCAGCGGGTAGCGGTCCTTGAACTCCGCCATGCGCTGGTCGAAGAGCTTGTTGCGCTCCTGGACATCGGTTTGCTTCATGCCTTCGGCGGCGTTGCGCGAGATGAAAATGCCCAGGATGTTGGACAGCTCGCGCGTGTTGAGGTTCTTGTCGCGGATGGCGGTGAGCTGCTGGTTGTACTGCCCGCGCAGCTCGTCGTAGTTGCCGCGCAGCTCGTCGATCTTCGTCTGGAACTCATCCGCCTGCGCGCGGCCTTCGGCCCCTTTGGCGCGGGCGGCGGCGAGTTGATCCTGGAGCTCCTTGAGGGGCTTGTCGATGCGGGCCATCTCGGCCGTCATCCGGTCGTACAGGTCGGCGGCCTCCTGAAGCATCTTGCCGCGCTCGGTTGCAAGGCCCACCTTCTCCTTGATGAGCTGCGCGCGGTGCTCCGCATCGCTGTTCATGATGGAGCGGATCGTCGCCGGGTCGATGTTGTACTCGCCCAGGTCTTCCAGGGCCTTGAGGTACTCGGCCTTGTACGTGCGGGCCTGGGCCGAGCCCACGGGCATGCGCACTTCCAGGCGGTCGGCGCCGGAGGGTCGCCACGACAGGTTCTTGATGCCCTGCGGGTCGACGCGCTCCTGGAGCGTGGAGATGACCTGCGTCAGCATGGCCCGATCGCCGCCGGTATCGACCTTGAAGACCAGGCTATGCCCGCCTTCGAGGTCCATGCCCTTGCGGATGGGCCTAGTCAGCAGCGCCACCGCGCCGATGGCCATCAAAACGGCCAGCAGCCCAAAGCGTATTCCCAGAGGTTTGTTCTTCATGATTTCTCCCAAGATGGTCCCGCGACCGCCGAAATGTCGGCCAAATCGCGGTTAACTGGCTATTGGTTAATCGGTTAATCGGTTCGTTGGCTGAACGTGAAGGGTCAGTTCGTGAATTGGTCAATTAGTCAATGGGTCAATTTGGAAAGGCCGAAAACGCCTCGGCAAAGAAAGCCGCCGCATGGCTCATGCATTTTCCAATTAACCGATCAACCGATTAACCCATCAACGGGTCTCGGCGGGCTTCTGCCGGCGAGATGCTCGGCGAGGATTCGTACAGGAAGGCAGGGTGTTTCGGTGAGTTGTTCAAAAGGTCGCCACGCCGGCCGTTCGGCAAGGGTTACCTGGCCGGTGAGGGCCGGCCCCAGCGCCATAGCCGCGGCGGCGGCGGGGGTGTCTTTGGCACAGAAAACCGCCTCGGCCGAACCGATGGCCGTGCCCGACGTGGGCAGCGGCAGCGGCAGGCCGTGGCGATGGGCCCAGTCTGTAAGCGCCTGGGGTAGCGCGCCGGCGCCATCCAGGCGGATGACAACCTGGCCGGCTGGGCTGGTGAAAATCTGCCCGCCGGCGGCCTTGACCAGTTGGGCCAGCTCCGCCCGCGCTATCTCCGAGAACAGCGCGCTGGTGCGCAGCTCCCGCCACGGGCGGCCGGCCGCCGGCGAACCAACCAGGCTCGCCAGGATCAGCACGCCCACCAGAACCGCCAGGGCGGCGGAGGGACTACTTGTTTTCTTCCTTCTTCTCAGCCTCATCCGCTGTACCTATCAGGCGAATAGCCGAGCGCACGAACCGCATCCGCGCGTTGGAGGCCTCGTCGACCTTGACCACGACCTCGTTCTCGCGGACCTCGACGATTGTGCCTATGATACCGCCGATGGTCGTGATTTTGTCGCCTTTCTTGAGATTCGACAGCATTTCCCGGCGCTTCTTCTCTTCCTGGCGGGGCTTGCGGCCCATCAGCAGGAAGACCAGCAGCAGCACGGCCAGCATGATGTACAGCATGTACTGCTGGTAGCCGCCTTTCTGATCGGCCGGCCCGGAGGTCGGACCCGCACCGGTTTGGCCGCCGGCGGCCGGGCCTGTGGCGGCATTATTCGCCGGGCCCGCTGGGGCTGCGGGCGGGGTGGCTGCAGGGGCGGCCGCCGGCTGGTTGGCTTCCGGTGCGGCCGTGGGAGCGCCGCCGCCGCGGTCGGGCGCCTGGGCCAGCACTACGGGGCTTGCCATCGCCACCAACAGCACCGCGACAAACACCGCTGCGACCGGCCACAAACGCTTGCTATTGAGCATTTCCAGTTCCTTATGTGTTTTCGATGCCTGACCCAAGAAGGGACGCGTCAGGACGAATCCGTATTGTGGCCGGAAGACCCGCCCGCCGTCAACAGTCCATCTGGAGAAAGCGGCAAAAGGAGGGCACGACAAAAAGGTGGCAGGTCAGCGCATGCCGCAATCCGGGTCTTACAGCCGCACCGCCAGCGGCGATGCCCCCTCCAGGATATCCAGGGGCCCGGAAGCGGGCCCAGCCGCATCGGCGCTGCTGTCCGGCGAATCGCTCAGTCCCTGATTCATCGCCGCCGGGGCGCCCATGGCGAAGACCACCGGGGAAACAGGGGCTGCCGTCGCGGTGGGGGGCGCGAGTATGGAGAGAGCCGGTTTTGGAGGCTCGGCGAGCAGCGCCGGGGCCGGGGCGATGCGGGTCAAGGCGGCGGCCTGCGGCGGATAGGCCGCAAGCATGGGTGCAACTTGGCCTATAACCGGCTGCTCCGATGCGGAGGGAATATTCTGCACGGCCGGCGAGTCGGGCAGAAGCGTGACGGTCTGCACGCTGGAGGGGGCCAGCGGGTGGTAGTTGGTTTGCCAGATCAGGAAATCGGCGCCGTTGACCATGCTATCGCCGTTGGCATCGCCCTGCGACCAGGAGGCGCCGCTGAGCGTGGGATAGTTCTGCTGCCAGAGGAGGAAATCGTGGCCGGTCACATCGCCGGAGAGATCAAAATCGCCGGGCGTGGTCTTCAGAATCGTCCCAATGAGATAATCGCGGTCGGCGGCATCGACGCAGCCATCCCCGTTCAGGTCGTATTGGGGATCGGTGCTGCCGGCGCGAATCGCGGCCGAAAGCGCGTCGATGTCGGCGGCGTTTACTATCATGTCCCTATTGATATCCCCCGGGATCACCGGCCCGTGGAATCTCCGGGCCAAAATGAGCGATTGACCGCCGAGGGGCACGTACTGCCGCCAGGCGAGGGTGAAATCCCCATCGGGGGCCATCGCCACCACGGGGTCGTAGGTCTTCTGGTTGTACACGCTGCTCACCAGAAGCACCGCGCCGGTCAGCGGCTGATTCTGCCCATCCAGCATGACGCCCCAGATGCCAAAGCCGCCGCAGCAGCCGCTGGGCCAGACGACCTCCATATCGCCGCGCGCATCCATCGCCAGATCGGCGGCGTGGAAGGTGTAATTGGGGGTTTCAACCACCTCCACCGTGCTGCCGGCGGCCTGGCCGAGCCGGTCGTACCGCTGCACGTCGATTTGCGAATCGCCCTCATCGTGTCGCCACAGGATGGCATAGTTGCCGGCATCATCGACGGCCACGGCCGGGTCCTGGTTCGTACCACTGGCGGGTGGGGCGATGGCGGTGTCCAGGTCGATCGTGCCATCGGGCTTCAGCCGCCGCACGCCAAAGCCGCCCTGGCCGGTAGAGCCAAGCTGCCAGATGATGGTGATCTCGCCGGCCGCATCGATGTCCACATCCGGTTTGCACGGCAAATTGGGATCGCCGGCCGGCACGCTGGCCACGAGCAGGCGCGGCCCGGCGGCTGCGCCCAGCGGCGTAAAGAGCTGCGCGTACACGTCGGTAGCCGCCAGCGCCGAATCGGACTGAACCCACACGGCAACGGAATTTCCGCCCGGACCCGAGGCCAGGGCCACAGCGCCGGAAATGCCCGGCAGGGAGTAATCCAGCATCTGTATTTCGGCCGGTGTGGCGCCATTGGGCTGAATCGTCGAATGAAAAACGCCCTCCTGGCCGGCGGCATCGAGTGTCCACAGGAGATGGGTTGTGCCATCATCCGCCACGCCGATGGCCGGGTTGTACTGCCGGGCATCGCCGCCGACCATGACCAGCTCGGGCGCGCCGGCGGTCGTCGCATCGGGGGACAGATCACGGTAGAGCAATCCGGTGGCGCCGGTGGAGGTGTCGGTTACTGTGCAGCTCAAGCGCCAAAAAGGAGCAAGGCCAAAGCCGGGTGGCACTTCGATTTTGACGTCGGTGAATTGGTTGGACCCGTCAAGGTGCCAGAGCAGCGTGGCCGGGCCGGTGGGATTGCCGGTGGCATCGAGCTTGAGGCCGTAAACATCCTGCGTGCCGGACTTCCAAACCGCCAGGGAACCGTCCCATGCTTTAGCGATTGATGGATCATCGACCTCCTGCTGATTGCCGGATGCCAACGTCGTGGCCGGCTGGTAACCCACGGGGTTGCCTTGGCCGGAATAGCCGACTTGCTGCACGCGAATGCGGGTTGCGCCGGTTGAGGCCTGGTATTCCCGCCAGATGAGCAAACCCGGACTCGTTGCCTCGATCGCCGCTATTTGCGGTTGTGAGACCGTCCATCCGGTCTCGTAGTCTATATTCGGCATCGGCGATGCAAGAGCTGGCATGTCAGAAGCGAGGCCAAGGGTCGGCGTGACACACTGCGCACAAATTTCCGGCCCGGCGGCACCCTGCCGGCACCATGAGAAGAAGAGCGACGGCCCGCTGGAGACGGACAAGTCCGTCAGCGGTTCATAACTCGCCGGACTGATGATCGCCGTGCCATAAAAGCGTTGCGCAACAACCGAATAGGTGAATGTGCCCAAGTCATACTGGATCCAAGCGAATAACCTCCCCTGCACATCTTGCGTTACTACAGGATTTGAAATCAAAACCAAAGGTCCCCCGTTGGCTTGGATAGTCAAGCATCGGCTTGCGCCCAAGCGCGATGCCAGAATATCGCCTTGACCAGTCGGCTCTTGCGAAATGGCGGTCCCATCAGTGGAGACTGACATAGTCAGGGGCGAGCTGCCGCCCAATCCGGCGGCAAGGCAAACCGAGGTAGAGGGCAGAATCGCACTACTTCTCCAATAGTAAAGAGAGCTACTGGATGTTCCTTGTTCCAGCCAGGCAATGGCGTTGTTCGGGTGTTCTGGCACCAAGGAAAGTTGCGACACGGACTCGACCGGCTGCTGGCACATGAACGGCCCTGCCGGAACCCAGCCCACAGTTTCAAAGTTGTAATCGCTAGTCCAAACATGCTTCTGGCCATTGGCGGTAGCTGTCCATCCCACGGTGACTTCGCCGGTGGATTGCATGGCAAGGGCCGGCTGCGAAACGGGTGCCTCGGCCACCAGATATTGGGCGCCGAAAACAGCGCCGGAGGTGGCGTAAAGCTGTAGACGAATGCCACCCGCATCGTTCCACGCGACGGCGAAGTCGCCCGAATCGCACGCCACCACGGGCATCATGTCCCACGAGGAAGGTCCGGTGGCAATCTGCAGATCGGCGGGCCAGACGGGCGAGCCGGACTTGTCGAGCTTGCGGGCCCAAACCGTCATCTGGCCGGCTTGCGAGTCGAGTTGCTCCCAGACGATGTACAGGTTGTCGCTGGCATCCAGGGCCAGGGCCACATCGCCCAGGGGTTTTCCATCGGAGGCGGCGGAGGTGACGATGTCGCCGCCGCCGGCTTGGGAAATGTCGCCGGCCGAATAGCGCCACACGGTGATGCGGTCCAGGCCGTCCGCCTGGCTGCTGGAAAGCCAGGCGACGGCGTAATCGCCGTTGGCGTTCATGGCGGCGGCCACGTGGCGAACCATGACTTCGGGGCCGGGCGTGGCGAGTTCAAAGATGGGCGATTCGGGCCAGCCGTCAAAGCCGATGTGCTCGGCATACAGGCCGACGTTGCCGCCGCTGCGGAACCAGGCGGCGATTTCGCCGGTGTAGCTGCCGGCCACGGCGCCCGAGAGGATATAGTCCTGGTCGAAGGTGGGGCCGATGGTGAAGGCCGGTCCCAGCGGGTCGGCCGCCGCCAGGAGCAGCCGGCTTTCGAGGTTTTCGCAGCCGGCAAACGCCCCCGCGGCGGCTGCCGGCCGGCCGTTGCGAAACGCGCTGCGTGTCCCGCCCATGCTCCTTCCTCCTGATCCGTCCGAACGAAGAACACAGGCTGAAAGCCTGTGCCACCACCGAAGAACACAGGCTGAAAGCCTGTGCCACCACCGCCGTGCCCCCCGGTCACAGATACGACTGATTATAAACCCGATTTGCGCCGGCGCAGCGTCAAAATCTTCGCCGCGAAGATCCCGGGTGCACGCCAATATTTGGCATCAGGTGGCATGCCCTCACGACGAAGGCCGCCTTTGGCGGCCGAGGCGGGTGGGCATGTCTTGCGGATGCGGCACATCTTGTTTCACCGAACGCCCATGCCCACCCGTCCGGTGCTTGCGCCCCATCCGTGAGGGCATGCCACATCCAGACCTGGGGTCGCGATTCTTGTGTTAGAATCCGTAGAAGACGGACATCTCGCGCAGGCTCTTGACGGGCACTTTGCTGGCCCAGCCGGCCTGGCCGAAGGCGATCATGCGCTCCCGGCACACCCGCTTCATATTGTCGCGTGCGGGGCCGAGGTACTTGCGCGGGTCGAATTCTTCCGGCTTGGTGGCGAAGACCTTTCGGATGGCGGCGGTGATGGCCATGCGGTTGTCCGTGTCCACGTTGATCTTCCGCACGCCGTTCTTGATGCCGCGCTGGATCTCCTCGACGGGCACGCCGTAGGTCTGCTTCATCTTGCCGCCGTACTTGTTGATCTCGTCCTGCAGTTCCTGCGGCACGCTGGAGGAGCCGTGCATCACCAGGTGCGTGTTGGGCAGCCGCTTGTGGATCTCTTCGATGCGGCTCATCACCAGCACCTCGCCGGTGGGTTTCTGCGTGAACTTGTAGGCCCCGTGGCTTGTGCCGATGGCGACGGCCAAGGCATCGACGCCGGTTTCCTTGACGAAGCGCTCGGCGTCGTTGGGGTCGGTGAGGTGCTTGAGCGCATCGGCCGCGGAGAGGCCGGCCCCGTGGCCATCCTCGATGCCCCCGAGCGTGCCGATCTCGCCCTCGACGGATACGCCCATGGCATGGGCCACATCGACCACCTGCCTGGTGACCTTGACGTTCTCGGCGTAGGTGGTGGGGGTCTTGGAATCGGCCTTCAGCGACCCATCCATCATGACGGAGGTAAAACCGTAGGCGATGGCCGAGAAGCACGTGGAGGGGCTGTTGCCGTGGTCCTGGTGCATGACGATGGGCAGCTCGGGGTAGAGTTCGGCGGCGGCGATCATGAGGTGCCGCAGGAAATTATCGTTGGTGAACTCGCGGGCGCCGCGGCTGGCCTGGACGATGACCGGGCTTTCCGTCTCCCGGGCGGCCTCCATGATGGCCTGGATCTGCTCCATGTCGTTGACGTTCAGGGCGGCGACGCCGTAGTTGTTCTCGGCCGCATGGTCCAGCAGCACGCGCAGTGGGATAAGAGGCATTGAAGTTCTCTTTCTTTTCTTGGGTTAAACGGAATACCAGGGAATTCTCGCAGAGGAATTGCAAATTGCAAATCGCAAATTGCAAATTTAACGGCCGCACGCGGACGGGCAAGCCGCGTGCATAGGCTTGGGTGCCGTGGCTTGCGGAGCGCAGCGCAGCAACCACGACGACGGCGATGCAGAGCACGCGTGGTTGCTTCGGTCGCCGCAGCGACCTGTCCGCCATACTTCGGCGAATCCTGCGGAGAATGCCATCTGGGGATTCAACCCCGGAGGGGTTGATACAGCTCCAGCCCCGGGTTGGCGAAGACCGCGAAGCGGGCGCGCCTACCCGGGGAACAGGAGGCACCCAATTGCGTTCAACCCCGGCAGGGGTTGAATAGCTCCGTCTCGAACCATTCTGCCCGCCGTCGTGCTATTCAACCCCTGCCGGGGTAGGAACCTGCGTCGGCGTCACCCAGGGTAGCCTCGCCGTGCTCGGCAACCCTGGGCTGGAGCTGTATCAACCCCTGCCGGGGTTGAAAAAGAACTAGCGGAAAAGATCGAAGCACTGCGACGTCGCCCCGTACAGGAAGCTGCCCGCGATCACGAAGAGCGCCAGCCCGCACAGGGCCAGGATGACGCGCTGGGATTTGGCGCCCAGCAGGGTGGACCCTTTAAACGTGGCGGTTGTCAGCAGCTCCAGCCAGACGGCATCGCACATCCAGTGGATGATGCCGAAGGCGGCAAAGGCCATCAGGCCCAGGCTGCTGGCCTTGATAGCCAGGGCCAGGCCCACCGAGGCCCACCACAAGAGAAACAGCGGGTTCATGGCCGTCAGCACCAGGCCCACGAGGATGGGGCTGCGGGCGATCTTGGAGGCCGAGGAGCCGGAGCTCTTGGGCTGGGGATTTTTGAGCATGCCGACGGCCAGCCACAGCATCATGAGGCCGCCGACCAGGCCGATGGCGATTTTCACCGCCGGGATGTTCAGCACCTGCCCCACGCCCAGGAGGATGAGCGCCATCAGCGGGAATTCCACGATGCCGTGGCCGACGGCCATGCTCAGCCCCGCGTGCCGGCTGCGCGTGCCGGCGGCCAGGGCGGCGGCGGTCATCGCGCCGGGCGAGATTACGCCCGAGAGCGACAGCACCACGGCCTGCAGCACCACCAGGGCGGTTTGGTTCCACGGCGTCGGTACGGTTGCAAGCATGTCGCCAGTTTAGAAGGAGCCGAGCAAATTCCAAATGCGAAATTCAAAAGGAACCGGACAGTGAGGCGAAGCCATGCGGCGCGAGGTGGCAAGCGTTGTAAGGTGGCATGCGTTGTAAGGTGGCATGCCCTCACGGCTGGGGCGAAGCCCCGGACGGGTGGGCATGGGTTTTCCATTTGCGCGAGGTCTTCCTTCTGCGCGGCAGACATGCCCACCCGCCTTGGCCGCCCAGGCGGCCTGCGGCGTGAGGGCATGCCACCTAATACTTAACGGCCCTTCAATCGGTGGTACATCTCCAGCGCCGCCGGGAAGGGGCCGAGGGCCCGCTCGAGGATGCCCAGCGTATAGGCGATGGTCATGCCGTAATTGGCAACCGGCACGCCCGCCGCACGGCAGCGGAGCAGGCGCGAGAGCATCTCGCGGCGGTTCCACATGCAGGCACCGCAGTGGATGACGAGTTTGTAGGTCGAGAGGTCATCGGGGAAGTCGTGGCCCTGCACGTGCGTGAAGTCCATGGTGCCGCCGACATATTGCGTGAGCCAGCGCGGGATCTTCACGCGGCCGATGTCATCACCGATGGGGTGGTGGCTGCACGCCTCGGCCACCAGGATGCGGTCGCCGGGGCGGAGCTGCTCGATGGCCAGCGCACCCTCGACGAACACGTTCAAATCGCCCTTGGCGCGGGCGAAGACGATGGAGAACGAGGTCAGCGGAATATCCTTGGGCGTGTCGCCGGCCACCTTGAGAAAACCCTGGGAATCGGTCACGACCAGGGCGGGGGGGCGCTTGAGCCGGTCCAGGGCATCGCGCAGCTCGCGCTCCTTGACGACCAGGCAGTACGCATCCACATCCAGCACATCGCGGATGGCCTGCACCTGCGGCAGGATGAGCCGGCCCTTGGGGGCCTCCAGGTCGATGGGCACGACCAGCATGACCAGCTCGCCCGCGCGCACGAGGTCGCCGATGATGGCCGGGGCGTTGATGAAATCCTCCGGCGCGGCCTTGATGAGCGCCTCGCGCAGGTCCAGGATGCCCTCGCCCTTGGAGGCGACGGTGTGGACGATGGGAATCTTCCTGCCCTTGAGGTCCTTCAGGAGCGCCGCATCGGGCTTTCCCAGGTCGGACTTGTTGAACACGACGATGGCCGGGGTCTTTCGCTCCGCCAGCTCGGCCAGGATGGCCTGTTCAAACGGACCCCACTCGCCGGCGGCCGTGACGAGGATGCCGACATCCGTGCGGTCGAACACCTGCCGCGTGCGCTTGACCCGCAGCTCGCCCAGCACGCCCACATCGTCGATGCCGGCGGTGTCGATGAACAGCACCGGGCCGATGGGCAGCAGCTCCATGGGCTTTTCCACCGGGTCGGTGGTCGTGCCGGCGATCTCCGAGACGATCGACACCGCCTGGCGGGTCATGGCGTTCAAGAGCGAGCTCTTGCCGACATTCCGCCGGCCGAAGATGCCGATGTGCAGACGAAAACCTTTGGGAGTACTTCTCATGTTCAATCCTGCGGCGGGGCTCTTTTAACCCCTCTCCCTCAGGGAGAGGATGGCCCGAAGGGCCAGGTGAGGGTGTCGCCAATGGGTGAACTTCCCTTTTGCGATCACCCTCACCCGGCTTCGCTGAAGCTACGCCGGGCAAGCCGGGCCTGACGGCCCACCTCCCCCATCCAGGGGGAGGGGTTTTTCAAGACCCCAGCCGGGTTACGTTTTCCGGACTGATCAGCTTATCAAATTCCTCGCCGGTCAAGATGCCTTGCTCGATGACCACCTCGCGCACGCTGCGGCCGCTGCGGCCGGCATCGAGGGCGATTTGCTGGGCGGCGGGGTAGCCGATTCTCTCGACCAGGGCGGTTACAGCCGCCGTGGCGGAGCGGACCTGGGCGCTGCAGCGGTCGCGGTCGGCCTCGATGCCCTCAACGCACAGCCGGCGGAAGATGGAGCAGGCGGCGGTGAGGAGCTGGAGGCTTTCGAGCAGGCAGTCGGCGATGAGGGGCACGAAGGCGTTGAGTTCCAGCGAGCCCAGACTGGCGGCCTGGGCGATGGCCTGGTCGTTGGCCATGACGCGGATGGCCGCCTGCGTGACCGCCTCGGGGATGACCGGGTTGACCTTGCCGGGCATGATGGATGAACCCGCCTGGCGCGCGGGCAGGCGAATCTCCCCGAGGCCGGCCTGCGGACCGGAAGAGAGCCACCGCAGATCCGTGGAAACTTTTACGAGGCTGGTCGCCAGGGCTTTCAAAATTCCGCTGACCTCGACGAACGCATCCACATTCTGCGTGGCCTCGACGAGATTCTCCGCCCGCGCCAGACCCAGGCCGGTGATATCGCGCAGATGCTCCACGGCGCGGAAGATGAACTGCCGCGGGGCGCCCAGCCCTGTGCCGATGGCTGTACCGCCCAGGTTCACCACGCGCAGCCGCTCTTCGCACTTGTACACCCGCCAGCGGTCGCGGCTGAAGGCCTCGGCATAGGCGGACATCTCGCGGCCCAGCGTGGTCAAGACGGCATCCTGCATCTGCGTGCGGCCGACTTTGACCACATCGGCCAGGGCCTTCTCCTGAACCTGGAAGGCCTCGAGCAGGGCGGTGATCTCGCGTTCCAGGTCGCGCAGCATGCGGATGGCCGCGACTTTGAGCGCTGTGGGGTACGTGTCGTTGGTGGACTGGTGCAGGTTCAGGTCATCCAGCGGGCTGATGGCCTCGTAATCGCCGAGCTTGCGGCCGAGAATCTGCAGCGCGCGATTGGCCAGCACCTCGTTCACGTTCATATTGGTCGATGTGCCGGCCCCGCCCTGGAGGGCATCGACGCGGATATGCTCATCCAGCAAGCCCTCGGCCATCTCCGCGCACGCCTGCTCAATGGCGATGCTCTTGGCATCGTCCCACTTGCCCAGCTCGTGATTCGTCCGCGCGCACGCCAGCTTCACCGCGCCAAAGGCCCGGATGAGCTGAGGATGTATGGGTCTTCCGCTGAGAGGAAAATTTTCCAGGGCGCGTTCGGTATAAATGCCGTGGAGTGCGCCGGCGGGAACCTCGCGCTCGCCGAGGAGGTCTTTTTCTGTGCGGAAGTCAGCCACAGTCGGGGACTCCAAATTCCAAATTCCAAATCCCAAATCCCAAACAACGGTTCGACCGCCCTGAGCGGCTCACCGCCGAAGGGGCTCCAAATCCCAAATTCCAAAGGGGAGCAAACATCCCGGTGCCACGGCTGCGTTGTTTGCAGCCGTGCGCTGTGTGAGTCGGTAAACGAGAGGTTCCTTGGCTTCCGCAGGACCTCTGGCAGCGCTGCCAGGTCTTGGCGCACGGCTGCAGAAGGCGCAGCCGTGGCACCAGGGACGTTTTGTTCCCATTTGGAATTTGGTGCTTGGGATTTGTTTGGGATTTGGAATTTGGGATTTGGGATTTCTTCACAGGTAGAGGTCCCTTTCCTGCGTCTCCCGAATCCGGCGCATTCTCTCTACAAGCTGGGTTTTGCCGGGATCCTCGGGCATCTTCTCAAGCTCGGCCGCGACCAAACGCTCGCCGGCCGTCCGCGTGGCGGGGGAGGCGTAATCGACGAGATACTCCTCCAGCGTGGTCAGCGCGTTGGGCGTGCACAGCCGCTGGATGAAGCCGGGGATGGCGAACTCCATGAAATGCTCGCCCGTGCGGCCCAGGCGGTAGCAGGAGGTGCAGAAGCTGGGGATGTAGCCATCATCCAGCAGCTCGCGCATCACGCGGTCGAGCGAGCGGACATCGCCCAGCTCGAACTGCTCGCGCTCCATCACCTGGGCATCGCCCGCCTCGGTGTAGCCGCCGATCTCGATGCGGCTGCCGGCGTCGATCTGGGAGACCCCAAAGGCCATCACCTCGCGCCGCAGCGCCGCCGGCTCGCGGGCGGTGAGGATCAGCCCGGTATAGGGGACGGATAACCGCAGGATGGCGATCAGCCGCTTGAACTGCTCATCATCGACGGCGTAGCGGCTGTCCAGGTCCGTGCCGGCGGCGGGGCGCAGGCGCGGGAAGCTGATCGTGTGCGGGCCGACGCCGTGGCGGTGCTGGAGGTACAGGGCGTGGCTGACCAGGCCGAGCACCTCGAAGCGCCAGTCGGCCAGGCCGAAAAGCGCGCCGATGCCCACATCGTCGCAGCCGGCATCCATGGCGCGGCTCAAGGCATCCAGCCGCCAGAGATAGTCGCCCTTGCGCGTGCCCGCCGGGTGCCACTGGGCGTAGGCGCCGTGGTGGTAGGTCTCCATGAAGATCTGGTACGTGCCGATGCCGGCGGCTTTGACGAGGCGGTAGCCCTCGACATCCAGAGGGGCGGCGTTGATGTTCACGCGGCGGATCTCGCCGTGGCCGAGGCGCACCTCGTACACCTGCTTCACGCAGTCGGCGATGTAGGCGGCGTCGTACCGCGGGTGCTCGCCAAAGACCAGGATCGTCCGCTTGTGGCCCACGCGGACCATCGCCTCGACCTGCCGGCGGAGCTCCTCGGGACTCAGCGTGCGGCGGACCGAGGCGCGATTGGAGCAGCGGAAGCCGCAGTAGCCGCAGTCGTTGACGCAGTCGTTGCCGATGTAGAGCGGGGCAAAGAGCACGATGCGATTGCCGTACACATCGCGCTTGAGTTGCCTGGCGGCGGCGTAGATCTCCTCGATCAACTCCCGCTGCTCCGCGCGGAGCAGCACCGCTGTCTCCTCGACGGCCAGCGGCTGCTTCTCCAGGCTCTTGGCGATGATCTCGCGGACTTGGTCTGCCGCGGGGGCCTTGCCGGCCAACAGGCCCGACAGGTGGGCGTCGTCGATGAAATCGCTCGCCCGCTCATTCATTTTCATGCTTGCCAGAACACCCATACTACACCTTGCCTTGCTACACATTCGAAAAGGATCAAGTTCTTAGGTGCCACGGCTGTCCGCAGCCGTGCGCTGTGCGGACAACAGGGCAACCGGTTCGCTGGCTTCCAGCGGACCTTTCCGCGTTCTGGTCATTCCAGCGCACGGCTGCGGACAGCCGTGGCACCGGGGACTAGACCGGGGACCAGACTCTTGCCCAACGTCACCGTAAACGTGGTGCCCACGTCCGCCTGGCTGGTGGCGGCCACATCGCCGTCGTACAGGGCGGCGAGTTTCTTCACGATGGACAGGCCCAGGCCGCTGCCGACGATCCGCCGCGTCTTGTCGTTGCGGATGCGGCCGAATTCGGTGAACAGCTTGCCGATTTCCTCGGCCGACATGCCGATACCCGTGTCGGCCACGGCCAAGGTGACGGCCGCCGCCGACTGGCCGATCTGGACATCCACGCGGCCGTCGGGGCGGTTGTACTTGATCGCGTTGGAGATCAGGTTGTTCAGGATGATCTCCAGCTCCTGCCGGTCGGCCGTCATCACGGCCCCAGAGCCGGCCAGAGACACCGTCACGCCGGCCTCGCTGGCTTGGCCGGCGAAACTCTCGACGACCTCCGCCGCCACGGCCGCCACATCCAGCTCGACCAGCTCGCGTTTCATCTGGCCCGACTCGATCCGAGTCAGGTCCAGCAGGTCCTGGATGAGCTTGCGCATGGCGGTCAAACGGAACAGCGAGCGATCGAGCATCTGGTCGTACGTGGCTTGGTCGCTACCCGCCTGGCGGTGCAGAACGATCCGCAGGTAGCCCTCGATGGCGCCGATGGGGGCCTTGAGCTCGTGGGCCAGCACGGAAAGAAACTGGAAGCGCACCTGACGCTTCTCCTGGGCCAGCCGGCGGGCCTCGCGCTGGAGCAGCAGGTGCTTGGCCGCCTTGCGCACCGCGCCTTTGAGTTCATCGGGCGTGAAGGGTTTGGCAAGAAAGTCGTACGCGCCGCGCTTCGTGGCGGCCACGGCCGTGTCGAGCGAGGCGTAGGCGGTGATCATCACCGTCAGCACGTCCTGCTCGCCATCGGCCAGCTTACCCAGCACGTCCAAACCGCTCATGCCCGGCAGCTTGTGGTCCAGCAGCAGGATGTCAGGGGCCTGGGACGCGATCGACTCGAGCGCCTGCTCGCCGGTGGCCGCCTCGGCGACTTCAAAGTGCACGTCCCCGTTGATTTCGCGCAAGCGGACGGTGAAATCGCGCAGCGCCCGCTTAACGCCTTGGCGCATGCCAGGCTCATCGTCGACCACGAGGACTTGAAGGGGGCTGTTCATAGTGAGTGCCTCTGTTCTTTTCGATTTCAAATTTCAAATTTCAACTTTGGTGGCACAGGCTTTCCAGCCTGTGGATTCTGGCCGTCACAGGCTGGAAAGCCTGTGCCACCACTCCCGCTGTTTCCGGCAGTTAAATTTGAAATTTGAAATTTGAAATCCCTCATTCTTTTCCTTCCCTGCGTGGCAGCGTAATGGCGAAAGTCGTTCCCGTCGGCCCGGCGGCCTTGTCGGCGTTGGAGGTGACCTGGATGTCGCCGCGATGCATCTTCACCACGCCATACGCCACCGCCAGCCCCAGGCCGGTGCCCACGCCGATCTGCTTGGTCGTGAAGAACGGCTCGAAGATCTTCGTCAGGTTTTCCTTGGGAATACCCACGCCGGTATCGCTGACGGCCAGCGTGACTTTATCCTCATCGCCGCCGGCGCGGAGGGTCAACGTGCCGCCGGCCTCCATGGCTGCCACGGCGTTGGTCAGCAGGTTGGTGAGCACCTGGATCATCTGGTCGGCGTCGAGGTCCGCCTCATCGTCATCTTCGCTCAGGTCCACGTGCGTTTCCAGGCGAATGGAGTCTGGAATATTCACCGAGCGCAGCGCCCGCTGAATAAGCTGGCGCAGGCTGACCGGCTGGAGCAGCACCTTGTTCTGCCGGGCAAAGTGCAGCAGACCGGAGACGATGCGCTTGCAGCGGTCGGCCTGCTCGGTGATCACGCTCATGTCCTGGCGCAGTTGCTCATTGCCGGCGTGCTCTTCCAGCAGCAGGTGCGCGTACATCAGCACGATGCCCAGCGGGTTATTCACCTCATGCGCGATGCCCGCGGCGAGCTGGCCCATGCTGGCCAGCTTCTCCGACTGCATCAGCGCCTCCTGGGCGCTGGCAAGTTCCTTATGCGACTCGGCCAACTGCGTGACGGTGGTGTGGAGCTGGTCGATCGTGTACGGCAGGCACATCTCCGTCTCGGCCAGGCCCTTGAAGATGGCCACGGCGTGCTCGCGGCAGGTGTCGTAGCCGCAGGCGCCGCAATTCAGCTCATCGGCGGCGGTCTGCTTGCCGATGCGCGCCAGGATCTGCCGGACCTCCTCTTCAAACGGCACGCTGATATGCTGGTCCTGCGCGGTGTAAGTGCGAGACAGGTCCAGGTCGGCCAGGCTCTCCATGTCGCGCTGCCAGCGGGCCTGGTCGAAATGGCGCAGCCGCTGGCGGACGTACTCGGCCACGCGCGCCCGGCGGAAGAAGACCGGGGTCTCGGGGGAGATGCCCGGGCCAGTGATGCAGCCCTTGCAGGCTAAGAGCTCCAGCAGCCTCGCGTCCAGGTCGCCGGTCTCGAATTCCTTGATCGCATCCACAAAATCCGTGCGGCCGTCGGCGGCGACGACGTGGCCTTCGAGCAGATCCTCGTGGATGTCGGCCGCCTGCAGCAGGCCGCGGCTGATGGAAAACAGCGCCCCAAGGCCCGCGTGCGGCGCATCAAAATCATCCTGCGCCGCCGGCTTAGGGACGATGCCCGTCTGCTGAAACATCGCCCGCAGCTCGGGAAATGTCAGCGCGGCATCCACCTCGCCGGTGAGGTGTGGGTTATCCACCTCGCCCTTTTTGGCCACGCAGGGTCCGATGAACACCACGCGCAGCTTGTCATGCCGGCCGCGGCGCAGCGCGCGGGCGATGGCCACCATGGGCGAGACGATCGGCGCCAGGGCGTCCACCAGGTCGGGGTGATATTTTTCCACGAACGCCACGACCGCCGGGCAGCTTGTGGCGATGTACCGCCGGCCGGCCGAGGCTTCCAGCAGCTTGCGGTAGCGGTCGGCCACCAGGTCGGCCCCGAAGCCCACCTCATGCACGGCCGCGAACCCCAGCTCGCGAATCATGCCCACCAACTGCCGCCAGGAGCACTCGGTGAACTCCGCGGGAAAGCTGGGCGCCAGCACGGCGACCACGGGCTCACCCCCCGCCAGCAGCGTGCGGACGTGAACGGTGGAGTCCAGGACGACCTTGGCCTTCTGGCTGCACACGCGGACGCAGTTGCCGCAGCCGATGCAGCGTTCCGCCAGCACCTCGGCCTGGCCCTTGCCGATGCGGATGGCCTTGGCCGGGCACTCCCGCACGCAGGTGTAGCACACCCGGCAGCGCTCTTTGGCGGTCTGGACGAGATGGGTGGCGGAGGTCATGACAACCTCGGGCGTATTGCTGAAGGAATTGCGAATTGCAAATTGCAAATTGCAAATTGGGGAACTCCGAACCTCCCGCCGCTGTGGGCAGTGAGTGGCGATCCGGTGTCCCTGAATTGGCAATTTGCAATTCGCAATTGGCAATCTCTTCTAGCTGTCGTTTGGCGCGCAGGCCTTGTCGCCCAGCAGCCGGGCGACCTCCGCGCGGATCTGCTCAGCGCGGACGGGTTTATCGAGGATCAGGTCGGCCTTGACCCAGCTCTTGGCGTCTTCATCGTTGGGCACGAACGACAGGCCCGTGGCGGCGGCGACGGAGGTCAGCAGGATGACCGGCACATCCCCGTGCACGCGCTTGAGGTGGTAGGCCAGCACGAAGCCGCTGTCCATCTGCTCCATCATCAGGTCCAGGATGGCCAGGTCGGGCTTTTGGCCTAAGAGCAGCTCCTCGCCCTGGCGCTGGCTGTGGCCGGCCTGCACCTCGTAGCCGTCGGCCTGGAGCACCAAGGTGAGTTGGGAAACGATGTCTTCGTCATCATCCACAATCAAGATTCTGGGCTTGCTGTTCATTTTCAAATGTCTCTCAGTTCGATTGCAAATTGCCAATTGCAAATTGCCAATTAAAAACTCTTCCGCAGGAAGTGCCGCTTGATCGGCGCGGCGCCTCGCCGCAGCTCTTCAATTTGCAATTTGCAATTGGCAATTGGCAATCCTTACAGGGGAACTTCCCGCTTATGGTAGTGCGTGTGCAACAGGTGGTGGCTCTTCTCGCCCAGGGGCTTGCCCAGGAACTCGTCGTACAGCCGCGTGATCCAGGGGTTGGCGTGACTGACGCGGCGCGGCTCATCGCGGTCGATCTTGTACAGGGCCTGCATGCGCGCCCGCACCGACTCGAGGTCGGCGCCGATGGGCTGGCCGCCGCCGTTGATGCAGCCGCCGGGGCAGGTCATGATCTCGATGAACTGGAGGTCTTTGCGCCCGGCCCGCAACTGGTCCAAGAGCTGGCGGGCGTTGCCCAGGCCGCTGGCGACGGCGGCGCCGACGTCCAGCGTGCCGATGGTGGTGCGAAGCTCCTTGATGCCCTTCATGCCGCGCAGCGGCTGGATCTTCAAATCGCCCATCTCCTGGCCGGTGATCAGGTAGTACGCCGTGCGGACGGCCGCCTCCATGACGCCGCCGGAGGCGCCGAAAATCTTGCCGGCGGTAGTGCGCTCGCCGAAGGGCGTATCGGCCGCCTCGGCCTCCAGGGCCGCCAGGTTCACGCCGAACATCCGCAGCAACTGGCCCAGCTCGCGGGTGGTCAGCACGTAGTCCACATCGGGGACGTGGTTGGGCTGCATCTCCGGCCGCGCGCACTCGAACTTCTTGGCCGTGCAGGGCATGATCGACACGCTCACGATATTGCCCGGCTCGATGTTCTCGCGCTGGGCGAAGAAGCTCTTGATGATCGCCCCCATCATCTGCTGGGGGCTCTTGCACGTGGAGAGGTTGGGGATGAACTCCGGGTAGAACTGCTCCACGAATTTGATCCAGCCGGGCGAGCAACTGGTCATCATGGGCAGCACGCCGCCGGTGGTGACGCGATGCACCAGCTCGCTGGCCTCTTCCATGATGGTCAGATCGGCGGCAAACGAGGTATCAAAAACGCGGTCAAAGCCCACGCGGCGCAGGGCGGCCACCATCTTGCCGTCCACGTCCGTGCCGGGCTTTAAGCCGACTTCCTCGGCCAGGCTCACGGAGACCGCCGGGGCATGCTGGGCGATGACCAGCTTGGTCGGGTCGGCCAGGGCCGCCACCACGGCGTCGAGGCTGGAGCGCTCGGACAGCGCGCCCGTCGGGCAGACCAGGATGCACTGCCCGCAGTTGATGCAACTGGAGAGGTTGAGCCCGGCGTTAAACGCCGTGCCCACGAACGCCCGGCTGCCGCGGGCGATGAAATCCACGGCCGAGACGGTCTGGTATTCCTCGCACATGCGGACGCACCGGCCGCACAGGATGCACTTGCTCGGGTCGCGCAGGATGGAGGGGCTGGAGACATCCAGCTCACGTTTGCTCTTGGCGCCGCGATACAGCCGCTGGCGCACGCCCAGGTCCATCGCCAGGTGTTGCAGTTCGCACTTGCCGCCGCGCGGGCAGTACAGGCAGTCGTCGGGGTGGTTGCTCAGGAGCAGTTCCACGATGGTCCGCCGGGCCTCCAGCACGCGCGGGGTGCGGGTGCGGATCTTCAGCCCTTCGCTCACCGGGCAGGAGCAGGCGGTGACCAGGTTGCCCGTGCCTTCCACCTCGACCACGCACAGCCGGCAGGCGCCGCTGGGCGCCAGCCCGTCCATGTGGCACAGCGTGGGCACGTGAATGCCCTCGCGCCGCAGCGCCAGCAGAATCGTCTCGCCCGGCTTGGCCGCAATCTCGCGGCCGTCCGCTAGAAAAGTAGTCATGCCATATCCTCGTTACCGTGGCACGGGCGTCTCGCCCGTGAGTCGCACGGGCATCTTGCCCGTGATCCGGCCGTTTCTTCTCAGTTTCCACGGGCGAGACGCCCGTGGCACTCATGGGCGGGACGCCCATGCTACTCTTAATCCGGTTGCGTGAACTCCAGGTCGCAGCGCAGGCAGCGGCGGGCCTCCTTGACGGCATCCGCCTCGCTGATACACAGCTCGACCTCGGCGAAGGTGCACTTGCGCTGGCCCACGGGCAGCTCGGGGCACTTGACGCGCTCGACGATTGTCTCCGACTCCTCATCGTCGCCGCCGCCCGCCACGGGCGCCACGTACACCCCCGGCACGATGGCCTTGGGCAGCACGCGCATGGCCTTGCCGCGGACGAACCGGTCGATCATGGCCGCCGCTTGCTTGCCGGTGCCCACCGCCGCAATGACGGTGGCCGGCCCGGTCACGGCGTCGCCGCCGGCGAAGATGCCCGTGCGACTGGTCTGGAAGCTCTCGCCGTTGGTCGCCACCGAGCCCCAGCGCGTAAGCGTCAATTGTTCGAGACCCTCGGTCTCGGGCTCCTCGCTGATGGCCACGACCAGCGTGTCCAGCTCCAGGTCGAATTCCGAGCCGGCGATCGGCACGGGCCGTTGCCTTCCGGAGGCATCGCGCTCGCCCAGCTTGTTGCGCTGCAGGCGCAGGCCGGTGAGCTTGCCATCTTTCGTGTGCACGGCCAGCGGGGCGACCAGCTCTTCAAGCTTGACGCCCTCTTGCAGCCCGGCCTCGACCTCTTCGTGGTAAGCCGGCATCTCCTCGCGCGTGCGGCGGTACAGCACCGTGACGCTGGTGACGCCTTTTTGCCGCAGGGCCACGCGGGCGGCATCCATGGCGGAGTTGCCGCCGCCGATCACGCCCACCCGCCCGTGCGCCAGCTCCTGCCCGTGCAGGTTATGGGCCTTGAGGAAGGTCATGCTCGGGATGACGCCGCGGGCATCCTCGCCGGCTAGATCAAGCTTCTTGGACTTATGAGCGCCCGTGGCCACATAGACCGCGCTAAAACCCTGGGCCAGCAGGTCGTCCAGGCTGAAATCGCGGCCCAGTGCCGTGTTGTAGCGGATCTCGACGTTGGGATTGGTCAGCGCATCGATCTCCCGCCGCAACAGATCGCGCGGCAGCCGGTACGCCGGGATGGCGCCCACCAGCATGCCGCCGGGCTTGGCCTCGCGCTCAAAGACGGTCACGCGATGGCCCATCAGCGACAGGCAGTTGGCGGCCGTGAGGCCCGATGGCCCCGCGCCGATGACGGCGATCTTCGCCGCATTGGCCGCCGCCGGCGCCACCGCGGGCGTACCGACGCCGGGGCTGACGTGGTCCACGACGAACCGCTTGAGCGTACGCACGGCCACCGACTCACCGCCGGTTGAGCCGGCGCGGCAGGCGTGCTCGCACGGGTGATGGCACACGCGGGCGCAGGCCGAGGGGAACGGGTTACTCTGCCGGATCACCCGGTAGGCCTCCTCGTATTCGCCGCGGCCGATGTGGGCCACGTACCGCCACACTTCCGTGCCGGCGGGGCAGGCGTTCTGGCAGGGCGCGCCCACCAGGCTCTTGCACGCCCCGGCGGGGCAGCGGCGCTCGAAGACATGCGCCTCGTATTCCGCGCGGAACCATTTCAGCGTGCTCAGCACCGGGTTGGCGGCGGTCTGACCTAAGCCGCACAGGCTGGTGGCCTTGATCATCTCGCCCAGCCGCTCCAGGTGCATGATGCCCTGCACCCGCAGCAGGCTGTCGAAGGGGCTCTCCTGGCGCGGGCTGCGCGTCAACGCCTGGAGGATTTCCAGCATGCGCTTGGTGCCTTCGCGGCAGGGAATGCACTTGCCGC
Source organism: Phycisphaerales bacterium (assembly GCA_003171335.1). Lineage (GTDB taxonomy): Bacteria > Planctomycetota > Phycisphaerae > SM23-33 > FEN-1343 > FEN-1343. The sequence continues at coordinate 25,392 of PMYD01000025.1, forward strand.
AGCTCTCCGACTGGATGAACTCCATGAAGAACTTGGCGAAATCGACCATGCAGGTCGCCTGATCAACCACCACCAGGCCCCCCGAACCCATGATGGTCCCAAACTTCTTGAGCGCCTCGTAATCGGTCGGAATATCCAGCTCTTTTTCCGGCACGCAGCCGCCGGAGGGCCCGCCGATCTGCACGGCTTTGCACGCCTTGTTGTTGGGAATGCCGCCGCCGATATCAAACACCACCTGCCGCAGCGTGGTGCCCATGGGCACCTCCACCAGGCCGGTGCGGCGGACCATGCCCGAGAGGGCGAACACCTTGGTGCCCTTGGAGCTGGCCGTGCCCATGGCGGCGTACCACTGCGGGCCAATGTCAAGAATAAGGGGCAGATTCGCCAGCGTCTCCACGTTGTTGATGACCGTGGGCTTGCCGAACAGGCCCTTGACCGCCGGGTAGGGCGGCCGCGGCCGCGGCATGCCGCGCCGGCCTTCGATGCTGTGGATGAGCGCCGTTTCCTCGCCGCACACGAACGCGCCGGCGCCCTGCTTGATGACGATCTCCAGGGAGAAGCCGCTGTCCAGCACGTTCTCGCCGATCAGCCGGTACTGCCGCGCCTGGGCCATCGCCTGCTGAAGGCGGCGGATGGCCACGGGGTACTCGGCGCGGATGTAGATGTACGCCTTGGACGCGCCGATGGCGTAGGCCGCGATGAGCATGCCTTCCAGCAGCCGGTGCGGATCGCTCTCGCCCACGGCCCGGTCCATGAACGCGCCGGGGTCGCCCTCGTCGGCGTTGCAGATGAGATATTTCTGGTTCGCCTGGGAGGCGCGGGCGAATTTCCACTTCTTGCCAGTGGGGAACCCGCCGCCGCCGCGGCCGCGCAGGCCGCTGGCTTCCACCTGGTCGCAGACTTCCTCGGGCGTCATCTTGCCCAGCACCTTGGCCACGGCCGAGTAGCCGCCCCAGGCGATGTATTCATCGATGCTTCCCGGGTCCAACAGGCCGCTGGTGGCCAGCACCACGCGCCGCTGGCGGATGAGGAACGGGTGCTCGTCGAGATAGCGCACCTGGTCCCAGGGCTTTAGCAAGAGCCCTTCCTGCCGGAACTGGCCCAGCGCCGCGCCCTCGGCGACCTTGGCATCGACCAGCACCGCCTTGAGCACGGCCTCGACCTTGTCGGCCGTGGCATTTCCAAAGCAGATGCGCGTGCGGCCGGGCATCTGCACATCGAGCAGGGGCTCTTCCGAGCACAGGCCGATGCAGCCGACCTCGATCACCTCGGCATCGAGATTGCCCTTGGCGATGTACTCGCGCACGGCGGCGAGCGTTTTGCCCGCCCCAGCGCCCAGGCCGCACGTGCCGGTGCCGATGAAGATCACCGGCTTGGCCACATCCTGGCGGCGCAGGGCCGACAGCCGCCCGGCCAGCACATCGGCCCCCGCGCTCTTGGCGGCGGCCAGCGGGCCGGCGGGAATCCAGTCCAAGAGCTCGGGCGAGACCGGCCGAGCGCCCAGCCAGCAACGATCAAAAGCCACGGCAGCGGTATTAGCATCCGGCATTGGCGTGTTCCTGATGACGGCAGTCCTGGAGAATTCGTGTGCACTTGCGCGGCGTGACCTTGGCGTAGAACTCGCCGTTGATGTTCACCACCGGCGAGAGGCCGCAGGCGCCCATGCAGGCCACCACCTCGAGCGAGAAGAGCCCATCCCGGGTCGTCTGACCGGGACTGATCTTCAGCTCCTTCACCACCGCCTCCAGCACCGACAGCGAGCCTTTCACGTGACAGGCCGTGCCGCGGCACACCTGCACGTGATACTTGCCCGGCCGCGTGAAGCGGAACTGGTTGTAAAACGTGGCGACGCCATAGATCTTGCTCGTGGGCAAGTTGAGGTGCTTGCCCACCCGCATGATGACATCCTTGGAAAGGTACCCGTGCGCGGTCTGGATCTCCTGGAGAATGGGGATGAGCGTCTCACGCCCCGCCCCGGGGTGCCGCGCGAGAATCGGTTCAATGTCCGGCTCTACCATCGTGGCCATCCTTCCGCTGACTTTGGTACCTGAAAAAAACCGGCCTTCTGGAGGAGCGTTTTCGCATCGCTCCTCGCAGCCGGCCGGCGGGCACGGCTGGGCCGGTTGGTGGCCCAGGCTTTCAGCCTGTGGCCTAAGTTTGGTGGCACAGGCTTTTAGCCTGTGGCCGAACCTGTTCCGGCTCGCTTCATCATCGGTCGTTCGGCGTTGCAGCTTGTGAACCAGGCAACGCCCCAGCGTTGTTAAATCGCAAACGCTGTGAAAGCTTTCACAACCTTTATATGCCACCGGGGCCAGGACGTCAAGCATCTTTTTGCGTGATTCGGACGGCATTGCCGGGCGGCAGGGAGGGTCAGAATATTGTAAGTTACTTAAGGAAAACATGTTACGTATTTTGGCGCGGGAATTCAACTGAGGAATTTCCTCAGTTGGCGTTCCGGCAAGAAGCTTCTCAGATCAGGAATTTCCGATGTGACTCCAAACGGTTCGGAGTCGCGCTGGGCTCCAACTGGAGAATTTCTCCAGTCGACTCCGACATTGTCGGAGTCGCGCCCCCCTCAGGTCTGGGATTTCCGGATGCGACTCCAAAAGATTTGGGGTCGGGCGGCCGTCCAAGTGGAGAACTTCTCCAGTCGACTCCGACATTGTCGGAGTCGCGCCCCCGTCACGCCTGGAATTCCCGGAAGCGACTCCAATCGGTTCGGAGTCGCGCTGGGGTCAACTGTGGTTTTCCGCAGTCAACTCCGAAAATTTCGGAGTTGAGCTGTGTTCCGGCGGTCATGGCAGCAATCAGTTCATGCAGAGCATGAACTGAATGAAGATCAACTCCGAGAATTCGGATTTGAGTTGGGCCTGGCAGCCAATCAGTTCGTTACGGGAATGAACTGAAGGGGAGATCGACTCCGGAAATTTCCTGGTTGCGCCCCGCGCTTGGGGGCGTCAAGGCGTTTTCTGGTACACGTATACCGCCTGCGTCCGGGGGTCGTAGTCTTTGAACGGGCCGAAGCTGTGCGTTTCCAGTTCCGGCCGGCTCTGGTCGAGCCAGACCGTATCCAGCCGCTGGACCAACCGGTACTGGTAGCGGGTGGGTCCATTGAGACCCTGGTGCGGCCGGGAGAAGAAATCCATGTACTGCTTCAGCTCGGGCTGGGCGCCGAAGGCGATGAGCCAGTCCGGGAAGTTTTCCCCGCCCTGGAGCGGGGCGTGAAGCTGGCGGATCTTCTGCGCGGGCAGGTGTGTGTTTTCATTCAGCAGGCAGCCCATGCGGACACGATCGCCCTGGTAGAACATCAGCGGGTAGTTGCAGAAGTCGGGGATGGCGAGTACCACATCATCGCGCTGCGCGTGGAGTTCCAGGAAGTCGCAGGCCTTCGAATACGACGTGGGGTAGGGGTGGGAAATCTCTTTAACATACGCGGGCAGGAGCCAGGCGACCTTGCTCGAGGGCAGGCCGGCCGTCAGCGCCGTGGTGCACACGGCCAGAGCCAGCAGGGCGCCGGCGGCCAGGCGGCCCCAGAGCCGGTGCAGGCCGTGGAGCATGCCCAGCACCGCGCCGCAGAAACCGGCGAAAAACGGGGCGGCGGGAATGAGGTACCGCACATCGGCGGTGTCGATGCCCTTCACCAGCGGCTGATAGGAGGCCGCCGACAGCAGAACCACGTACAGCAGGCCCAATGTGGCCCACTGTACCGCGGGCCGCACCAATGTGGCAGGGCCGCCCTCGGCTGTGCCGACTGGCCGCCGGCGGCGCAGGATAAGAATCAGCACCAGGCCCAGCAGGGCCAGCATCCAGGGCAGATACGTCTGGAAGTTCAGGCCCAGCAGGTTGCGCCACAGCAGGATGCCGTGGTGGGTGAGCCAGGGGATCTGGTCGGGCACCACATCGGGCCGCCGCCAGGCGTGATACACCAGCGTGTAGGGCGCCGTCCCCGCCGCCGCCAGTGCGGCCGCCGCCGCCGGCTTCCACAACTGCCGTAGCGGCCAGCTATGCCGGTGGAAGATCAGGTGATACGCCGCCAGGGCCACGGCGAAGACCGCCAGCAGGTAGTTGGCGTAAAAGAGCAGCGCCGTCAGCACGCCCAAAAGCAGGAAATACCGCAGCCGCCCGCGGTCAAGGCAGCGCCGGTACGCCCAGAACATGGCCACCGGCAGCAGCGCCGCCAGGGCGTAGTAGCGGCATTGGCGGATATTCAGCAGGTACGCCGGCGACAGCGCCAGAAGCGCCAGCGCGTACAGGCCGGCCGGCCCGGTGGGCAGTTCCCGCCGCACCAGCCGCCAGAACACGCCTAACGCCGCGAGGCCCGCTAAGAGAAACGGCAGCCGCACGGCGAAGGTCGATTTGCCCAGCAGGGCCATGGAGCCGGCGGCCACGTAAAAATCCAGCGGCGAGTTGATCGGCCGCAGGTTGTCATCCAGCAGCGCGCCGTTGCGGAAGGCCAGCAAATTGCGGCCGTCCCAGCCGGTCAAGTGACCGGTCTTCAGCAGGTTCGAGGCGATGATGCCCACCAGGGACTCATCATCCCACAGGTACGTGTGGTCCAGCCCCACCCCCCCCAGCACGGCGGCGGCGGCAATGAGCCCCACGGCCAGCCGCCACGGGCGCGGACCTTGCGCCGGTGGGGGGGATGATTTAGCAGTAGCAGTAGCAGTAGTGCTCACGACCTGGGGACTGGCTTTTGCCATCATCGCTTTCCTCGCTGCCGCGCGAAAAAGCTTACCACACGCGGCAGCCGGATGGGCCAACTTTTTGGCGCTTGCCGGCCGGCGGATGCACGCCAGAAATGTGGATGAGGTGGCATGCCCTCACGCCGCCGGCCGCCGGGGGCGGCCAAGGTGGGTGGGCATGTCTGCCCGCAAAGAAAAAACCCATGCCCACCCGTCCGGTGCTTCGCCCCGTCCGCGAGGGCATGCCACCTTGCCGACCGTATTGGCGGTTCCTCCATGTCCTTAACATTCAAGCAATTGCAGCCGCGTATCCGATAATTGCCTTAGGCCATGGACGGCGCCCGCTATAACCCTGCGCTGCTTGATCTGCTGGGCAAAACCCCCGGACCCGCGGCCGGCCGCGCGCTGGCGTGGGCGCTGGAAAAGAGCGACGGCGTCGTGCAGGCGGCGGTGCTGCGGCGGCTGCTGGGGCGGGCCGAGGAGGCCACGCGCCAACACATCGCCAGCATGCTGCCGGCCATGCACGAGCCGGCCCGCAAGATGCTCTGCACCGAGCCATCCCTGCTTGAGCCGGTGGCCCGCGTGGGGTTGGCCGCCAAGGAGCCGGCGGTGCGGCTGTGCGTGGTGGAGCTGCTGGCCGAGGCCTGCCAGCCGAATTACGCCTATCTGCTGGCCACCACCGTCAACGACAATTCCGAGCTGGTCCGCAAGCAGGCCGCACAGGCGCTTTGCCAGATCGTCCGCCAGCATGCCGGCGATCCCGACGCGGCCACCCTGCACCTGCGGCCGGCGGTGATGGCGGCCATATCCACCTTCCGCGCCCACCAGCTCGACGACACCGTCGAGGCGGCCGTCCTGCTGGGCTTCCAGTGCCCGCAGGAGGTGCTTGACCAGTTCAACGATCCGCTGCAACACCTCGTGGCGCCGCTGACGATCGTGCTGCGAAAGATGGATGGCTCGGCCAGCGCCGGGTTCGTGCTGTCGTGCCTGCAATACAGCCAGCTCGCTCCGGTGGCGCGGGCCCATATCGCCCACTGCGACTGGCCCGCGCTGGGCCAGCTTGGCCAGCACGAGCACTGGCTGAGCCTCAAAAACGTCTCGGGGGCGCTGGCGGCGATTCGAAACCTGCGGGCCGTGACGGAGGACCCCAACGGCCTGACCGAGCTGCCCTCCGACCTCCAGGGCGGGGCCTTGCGCATGGCCATGGCCACGGGCATTGCCCGCAAGTTCAAGGACATGCTGCTGGCGCTGGCGCTTTCGGGCGAGGCCGCGCTGGCCCAGGCGGCACTGCCGATCCTGCTGTCCGAGCGGGCCGATGCCCCCGAACTGCTGCTGATGGCCCTGCACAGCCGCTCCAGCCAGGTGCAGTCGCTGGCGGCGGCGAAGATCGTCTCGGGCGGACCGGATAGCCAGCTCATGGGCCACCTGCTGGAGGTGCTGCCCAACCTGGAAGAGCCGGTCCACTCGATGATCAGCGAGTACCTCGGCGCCGGCGGGTTCGACCGGTACTGGCGAAACTACAATCGGCTCGATGGCGAGGTTCGTCAGCAGGCCGGCGCGGCGCTGCAAAAGCTGGATGGCCGGCTGGCCGACCACCTGGCCGCACGGCTGTTCAGCCCCGAAGTCAGCGAGCAGCTCCAGGCCGTGCAGATGGTGCGGCAACTGGGCATGGTGGACCGATTCGGCAACACGTTGTGCCAACTGGCCCGGCACGCCGGCCGCACAATCCGCTCGGCGGCGGCGATGGCCCTGGCCGATGTGAAAACCTTCGACGCCCGCTCCACGCTGGCCCGCTGCCTGCATGATGACGATGAGCGCGTGCAGGCCAACGCCGTCGAGGCTTTGGCGGCTGGCGGCGGCGCTGCCTCCATCGTGGCCGACAAGATGGACAGCGCGCACAATCGCACGCGGGCCAACGCCATCAAATGGCTGCTGGAGGCCGGGCATCCCGCCGGCCCCAAGGCGTTGACGGCCATGCTCACCGACACCCGCGCGGCCCATCGGCTCAGCGCCCTGTGGGTGGTGAAGATGCTGCGCTACGCGGGAGCGTCAACCGTGCTGGATCAGTTGGCCATTCGCGATACCGACGCCAAGGTCCGCGCCCGCGCCGCCAGCGTTCGCCGGCTGCTCGATATGCCCCAAACCCAGGAGGCGGGCGCATGATGGCGGCGCTGGGATATGCGTGTGTGGCGCTGGTGGCGCGCGGGCTCATCGCTTTTAGTCCGCTCCTGGCGGCCGCGAATGGCGCCAGCGATGCGAACGATGCAGGCAGCGTTCAGGCCCTGGGCAAGGCCTTCAGCGTCATCCGCAAGTCCGTCCGCACGGAGGATCGCTATTCGCCCGTGGTGCTGCTGGTTGTCGCGGGGGCGGCGATCATGAGCGCTTCGGTCTACGGCGTGTGGCGCTGGCAGCAGAAGCGCGGCCGCGAGCCCTCATCCCGGGCGCTCTTGCGCCTGGCCTGCGACCAGTTGAAGCTGTCCACCTCGCAGCGACGGCTCGTGTGGCTGCTGGGAACCGTGGCGGCCCTGGAGCCGGCCTCGGCCCTGGCCAGCCCCCAACTGCTGACGGGCCTGGTGGACCAGGCCGAGCAGGCCGGCCTGCACCTCTCGCCGGCCAGGACGCTCCAAGTGGGCCAGATCCTCGATATTGTCTCGGCCGCCAGCACCGCCGCCGAGTAGCGACGTTCCCCAGAGAAGAGCAGGGTGCCGTGGTTGCGTCCTTGTGCAACCACGCGTCTCGGAAAGAATCCCCCCCTTGGGCGTGGCTGGGTGCCGTGGTTGCGTCTTTGTGCAACCACGCGTTTCGGAAAGAATCCTCCCCTTGCGCGTGGCTGCCGGAGCGGCAGATTTCCCACCGCAAATCACCGGCCGACGAGAAAAAATGGCTTGACAAGATAGTATTGCGTGGTATTATAGCCGTGGTGTGATTGATGCCATCGAGGCGCGAACCGGTTCTACTGGAACTGGTTAGTCGATGAGGGCTGTCCGCGCGGCCGTTGAACGGCCGTGCGGCGGCGCGAAGAATTGGCAATTGAAGAGCGTTTAGAGCAACATGTCCGCATGGTCCGGTGCGGAGTGACGGAAACGGCAACTGCGGAGTTTCCACAATTCCATTATCTGTAATGGATTATGCGTGGTTTCGGACAGAACAACTGAGGAATTTCCGCAGTTCCATTATCTGTAACGTCGGCTGCCGGAAGTTGGAAAGACCAACTGAGGAACTTCCGCAGTTCCATTATCTGTAACGGCCGGCTGCCGGAAGTCGGAAAGACCAACTGAGGAACTTCCGCAGTTGCTCCGTTCGGCGCCCATGCAGACGGTGAAGGATGATGGAACCAGTCCATTTTGCGGCGTTTGCGGCTGTTCCTTCCGGCGGATGAAAACCTTTAGAGTGCCACGCAGGGGGGTGGAATTGGGCTGGACTGAGATGTATCCTCAAACCAGAAGACTCAGGCATGCGTGGTGCCTGGGATGAGCAGTCAACCGCTGGGATTGCAGCCCATCTTGCTTTAACGCTCGCCACAGAACCGGAGCGTAAACTGCCCCTGAAGCCCAAAGACAACTTGTCCAATGTGCTGGCGCGATACGTCATGGCTGTCGTCGCCGTCGGGGTAGCCTATGGGGTGCGCCTGGCGATCGAGGCCCTCGCCGGGCGGGGCCTGCCAACGTACATTACCTTCTACCCGGCCGTGATGCTCGTGGCGCTGCTGTGGGGCTTTGGCCCCGGCTTTTTGTCGACCTTCCTGTCGGCGCTGCTGGCGGCGTTCTGGCTTCTGGAACCGCGCGGCAGTTTTGCCGTCGCCATCCCAATTGACGCCGTGGGGTTGGCCTTCTTTTCGGGCATGGGCATCTTCATGAGCGTGGTGGCCGGTCTGTACCGGCGCACGCGCGACCGGCTGCAGGATCTGGTGGCCCAGCGCACAAGCGAGCTGGCCCGCGCCAACGAATGGCTGCGGGTCACGTTGACCAGTATCGGCGATGCCGTGCTGGCGGCGGATAACCAGGCCAAGATCAGCTTCCTCAACCCGGTGGCCCAGAAGCTGACCGGCTGGGAAGAGGGCGAGGCGCTGGGCCGGCCGATCCAGGATGTGTTTCGCATCGTCGATGAGCGGACGCACCAGAGCGGCGAGGACATCGCCGGCCGTGTGCTGCGCGAGGGCAAGGTGGTGGTCCTGGCCAATCACACGGCGCTGGTGACCCGCCAGGGGCGCGAAATTCCCATCGAGGACAGCGCCGCCCCCATTACGGATGCCGCCGGCAAGGTGACCGGCGTGGTGCTGGTGTTTCACGATGTCACGGAGAAGCGCCGCGCCCAGCAGGCGCTGGCCCAGGGCGAGCAGCGGGTCCGCGCCAAGCTGGAGAGTATCCTGTCCCCCGAAGGCGACATCGAGACGCTGGACCTGGCCGATTTGATCGACGCGCCGGCCATGCAGTCGATGCTGGAAGATTTCTACCGCCTGGCGCGGATTCCCGTGAGCATCATGGACCTGAAAGGCAGGATGCTGGCGGGCGTGGGCTGGCAGGAGATCTGCACGAATTTCCACCGGGCCAACCCGCAGACCTGCCGGCATTGCCTGGAAAGCGACACGGTGCTGACCCAGGGCGTCGAGCCGGGTCAGTTCAAGCTCTATAAGTGCAAGAACCGCATGTGGGATGTCGTCACGCCCATCATGCTGCGCGACCGGCACGTGGGCAACCTGTTCTCGGGCCAGTTCTTCTTCGACGATGAACAGGTGGACCGGGAAGAATTCCTGGCCCAGGCGCGCCAGTTCGGGTTCGACGAAAAGCCGTATCTCGAGGCCCTGGACCGCGTGCCGCGCTTAAGCCGCGAGGCGATCAATACCGGCATGGCCTTTTTCATGAAGCTGGCGCACACCCTGTCGCAGACGAGCTTCAGCAATCTCAAGCTGGCCCGTCTGCTGGCCGAGCGCGAGGCGCTGATGACATCGCTGCAAGAGAGCCAGGCCGAATTGCTGCGGCTCAACCAGACGCTGCGGGCGATGAGCAATTCCAGCCAGGCCATCGTTCGCGCGCTCGATGAGCTGCAGTATCTCCAGGAGGTCTGCCGCATCATTGCCGAGGATTGCGGCTACAGCATGGTCTGGATCGGCTACGCCCAGGAGGATGAGGGGAAAAGCATCGTGCCGGTAGCCCATGCCGGCTTTGAAGAGGGCTACCTCGAGACCCTCCAGCCCACCTGGGCCGACACGCCGCGCGGGCACGGGCCCACCGGCACGGCCATCCGCACCGGCCAGGTGGCCATGTGCCGAAACATGCTGACCGATGAGCGGTTTGCCCCGTGGCGCGAGCAGGCGATCAAACGCGGCTATGCCTCTTCCATCGTGCTGCCGCTGCGAAGCGAGGGGCGGGTTTTCGGCGCGCTGACCATCTATTCTCCACGGAGCGACCCGTTCTCGCCGGCGGAGGTCAGCTTGCTGACGAGCCTGGCCGACGACCTGGCGTATGGCATTACCGTGCTGCGCCTGCGCGAGGCCCACGGCAAGGCCGAGGACTCGCTGCGGCAAAGCGAGGCGGTGCTGCGCCGAACCGTCGAGGAACTCAGCCGCTCCAACAACGAACTGGAGCAATTCGCATATATCACCAGCCACGACCTGCAGGAGCCGCTGCGGCAGGTGAGCGGGTTCGTGCAGTTGCTCAAGAGCCGCTACGGCGAGAATCTTGATGAGCAGGCCAGCCAGTTCATGCGTTTCATCGTGGATGGCGCCGCGCGCATGAGCACGCTCATCAAGGACCTGCTGTCGTTCTCGCGCGTCGGCGCGCGCGATGTCCGCCGGCAGAAGGTGCAGTGCCAGCACGCCCTGGAAGGGGCGCTGGCCAATCTGCGTTCCACGATCGAGGAGGCAGGAGCTCAGCTTACCCACGACGAACTGCCCGCGGTGGTGGCCGACCCCACGCGGCTGACGCAGCTTTTTCAGAACCTCCTGAGCAACGCCATCAAGTTCCGGCGTGACGGCGTCACGCCGCAGATTCATGTTGGCTGCCGGGGCGAAGGCCGACAGTGGGTTTTCTGCGTGCGCGACAACGGCATCGGCATTGACGTGCAGTATCACCAGAAGGTGTTCCTGATCTTTCAGCGCCTGCACAGCCGCGATAAGTATCCCGGCACGGGCATCGGCCTGGCGATCTGCAAGAAGATCGTCGAGCAGCATGGCGGTCGGATCTGGATCGAGCCGACGCCGCCGCCGGGCACGACGTTTTGCTTCACGCTGCCGCGGGAGCAGCCGGCCGAGGCCTAGGCGGGGAGTTTCGCGGCGCGCTGGAGGCGGGTAGAATGACGGGTTGACGCAACGACCGGGCTTTGCCGGCCGGAGGCTCGCTGGTGAAGGCGTGTGGTTGTTTCAGGATTTGCCGGGCCGTCGCGGCGGCCCGAAGTCAGGGAGGTTGAATGAGCCCTATGGCCATGTTGCTGGTGGAGGATAACCTGGCGGATGTGGTCTTCTTCCGTGAAGCGGCGCACGCGGCCCGCCTGGATGCCAAGGTCGAGGTGGTCTCCAACGGCGAGGACGCCATGCGTTTTCTCCGCCGCCAGGGGCCGTATGCCCAGTCGGACCGTCCGGACATCCTTGTGCTCGATCTGAATCTGCCCATGCGAAACGGCCGGGAAGTGCTGGTGGAGATGGCGGCCGATCCGGACTTGCGGGAAATTCCCGTGGCGGTGTTGACCACGTCCATTTCGGAGACACACGTCGTCTCGGCGTACACGCCGGGTTTGTGCACGTACTTTGTGAAGACCGATGAATTCAAGCGTCTGCAGGACATCGTCCGGCAGATCGCGGCGCACGCGGCGGCGCATGCGTAGGTGAGTTCACACCCTTGCGAGGGCGGCCCTTGCCGCAGGCAAATCGTGCGGAAGATTTTGTTGATCGAAGACAACCAGGCCGACGCGGTGCTGCTGGCGGAAGTTCTCAAGGGCGCCGGCGGCGCCTTTGAGCTGTCCATGCGGCAGCGGCTGGCCGACGGCGTGGAGCTGGCTCAGCGCGAGTCCTTCGACCTGGTGCTCCTGGACCTGACCCTGCCGGACAGCAGCGGGCTGGGCACGGTGCGCCAGGCGGTCGGCGCGCTGCCGCATTTGCCGGTGGTGGTGCTGACGGGCGTGGAAGATGAGCAGATCGGCCTGGACGCCCTGCGGGCCGGCGCCCAGGACTACCTGGTGAAAGGGTGCATGTCCGCCGACACCATCGCCCGCTCGGCGCGATACGCGATCGAGCGGCACCGGGTCTTGACCGATCTGCGCGAGGCCCGCGATCACCTGGAAGAGAAGGTTCTGGATCGCACGGCCGAGCTGGGCCGGACGGTCGAGATGCTGGCCGAGGAAGTGCGCCTGCGCCTGGCGGCCGAGGAAGAGCGCCGCGCCGCCCAGATGGAGGTGCTGCTGGCCACGGAGCGCGAGCAGCGGCGCATCGGCCGCGACCTGCACGACAGCATCCAGGGCACGCTGGCGGGCATTGATTTGATCCTTGTCGCGCAGGAAAAGGCGCTGGTCTCCGGCCGCAGCCAGCCGGTCGAGGTCGGCCGGCGGCTGGCGGAGATCTCGGCGCAGGTGCGCCAGGCCAACCGGCAGACCCGGGGCTTGGCGCGAGGCCTGTGCCCGCTGGAGCTGGCGGGCCGCGGACTGGCCGAGGCGCTTGAATTGGGGACACAGACCGTCAACTCCCTTTACGGGGTGCACTGCAGCTTCCGTGCGGCCGGCGATGTGGCGCTGGAGGATGAGCTGGTCGCCAGCCAGGTGTATTACACCGTGCAGGAGGCCTTGACCAACGCGATTAAACACGCGCGGTGCAAGAAGATTGAGATCAGCCTGGAGCGCAAGGGCGATGTGCTGGTGGCCAGCGTCCAGGATGACGGCATCGGCCTGCCCGCCAGCGCGAAGGAAAAGGGCGGCCTGGGTCTCAAGACGATGAGCTACCGCGCCATGCTCATCGGCGCCGCCGTCAGCCTGGAGCCATGCCAGGGCCATGGCACACGAATGGTGATGACGCTGCCGCTGGTCGCGCCAAGAGCCGCGAAATCGGGTGGGGCTGCGCTGAAACCGGCCGTCTGAGTCGTTCCTACATCGTCCGCAACACGCCGATCACCACGCCCTGGATCTGGCAGTCTTTCACCAGAATCGGCTCAAAGGCCGGGTTAGCGGGCTGAAGGCGAATGCCGTCCTTCTCGCGATAGAATCTCTTGAGGGTCGCCTCGCCATCGGGCAAGAGAGCCACGACGGTTTCTCCGTTGCGGGCGGTGTTGCGGCGCTCGCAGACCACGTAATCGCCATCGCAGATGTGGTCCTCAATCATGCTGTTGCCGGTCACCTGGAGCAGGAACGTGGAGGAACCGACACGAGAGAAAACCTGCTCCAGGTCGACATCCTGCTGGTCCTCGACGGCCTCGATGGGCATGCCGGCGGCAATGCGCCCGGCCAGCGGAATGCGCGTCGGACGCAAGTCAGGAAACTGCGCTTTGGGCGAGACCTGCAAAGAGCGGGCGCTGTGCTTGGCGCCGCGCAGCAGCAGTCCTTTTCTTTCGAGCACGCCGACGTGCTCGAAGACCGTCACCTTGGTCAGACCCAGCGCATCGCCGATCTCCTGCAAGGTCGGGGAAAAGCCATTCTTGCCGCGAAAATCGCGGATGTAGGTCAGAATCTGCATCTGTCGCGGTGTGATCGTTGCGGCCATGGTTTGGCTCCTCGCCATAAGCGTTCTGGGTGAACCGATATCCTCGCGGCGCCGCATCCTGCGCGCCGGCGGTCACATTCAATCTCGTGCTGGCGGCCGGCATGGCCGGGCCAGCGGCCTGCTGGACACGATAAACATCGCGCGCCGCACATGCCTCGGCATGCGCCGGTGCTACAACATCTCGACCCGCCGGCCGGCGGCGCTGCGTCGGCGTCAGCGGCTGGGCCGTCATTTCTCGCCGTTCCCGCGCGCGTTTGCGGCCCGCGCCGTACCCGCCGGCCCGCTTAGCGCCTAAAATCGCCTCGTGCAGCGGACTTGGGCCCACATGCACCAGCGGAATGGCCGCTCTGGAGCGGGACAGGGCTTCGACCAGTTCGTTTGCTTCGTTGGCTGCCGTGCCGTTGGCCGTAACGACAGCCTGCTGAGAGCGGAGGTCAGGCTCAACGCCGTCCGAGCCGGCTGCGCTTCTGGCAGTCACCTTCGGCCACGCCCGGGCATACATTCCGCCGGGCCCAACCACGAGCACAGGCGTCGATTCACTTGCCGTCTTCCAGCCCGCAAGTTTTATGTCTGTTAGCATATGTTAACCTAACATCGGCCGAACGTCAACAAACTCTTCAAAAAAATGTTTGGGTCGAGCCAAACTCTTTTTTTGGCCCCGTATGCGGCCGAGTCTGCACACGCGGCAGCACTATATCTTGGCTCATCATCGCCGAGGACCACAACAGGCCGTGGTTGATATCGGCGGTCGTAGCGGCGGCGGACGTAGGGTAATATCCCAACAGCCGCCTAACACATGGTATCGTAAAGAGTTGCTTCTATTGAGGCGGGCGGTCTGCCACGACATCCGTGAGCAGATAGCGGGGTTTGTACTGTTCCAGGCGCGGTCCGCGTCGAGCCAGGAATTCCTGCTCGGCCCGCGCAAAGAGGTCGCTGGGGGCCGAGCTGATGCGCAGCGGCCCCAGCCGGCCGGAAAAACGCTTGGCGGCGTACTCGACGTTTAACTTCTGCAGCGCCGAATCGACGGCCGCCGCCAGTTGCTCCAGGCGATCGCTCTGGAGCTGCACGGACAGGTGGTAATAGGGCAATTCGGCGAAGTGTCCTTGGGCGATGAAGTTCTGGATGGGCAGCCCGAGACTGGCGGCGGCGTGGGCGACAGCCTCGACGATCTGGTTCTCCGTCAGCTTTTCGCCGGTGATGCTGGCGGTATGGGCGCCTTTGGAGAGGAACTCGATGAGGGGCGTTTCGCCCATCCAGCCGGTAACGCGGATGCGGTCCTGGATGTGGTATCGCCACAGGCCGGAAAAATTGGTGACCACGAGGAAATACTCGCGCCCGGCCTCCAGCTCGTGAATGGGCAGGGCCATCGGCTCTTTGGCGGGCTCATGCTCGGCCGGGATGAACTCGAAAAGCGAGCTGGTGACCTCGGCCACGCCGGCCGCGGTGCCATCGACAAAAGGCACGCTGAATCGGCCCTCGCTGGCCAAGAGACCCACATCGCGGATGGGCACCCCGCCGGTGAGCTGGCGGACCTGCGGCAGGTACAGCCCCAGCGTGCCGCCGGTCCAGTGCATCAGCGAGGAGAGTCGCCAGAAATGGCCCGCGCGCAGGCGCCCATCGCGCGCCAGCCCCTGCTCAATGCGCTTGACCAGTTGGGCGTGGCGGCGAAGCGGCAGGCTTTTCACCAGCGCCGCCGGCACATCGCCGGGCGGGGTAAGCGTGCCATCGCGCAGATCGCGCAGCAGCCCCTCGATGTGGTGCTCGGCCGTCATCAGCAGCTTGATGATGGTAGAGGGGTTGGCCGTGGAGATGAGCGCCACATCGCGCGGCATGGCCAGGCGCATGAGCGTGTAGTACTTGGCCTGCGGGTCGGCGATGTTCGTGACGGCCGGCGGGGCGACGTACATGCGGCGGACGATCCGCTTTTGCACCTGGCCCAGCATGCCGGAAATCGCCCCGCAGGGGATGCCCGTGGGGCTGTAGCTTTCGACCGCCGGGCTGGAGACCTGGAGGATCGGCCGCAGCCAGGCGTCGGGGTGGTCGCAGAGCAGCTTGTAGCCGAAGACGTTCCAGCCGCGCCGGTAATCTTCCAGCGACTGGCGGGTGATGGGAATGCACTTGGGCTGGCCGGTCGTGCCGCTGGTGATGGCGAACATGAGGATGGCAGTCCCGCGCGGGAACATGGCCTCCGCATCGCCCTCGTACACGGCCTGGAGATACGGCCGCAACTGCTCATAATCGCGGATGGGGACGGCGGCGCGAAAATCGTCGTAGCTGCGCACGGCCGCCAGGCCGTGGTCGCGGCCGAAGCGCGTGTGGGCGTGAGTCTCCACCAGCC
This sequence comes from Phycisphaerales bacterium, assembly GCA_003171335.1. Taxonomy (GTDB): domain Bacteria; phylum Planctomycetota; class Phycisphaerae; order SM23-33; family FEN-1343; genus FEN-1343. The sequence goes on from PMYD01000025.1 coordinate 41,092, forward strand.
GCCGCAGCAATCGCTCCTGCGTGGCTCGGCCATCGGTGGCGGCGTGGGTGAAATAGTTGTACTGCCCGGCCGCGTGCACGGCGGCCAGGCGGGCGGCGGGTCTCAGCAACCAACGCGTGATGCCCACGGTCAGATCCAAAAAAAAAGGATTCAGAAAGGCGAACGTGAAACTTCAAACCAATTCAAATTACCAAACGGCGGGCCAAAAGGCGTGCCTTGGCGATGTGTGTTCATTCGGATTTTGAATTCCAGATCTCTAAAAAAGTGGCATGGGCGTCTCGCCCATGAGTCCCACGGGCGTCTCGCCCGTGGCGAAATGGAGAAAACTGCCGGAAGCACGGCCAAGATGGCGTGCGACTCACGGGCGGGACGCCCGTGCCACATGTTATTCAGGTCCCGTTCTGGACCTGTTGCGGATTTTGAGTTGGCACTTTCGAATCCGCCGCTTCGGCCGGCGCCGGCGAGGTCCGTCCTCGAATGTAAACCTCATCCACATCGGTTCCGGCCAGGTGCTTCTCGAAAAAGGCCACGGTCCGCTGCGCGTATTCGTCCGGCACGATGACCACCGACTGGTTGTGCTTGGCGCGGGGGACGATCCAGACGTATTTCGGGGAGGGCGCCTCCTCGTACAGCAGTTGGGTCTGCTGGGCGGGCACGTAGCTGTCCTGGGCGCCGTGGATGAGCATGATCGGCCGCGGGGCCATCTTGTTCATGGCCAGCCGCACGGAGGGGTAGCGGCAGCCCATCCGCCGCTGCGCCCGGCAGCGCATGAGCCGGTACAGCAGCCGCCAGAAGCCCTCGGGGTGGTTTTCGTACGCCACGCGGACGCGGGCGAAGATCTTGGCCCAGCGTTTCATCAGGCTGATGCACACCGAATCGGTGCTGAAGGCCCCATCGGCCAGCACGGCCTCGACGCTGCTGTCGGTGGCGGCGGCCAGGATGGCCGCACAGCCGCCGCGGCTGATGCCAAAGAGGCCGATGCGGGCCGGTTCGCCGCGCTGGGTGAGTTCCTGGTGCACGTGGGCGATGGCGCCCATCACATCGCCGGTCTCTTTGTCGGAGGCCCACTGCAGCGGGCGGTACTGCGGCGGGCAGGAACTTTCGCCGTGGCCGCGGAAGTCGAAAGTGAAGATGTCGAAGCCCGCCTGCATCAGCGGTTTGGTGTAGCGGGCGCAGCTATGCATATCCGAGCCGAACTCGTGGCAGAAGATAATGACGCCCTTGGACTGCCCGCCGCGCACCCACATGCCGCGCAGGCTTGTGCCGTCGAACGCCCGCAGGCGGACTTCCTGGCCGCTGACCCGCTCAAAATCCAGTGGGCCCATGGACAAGGGCGGGGGCGTATCCGTGAAGATGTTCAGGCTGATGCGGACATACTTGTCGATGACCAGGCAGCACCAGATGACCAGGCCGGTGCAGGTCAGGGCGATGGTCAGCGCCGCCCAGTTGCTGGCGATGCGCTCGATCCAGGAAAATGACAAAAATAGCCCGTCCATTTTGGTCCCGAATTCGGAGTCCCGAGCCCGGCTTGGCCCCAAGCATAGGCAGACCACGCCTTGATGCAATTGGGAGTGGCTAAGGTAATAACCCCGAAGGTCAAATGCCAGATTTCAAGTCCCACAACTCCCAATATCCCCATTGTAGCGGCGAGTGGACAAGCGTGCCGGGTGGGGGAGCATGGGGAAAAAGGTGCCGGCGCGAATCTTGCGGGAGCCCGCAGGGCGACTGAGGAGTAGCCCCTGGCGCTGGCCCACGCGCAGCGCGGGCCGAGCCTGGGGAGAGAGAGGCCCACCAGATCTCCGGAGCCCGCAGGGCGATTGAGCCGCTCATCCCCACATCGTCTCAGGATCAAACGAAATGTGGTGCCGTTTTAAAAACGCCATGAACTCTTCTTCGTACGTCATCTTGCGGTGATGTTCCGCCTGGCCGGCAATGTACGATTCCACATCCGGTCGAATGGAATCCGCCACCGTGAATGCGGCGTAGCCCTGTTGCCACTTGAAACGGGATTCGATTTTGAAGGTTCGATTCACCCACCCGGTCGTAAGACTCTTGAGCTTCCCCACCGCCGTCGGAACGCCTATCGGCGGCCTCAGCGAGAGCAGCGCGTGCAGGTGGTTTTCCGTCCCGCCGAGGGCCAGGGCGCAGCCGAGTTCCTTCTTGGCGATCCCCGCGGCATATTCATACAGGCGGTGCTGGAGATCCGGCGTGATGAGCGGCCTGCGATCTTTCGTGCTGAAGATGACGTGATAGAGCAGGTGCGTGAACGTGTGACTCATGGAACCTCCCGTAGAAATTCAAGCGGGAGGTTACCCCGGTCCTTCATGGCGTGTCCATAGAATTGGGGGACTCAATCGCCCTATCGGGCTCTAACCCAATCGGGATACCGGTTTCCCCAGGCTCGGCCCGCGCTGCGCGTGGGCCAGCGCCAGGGGCTACTCCTCAGTCGCCCTGCGGGCTCACGAAGAAGCCCGCCGCGTTCTGACCTAGTTGCGTTATTCCGGGCGCTGTCGGCGGTTACAAACGAATTGTGATCCGCCGGCCTTTCCTGGAGGAATCAATGGCCGCGAAGACCATCGCCAGGGAGTGGATGTTGTCATGGCACTCGGTTTGCGGCCGCCGGCCGGTGCGGAGGAAGTCGAGCATTTCGCACAGCGCGCCGTGCATGGTGGAGTGCGGCAGCGTGGGGGCGGGCAGCTCGGCGTTGCGGAGCGGGCGGTTGAAGCCCGAATCGCCGGCCACAACCTGGGCCACCGGCGGCTGATCATTCTCGTACAGCAGGCTGCCGGCCGTGCCTACGATTCGCCAATTGCCGTTCCAGCTTGTGTGGCAGCCTTCGGAGCACCAGCTTCCGCGGTAGGTGAACTGTACGTTGTTGGTCATCTCGAAGATGCAGCTTGCCGCCGCCTCGCCGGCATACCACGAGCCGGCAGGGTTGAACTGGCGGGCATACACGGCCAGGGGGTCAGTGCCGGTCAGGGCGCGGGCCAGGTCGAAGTGGTGAATGGCCATGTCCAGGATCAACGGACTGGGCATTTGATCGCGAAAGCCGCCAAAGTGGGCCCCGATGTAAAAGTCGCAGTTGACGGTGGTTACCGTGCCGATCACGCCGGCGGCAACGCTACGGCGGATGACATCGTGCAGCGGGTACCAGCGGCGGGACTGGCTGACCATGTACAGGCGGCCGGCCTTGTCGGCAGCGCGGATCATGCTTCGGGCCTGGGCCATCGTGGCGGCCATGGGTTTTTCGCCGATGACGTGGCAGCCGGCCCGCAGGGCCGTGCAGGTGACCGCGCAGTGGGCTTCGGGCACGGTGAGATCGACGATGAAATCCGGCCGCATTTTTCGCAGGGCCGCCCGCAGGTCGGTCTGGGCGGGGCAATCGAGCTGGTACTTGGCGATCTGCCCCTGCGCCCGCTCGAGGTTCAGGTCGACGACGGCGGCCACCTGCACCTTCTCTTCCTTGAGCGGATTGAACCAGGCGTCGGAAATGCCTCCGGCGCCAACGACGACCGCACGGTACTCGCTCATGGGGCACTCCCAAAAAGAGCTTCGCCCTTCTGGCCTGGAAAAAGAACTGAACTTCGTGCTCTCTATCTTCCTCTGTGGCCTTCTCCGGTCTTTGCTCCGGCCGTTTACCTCTGTTTCCTCCGTGACCTCTGTGGTTTACTTCCTGTCGTTTGCTTGATGGATGTAATCCTGCCGGCTCCTTGATATTGCGCGGCCCTGCGGTTAATCTCAATGGTTTAGCGGCGTTATGGCAACTTCAAATTCACACGAAGGTGCGGGAATGAGCGACAGCGGACCGATCGAGACCGATGCCGTTGCCCTGCCTGTTGACAAGCAGCCCCCGCCGCAATCGCGGGTGCTGGTGGTCGACGATAACGCTCAGAATCGCGAGCTGTTAGGGGCGTACCTGGAGAGCATCCCGGTGCGCGTCGAGATGGCCGAGGATGGCGTCGACGCCCTGCAATTCGTCGGTGAAAACCCGCCCGACCTGATCCTGCTGGACATCATGATGCCGCGGATGAGCGGCTTTGAGGTGTGCCGCAAGCTCAAGAGCCACCCGGCGACGCGGGATATTCCCGTGATCATGGTCACGGCCCTCAACGAGCTGGGCGACATCGAGCGGGCCGTCGATTGCGGCACGGACGACTTTCTCTCCAAGCCGGTCAACCGCATCGAGCTGGTCACGCGCGTGAAGAACCTGCTCCAGGTCCGCCATCTCAAGAACGAGCTGGAGCGGACGTTGCAGTATCTCAGCGAGCTGGAGGCCCGGCCCGAGGCGCAATAGCAGTCGGTGCTCGCGCGGCGCTAGTCCCGAGGGTGCCACGGCTGTCCGCAGCCGTGCGCTCGCACCTGCAAGGCGAAAGGGCAGGTCCTGTGGGACCCGCCGGACCTTCGTTAGGCGTTGTAGCCACAGCGCACGGCTGCGGACAGCCGTGGCACCCAGGAACATTGCGGGGCCGGTGGCCTTCGGGCGGTATATCCTTTTGAAAGTGGGCTTCGTCGGGGATTGGGAACGCGAAGCAAGGAGGCGCGGGGCGGTTGCTCGGCGGCCCGGCTCGGCATTTCTTCAGGAGATCAGCATGAGGTCGATTCGCACCCTGGGCCGGTGGGCAGCCTTATCCATCCTCTTGATGGCAGTTTCGGCCGGCTGTGTTGTACCGGCCAGAACAAGCATGCCTGCAAGCGATCCGAGCAGCCAACCCGCCGCGGCCGCTGCGACGTCACGGCCGGCGGGCGTAATGAAAGCCGCCGCCGCATCCCTGCCGGCCACATCGCAGCCGACATCCGCCCCCCAGCCGCCGCAGGTCGTCACTCAAACGCTGAACGATATGGGCGCCACCGTCGCCACGCTGGCCAACGGGCTGACGGTGATCATTCAGGAAAACCACAACTCGCCCGTCGTCACGGTCCGCTGCCACGTGCGGGCCGGCGGCATGCTGGAGGGCAAATGGCTGGGCTGCGGGCTGAGCCACCTGGTGGAGCACCTGGTGGCCGAGGGCGCCGAGAAGACGCCCGGCGCCAAGCAGACCGCCGGCGCCAACCGCAGCCGGCTCGACGCCATCGGCGCCCAGTCCAACGCCTCCACCGGCATGGATGAGACGCAGTATTACATCGATGTGGCCTCCAGCCGCACGAACGATGCGATTGAGATCGTCGCCGACTGGATGGCGAGGCCGCAGATCACGACGGACGATTTTCTCCGCGAGCACGGCGTGGTGCAGCGCGAGCTGGAGATGGGCCGCGATGATGCCCAGCGCCAGCTCGAATACGCGCACATGGCCAATTTCTACGGCACCCACCCGGCCGGCGTGCCGGTGATCGGCTACATCGACGCCCTGAAGACCCTCACCTTCGAGGATGTGCAGGCCTACCACGCCCAGATGTACGTGCCGCAGAATATGGTCTTCGTGGTCGTCGGCGATGTGAACACGGCCGAGGTGATGGAGAAAATCCGCACCGCCATGGCGGGCTTTGAGGCCCTGCGCCACCCCGCGCCGATCCTGCCGGAAGTGCCGTATCTGGCGGGTGTGCGGCGGGTGGTGCTGAGCGCCCCTGGGGTGAAAGATGTCACCGAGCAGATCGGCTTTCGAAGCATTCCGCTCATTCACCCCGACCTGTACGCCCTGGATGTTTTAAGCTTCGTGCTGACCAACGGCGAGTCCAGCCGCCTGAATGAAATCCTCAAGCGGCAGAAGAAGCTGGTCACCTCGGTCGAAAGCTCCTCGTGGACGCCGTACTGGGGGGCCGGGCTGTTCAATTTCGAGTTCCGCGCTGAACCTAATAACGCCGATGTCGCCGAGGCCGCGCTGCTGGCGGAGATCTCGCGCCTGGTGCAGGAGGGCGTCACGGCGGAGGAGCTGGCCAAGGCCAAGCAGCAGAAGGTGGCCGAGTTCGTCTACAGCCGCCAGAGCGTCGAAAGCCAGGCCCAACTGCTGGCCAGCGATTTTTTGAGCGCGGATGATGTGAATTTCTCCCGCCAGTACACCGAGCGCATCCAGTCCATCACGGCCGAGCAGGTTCAGGCGGCGGCGAAGAAATACCTCACGCCCGGGGCCATGGCCATCACCCGCCTGGTGCCGGCCTCCTCACCGGAAGCGCCCAAGATGGGGCCCTCCACGATGGCGGCGGGCCAGACGTTGCGCTTCAAGCTGGATAACGGCCTGACGGTGATCCTGCGCTCCACGACCGCGGTGGACCTGGTGGCGATGAACCTGGCCTGCCTGGGCGGCGTGCTGACCGAGGATGAGAAGACCAACGGCCTGGGCACGTTGATGACCGAGCTTTCGCTCAAAGGCGCCGGCGAGCTGAACGCCGACCAGATCGCCGACTTCTTCGACCGCTCCGGCGGGGCCATCTCCTCCCAGTGCGGCAATAACACCTTCATGTGGGAAGCCACGGTCCTGAAGGCCCAGGCGCTGGAGGCGGCGGGCATCTTAGGCGATGTGGTCTGCCGCCCAACTTTCCCGGACGAGGAATTGGCCAGGCTGCGGCCGCAAATCCTGGCGGCGATCGGACGCGTGGATGAACAGTGGAGCAGCCAGCTCCAGCGTTTCTTCAAGCAGAAGTTCTACACGAATTCGCCGTATCGCTTCCTGACGATCGGCTCGGCGGATGTGGCGGCCAAGGCCGATCGCCAGGCCATCGCCGGCTTCCACGACAAGTGGGTTAAGGCGGGCTCGGCGGTGCTGAGCGTGTTTGGCAACTTCGACGTGCAGGCGATGCGCCGGCTCATCGAGCAGCGATTCGCCTCGCTGGGCGAAGGCAAGGCCGCAGTGCCCGTTCCCGCCCCGCGCAAGGTGGCGGCGGAGGAACTGTACGTCTTGGCCACGCCCAACCAGCAGGCGGCGATCATGATCGGCTGGCCGGGCATGCGGCTCACCGATGCGGCCGACTACGACACGATGAGCATCCTGTACACGATCATGAGCGGCTACCAGCTTCCTTCCGGCTGGCTGCACGAGGAGCTGCGCGGCAGGCAACTGGTGTACGTGGTGCACGCCGTGAACTGGGCGGGCTGGGCGCCGGGGGCCTTTTTTGTGTACGCCGCCACCCAGCCGGACAAGGCCCAGGAGGTGATCTCGACGATCCGCCGGCTGATCGCCCGGGCCACGACGGAATCCTTCGCCAAAGCGGACATGGACCAGGCCATCAACACCATCCTGACGGCTGAACTGCTGGGCACGCAGACCATGCGCGAGCTGTCCATGCAGTCGACGCTGGACGAGTTGTACGGCTTCGGCTATGACTATCGTCGCACGCTGGAAAAGCGGCTGCGCGCGGTCACGCCGGAAGACTTGCACCGCGTGGCCCAGAAGTACCTGGCCGGCCCGGCGGTCGAGACCGTGACCACGCCGGCGCCCAAGGTGGTCGATCCGGCCGGCAAGTACACCGAGGCGGCCCAGGCGAAAGGTCCGGCGGGCGCGCCGGCGGAAGAGTAGGGTGTGCAGCTTGGCTGCACACCGGCGAAGTCGGGTTATCGCGAGTGTGGCGAAAGAACGGTGTGCAGCAAAGCTGCACACCCTACATTTACATTATGGCCGATCCGGACGACATCGTGGACATTCCCGGACTCGGGGCCTCCAGGCCGGCCGAGCCGGCCGCCGGCACGGACAGCGCCGGCCGGCCGTTCATCAGCGTGTTGTTTGACTGCTGCGGGGCGTACCAGCGGGTCTATCGCAACGCCGCCGGCACCGAGTATGTCGGCTGGTGCCCCAAGTGCATGCGAAAAGTGGTGGCGAGAATCGGGGCCGACGGGGTCGATCAGCGGTTTTTCCGAGCCCGATAAATGGTGTTCCCGCCCGCGAGCGAGCGAGGCGAGCGGACGGATTAACGAATTAACGATTTTCCCGAGGTTGTTGTATGGCCAAGGAGTACCAAATTGCCCGCACCGCCGGCCGCTGCTGCCGGTGCGACAAGGTTCTGGACCAGCGGGAGGAGTTCCAGGCGGTGCTGATCGAGCAGGGCGAGCAATTCGTGCGGCAGGACTGGTGCCTGGCGTGCTGGGAGTCGCCCCAGCGCGGCGAGGTGGCGGGCCTGTTCGGCCAATGGCGCTCGCGCATGCCGGAGAAACAGGCCAGGAAAAAGCTGTTTGTGGATGATGGCATGCTGCTGAACTTCTTCCTTCGCCTGGGCGGGCAGGCGGAGGCGGCCCGGGTGAATTTCCGCTTCGTCCTGGCCCTGGTGCTGCTGCGCAAGAAACTGCTGTCGTACGAGGGCACGCGCAAAAGCCCCGACGGCGGTGAGGTGTGGGCCATGCGCATCAAGGGTGAGGAGCAGGTGCAGGAAGTGGTCAACCCGCGGCTCGACGAGCAGCGCATCACCGAGGTAAGCCAACAACTGGGAGAAATCCTGCAGGGAGAATTATGAAACGTAAAAACTTTCGCCGGTTTGCCGCTGTCGGTGCAATCGCCGTGATCCTTGGCCTGTGGGGCTGCAAGCCGCCGGCGGCGCCCATCGTCTGCGGTCCACCGCTGGCGAAGGGTGAGCTGATCGCGCTCAACAACGCCAACGCCGCCAAGGTGCCCAGCCTGCGGGCCAGCGCCGATGTGGAAATCCGCTTCCGCGACGAAAAGGAGGAGGAGCAGCATTATCGGGCACGCGATGGCTTCCTCCGGCTGCTCAAGGACCCCCAGAATCCCCAGGCCGTGCCCAGCTTCCTGCTGGTGGCCCAGATGGTGAGCGAGGCGTATTTCGCCGCCGGCGTGGACTCGGCGGCGGGAGACTACTACTACTGGATCGACGCCCCGACCGCGCGCGTCCACCCCGAGGCGCGCTGGGGCCAGTTGGCCGACCTGCACCGCCCCGGCTACGAGTCGCTGCCGGTGGACCCGGTGGACCTGCTGTATGTCCTGCCCGTGCTGCCCTGGCCGCAGAATGATCCTGCCCACCCCGTCTTTGTCGTGCCCAAGGACGACCCTTGCCTGTACGACGTGATCTTCTTCACGCAGGGCGGTGGCCAGACGCTGCAGCTCCGCCGCCAGATGTGGATGGATCGCACCGTCGTGCCGGCCCGCCTGACGCACGTGTGGATAATGGACCCTGAGGGCCGCGTGACCGTGGACGCCAATCTGGCCGATTACCGAAAGATCAAAGATCCTAACCTGCCCGCGTCCCAGTGGCCGGAGATGCCCACGGACATCACGCTGCGCTACCCGCAGGAGAAGAAGATTGCCTCGCTGCGGCTGCGGCTGACGAATCTGACCGTCGGCACGAAGGATGAGCCGGTGCGCCCGGCGATGTTTCGCCGACAAAGCGTGATTCCTTCACGGATCGAAGACCAGCGGGCGCTGGGGCCGTTGAAGGAATCGCCGCTGGATGCCGGATCGGCCGTGTCCCAGCCGGCCGAATCGCGGCCGACCCAATCTCGCCCGGTTGAATCGCAACCGGCCGAGCCGCAACCGGCCGTATCACCGGCCGAAGGGCAGGCCGCCGCGTCGCAGCCGGCCCAGACAGGAGAATTGACCCCGTGAGCAGCCGCCCACTGCCCCTGATGGCCGCCATCGCCTGCCTGGCGGTGCTGCTGGCGCCGGCGCTGACGGCCGCGGCGGCGGATGAATTGCTGCTGGCCGGGCAGGGCCAAGGACCCCCGGCGCTGTGGCTGGTGGGAGTTCACGGGCCGGTCAGTTACATCCACGCGCTGAACGCGGATCGTTGGTCGCTGGTGTCCGAGAGCCAAGGCCAGGCGACGGCCCTGTGCCCCGCGGGCTCGGAGCTGCACGTTTTCTTCGCCGGGCGCGGCTATCGCATTCTCGACTGGGATGCCCAGCGGCAGCGCTGGGATAACCGCCCCGGGACGTTGTGGCGCGAGTCGCTCGGCCAGCGCGTGGTGATTGCCGCCTGCCCCGGCCCATCTGGCCCGGCTGGCCGGCCCGCCACGGCGGCCTTTACGGCGGCAACGTCGGCCTCCTCCACGGCATCTTCATCGCCCGGCGAGGCGCCCAGCTCGACCAGCCAGGCATCGCCGGCGACGTTTGATTTATGCATTCTGCTGGCCCCCGCGCCGATCGTTCCGGCCGCCCCGCAAAGTCAGGCCGGCTCGGCCCCGGCCAGCAGCTCCGTCGCCAGCATGCCCGCGGTCGGCAGCGCGCCCGCCGTCGGCAGCGAGGACAGGGCGCCGGCTTTCCTGTGCCTGTCCAATTTTCAATGGCAGGAACTGCCGGCCCCGCCGGCGAGCCTTCTGCCGCCGATGGGTCGCGCCTCGCTGGCGCTCATGGGCGAGGCGGTGTACCTGCTGACCACCACGGCCGACGGCCTGCCCGTCGGCTGGGCCCGCTTTGCCCAGGGGCAGTGGACGATGTTGACGTTGCCCGAGCTGGGCGAAGACCGCCGCGCCGGCGGCCTGATTGCCCTGAACGCCGACCTGTTGATCTGGGGCACATCCATCGTCGCCGGCGGCGGCCAGAAGGTGTGGTTTGCGCGGCTGGATGAGCGGGCCGGCACCCTGGGGGCGATCCGCCAGGTACGCTCGGCGGGGACGGTCCAGCAGATTTCCCCCCAAGAGCCGATCGTGCTGTCGCGTCAGAGTTCCGCTTCCCTGGCCCTGGCCTGGGGCAGCGCGGGCAAGTGGCATGCCGCCACCCTCGGCACGGATGGCGAAATCACCAGCACGCTGTCCAACGTGATCGACCGCTCGGGGACCTCGGAACAATTGTGGCAGTGGTTCCAGTACATCCAGTTTGGATTGACCGCACTGCTGGTGCTGCTGTTGCTGGCTCGCAAGCGCCGCGAGACGACGCAGCCCTTCACGCTGCCGGCCGCCGCCGTGCCCTCGCCGTGGCTGAAGCGCGTGATGGCATTCCTGGTGGACTACCTGCCCTTCTGGCTGGTCGGGCTGTTCCTCACCGGCTATGGCGACATCGACCAAACCCAGATGCGGCGGATTCTTGACCAGCTATGGCACTTGCAGCCGCCGGAGCTGTCGTTCCTGCCGCCGGTGATGACGAGTATCGGCCTGTACGTGGCGTACGCGATTCTCACGGAGAAAATCATCGGCGCCACGCTCGGCAAGCTTGCGCTGCGGATGCGCGTCGTGGCGGCCGATGGCCGATCGCCAAGCTGGGGGCAGATCATCATCCGCAACCTGTGCAAGCCCATCGAGCTGCTGGCGCCGCTGCCGATGTGCCTGGTGTTCATCCTCTGGCCGCTCTTCAACCCCCTGCGCCGCCGGGCGGGCGACATCGTGGCCGGGACGGCCGTCATCGAGACCAGCTTCCGGGCAGCGCTGATCGGCCCCTCCGTGCCGCCGCAGGAGGAGGAAGGCGAAGAGTCCTCCGACTCGCCCTCGCAGAAGCAGAACCAGGATTAGGGCGCGACAGCCATTTTGCCGGAACCAACAGTGCTTCATCCCCGTGCGCAAAAACAGCTTGTGAAGCTGCGCAATATGCACGATTAGCACAGTTTGCTTAAGCCATCGCACGCTGCAAGTCTTCTATTTGCAAGTGCTTATTATGCAACACCTGTTGGTCTTAAGCATTATGCACTATTGCATAAAATGCATATTGCCCATTTTGACATTCACATAAGCGCTTGTAGCACAGTTTCTAACGGATTCAGTTCCAACAAGAACTGGGCGGTGGGCCGCTTGGCGTTTGGAGCCCGAAAGAGCGCTGGAGAGCGAAGGGCGTTTGGAGCCCATAGGGCGTTTGACCATTAGCCACGGGCGCAAGCCCGTGGAAAAAGATGGCCCGATTTCATTTTGGAGCCCTTCAGGGCGATTGAATCTCCCAACCATAGCTGGAGCCAGCATTTGTGCAATCCGCTACGGGGCACGTGCGATGCCGAAGCCGTCAGTCGCCCTTGCGGGCTCTTGCACATGGAGCGCCTGGTCTCCACGGGCTTGCGCCCGTGGCTAATGGTCAAACGCCCTACGGGCTATTCTTGACTGCCAAAAGGGGCACGTTTCATTGATTCTCCGGTAGGCTGCATAATGGAAAAGGCTTGTCGCCATTTTCCGTGCGATTGCCTGGGAATCTCTCTTCACTTGCCAAGAACTGCCAACGCAGTGCGTCTAGCACGCACTGGCGGAGCCGGATGCTTCAGAAATGGGTTAGTCGCACCCAGATCCGATGCTGTGCTCCACGGCTTGCTATTATAGCCTAATATGCGATCTTGTCAAGATATTTCCCAAATAATCCCGAAGAAATTTTTCCCGGATGAAATGTGGATCTTGCCCCCGGGCACCATTCAGGCTGCCGATGTGGGATTTTTGCGGCTGACGCCAAAATCTATGGATTCGATTCCGACGGAGTCGCGCTTGCAGGCGGCGTGCCGAGCGTTTCCACATCCACGCCGGCCAGCGATTCCAACTCCGCCAGCCGCTTTTCGCGTTCCGCGCGTAGCTGGGCCAGCGTTAGTCGCAGGTTCAGCAGCAGGCGCTGCGTGTCGATGAGCTCGAGATAGCTGGCGGTGCCGGCGGCGTAGGCCTGGTGGGAATTGTCCATGGCCTGGCGGGCCAGCGGCAGCACATCGCCTTCCAGGACGGCCGCCTGGTGTTCGGCGCTGCGCATGAAGACCAGCGCTGTCACAAACGCCGCCGCCCGATCCTGGCGGAGTTGGCGCTCCATGGCCCGCGACTCGTGTAGCATGGCGTTGGCCTCGGCGATGGCCCCGCGAATGGCCGGCACGTTCGTCGGCAGCATTACCGCCGCGCCCACGCTCTGCGAAATGCCGCCGGTCATGGCGAAGGAAGGGATGATATCGGGCACGTACCGCAGGCGGGCCAGCTCCAGGGCCTCCTTGCGGCCGGCCACCTGGGCGGCCAGTTCCGCCAGATCGGGATTGGCCGCGACGCCCATGGCGATCAGCCGATCATCCGCCGCCGCCGGCCGCGCCGGCAGCTCCTCGGGCATTTCCAGGGGCTCCTCGGCGGGGCGATTCAGCAGGGCATTCAGTATGGCGCGCTGGCTGCGGGCCTGGGCCTTCATCGAGTCCAGTTCGTTCTGCGCCAGGCGGTGTTCGATCTGGGCCTTGAGCAGGTCCTGCTGGGGCGCGCCGGCCTCGACGCGGGCCTGGGCCGAGCGGACAAGCTGGCCCAGCAGCTCCACGTTTTCCCGCTGAATGCGGCTGCGCTCTTCCACGAGCGCCAAATCGTAATAGCTCTCCAGCACGCGGCGCTGGAGGTCGAACTTGGCTTTGCGGAAACGCTCGGCCGCCACGCGGGCCTCCTGCAGCGCCACTTTGCCCGCCTGCCGGGCCTTGATGGGCAGCTCCAGGTTCATCGATGGATCAAAACCCGCGCCCAGCGTGGTGCGGTCCCAGCTTTTCATGTGGCCGCCGGAGAACAGATAGCTGTAGCTCACCATCACGTTGCTGTTGGGCCAGGCGGCCGCCTGGTCGATGCGGGTCACCGCCGCCTTCCACTGGAAGTAGGCCGCCTCCAGATCGCCATTGACCCAGAAGGCCCGCGCCAGCACATCGCGCCACACCGCCGGCTGAGGCAGCGGCGGTCCGGCACGCTGGTCCGGCGGCAGCTCGTAAAAGCGGTGTTGTTCCAGCTCCTTCCTTTGGGCCGCCGTGCCGGCCGGGGCCAGGATGCAGCCCGAGCAGAGCGAGAGCGCCGCCGCAAGGACGAGCCATCCGCCGGTGTTGGTAAAATATGTGCGTCGGCCGCGGCGGTTTGTCGCCCATACACCCAAAGACACCCATGCCATGATCGCCTCCGCGCCGGGCCGGCCATTTCGATATGTCGGTGGCACAGGCTGTCGGCCTGTGAACGACCTTGCTGAGTCTATCTTATTAGCGCGATCACCTTGCACGCAAGCCTCCCGACCGCTGGCCGCCTGCAATGCGCGCCTGGCGGACATGCCGGCGGGCAAGCTTTACGAGCGTTGCCGCTTCAAGCATCGCCTGCCGCCGGCGGGTATGATTAGCCTGAGCGCGGCAAGCTGTCGCCGACGCGGAGGTGGGGTATTCCATGCGCGTACTGATCGTCAGTTCTAACCGCATCCGCCAGCCGGTGATGGTGCTTCCCTCGGGCGCCTGCCTGGTCGCTGAGGCGGCCGAGCGGGCCGGGCACGCCGTGCGGCTGCTGGACCTGATGTTTGAAAAGTGGCCGCACGAGGCGCTCCGCCGCGCGCTGGTCGACTGGCGGCCGGCGGTCGTGGGCCTGTCCATCCGCAACATCGACACGAACGATGCTCGCAACCCCGTCGTCCTGGCCGATGAGGCGGCCGAGCTGGCTCAGGTTGTTCGCCGGTGCAGCGATGCCAAACTTGTTCTGGGGGGTGCGGCTCTGGGCGTCATGCCGCACGAACTTTTGCGCCGGACAGGGGCCGACTATGCGGTCGTCTTCGACGGCGATGTGGTCTTCCCCCAGTTGCTCGATTCACTCGCCGCCGGCCGCGAGATCCGCGGCTTGGCGGGCGTTCTGGCGCCCGGCGATGTGGCGCTGCCGGCGCGGCCGGCCGGCGGGGGGGAGCTGGCAAGCTGCACGCCGCAGGAACTGTCGCGCTGGGTCCAGGTGCGCCCTTACCTCTCGAATATGGCTGCCGTGGGGCTGCAAACCAAGCGCGGCTGCCCGTTCGAGTGCATCTACTGCACGTACAGCATGGCCGAAGGCCACGAATATCGGCTCTGCCCGCCCGAGCAGGTGGTCGCGGCTGTGCGGCGGCTGGCCGCGCAGGGGCTGCGCGATGTGGAGTTCGTCGACAACGTTTTCAACTCGCCGTACGAGCACGCCCTGGCGATCTGCCGCCAGCTCGCCGTCGCCCGGCTTGGCGTGCGGCTGCAAAGCCTCGAGCTGAACCCGCGATTTCTCGATGATGAACTTCTTTGGGCCATGGAGCAGGCGGGTTTTGCCGGCATCGGCGTAACGGCCGAGAGCGCCAGCGATGTCGTTTTGGCGGGGCTGAAGAAGGGCTACACCGCCGAGCAACTTCGCCTAGCCGCCGGCGCGGTGGCCCGCCACGCCATTTCTTGCGTGTGGATCTTCATGCTGGGGGGCCCCGGCGAAACGCCCGACACCGTGCAGGAGACGCTGGAATTCGCCACGCGCTGCATACGCCCCAGCGATACCGCCTTCTTCCAGACCGGCATTCGCATCTATCCCGGCACGCCGCTGGAGCAGATCGCCCGCGCCCAGGGCGTGTTGACCGCCGCCGGCGACGACATGCTCGCGCCGGTGTTCTACATCAGCCCGCAGATGTCGCTAAGTGGCCTGAAAGCCCAGGTGAATGCCGCCGTCCGCACCCACATGAATTTCGTCGCCGTCGATGCCATCGGCCTGCCGCTGTTCCAGACGGTGCTTCGGGCGTGCTATCGCCTGGGTGTCCGCCCGCCCGTGTGGCGCTACACTCCCGGCGTGCGGCGGCTGCTGAAGTGGACGGGGCTCTACGGCGGCTAGCCGATGGGAATGCGCGGTGACTTGATTCCTGGCGCGACTTCGGGAATTGCCCGTGGTGTAAGTGTTACAGTCTGTCCGCGGCGGACACCTGAATTTCTATCGCCACAGGTGGCCCCCATTGCGGTCCGGTCTGTCTTGCCGATCGACCGATTAACGGATTAACCTCTTCCCAGATGGCCGCCGCAACTGGATACAATAAGAACGCAGTACCAGGAGAAGCCCCCGTGGGGACAATCATTCGATCGCTGGCAACGGCGAATCCGGCTCGCTACGTCACTGGCCGTGAGGCCTACGATTTCCTCACCGGGCATTTTGCCCTGGGGGCGCCGCAGCGCGACCTGTACCGCCGGCTGCTCATCGATGGGCCCATCCGGGGACGTTACATGGGCCTGGAGTACGATGAGCAGGTATGCCTCATGTCCGCCGATGAGCAGCTCGATCGCTTCCAGAAGCAGGCGCTGGCCATGGCCACGAGGGCGGCGGCCGAGGCGCTGGCGGCGGCCAAACTCCAGCCGGCCGATGTGGGCGGCCTGGTCGTCAACACCTGCACGGGCTACCTGTGCCCGGGGCTCTCCTCTTATGTGGCCGAGGCGCTGGGCCTGGCCGAGTCGGTCCGCGTGCTGGATGTGATGGGCATGGGCTGCGGCGGGGCGCTGCCTAACCTCCAGTCGGCCTGCGGCCTGCTGGCGACGGGGGAAACGAACGGGCGCTCGCGGCCGGTGCTGTCGATCGCCGTGGAAGTGTGCTCGGCCACGATTTACATGGGCGATGATCCGGGCCTGATCGTCAGCAACTGCCTTTTCGGCGATGGCGCCGCCGCCGCCGTGCTTTCGTTGAATGGACACGCACAGGAAGAGTCGCCGCCGGCCGGCGGCCCGCGGGCGCCAAAACTGCTCGATTTCGAGTCGCAAGTCCTGCCCGCGCACCGGGAATCGCTGCGCTATCACCACGAGCAGGGCCGGCTGCGCAACACGCTGAGCATCCGCGTGCCGGTCATCGCCGGCCGGGCCATCCGCCAGTTGACCGGGAGGCTGCTGGCACGCCACGGCCTGTCCATTGGCGATATCAACTGGTGGGCCATCCACCCCGGCGGCACCGCCGTGCTGGAGCAGGCGGCCAAGGAGTTGGCGCTGCCGAGCGATGCCCTGCGCTATTCGTACGAGGTTTTCGCCGAGTACGGCAACATGTCCTCGCCTTCGGTCCTGTTCGTCCTGAAGCGCCTGCTGGAGCGCGCGCAGCCGCCCAAAGGCCAGAAAGGCCTGTTGCTGTCGTTCGGGGCCGGATTCACCGCGTTTGGTGCGTTGGTGGAGTTCTAGAGCACCGAACGATTGAGATGTCATATTCAGGCGTCGGCGAGACCAGGATGGCAAGGAAGAAAACCGAAGGCATATTCCTAATATGCTGAGGTTTTTCTGACGCCGCCAGCCGCCGTCGCAGCCAGCCTGAATGTGACAGATCAAGAGTGAGTTGCTCTAGAGCGGGTTACCGACTCCTGCGATCGAGCCTGCATCGGCGCGATTGACGAGCGGACCGCGGTAGGATTTATTGCATAGCGATACTCGTTCAATGGCACGGGTGGCGTTCCTGGACCTCATTTAGGAGTGGCAGACATGGGATTCGTGCAGGAATTCAAGGCGTTCGCCATGAAGGGCAACGTCATCGACATGGCCGTGGGCATCGTCATTGGCGTGGCGTTCAACAAGATCGTCACCTCGTTGGTCAATGATGTGATCATGCCGCCCATCGGCTATCTCATCAGCGGCGTGCCTTTCAAGAACCTGGAGGTGGTCATCAAGCCTGCCGTCCTCAAACCGGGCACTCAAGAGGTGCTTCACGAGGCGGTGGCGGTTCATTACGGGCTGTTCATCAACACCGTACTGGAGTTCCTCATCGTCGCCTTCACGGTCTTCATGGTAGTGAAGTTCGTGAACCGGCTGACGCGCCTTCGCGAGATGATCAGCCCGCCCGAGCCCCAGGCCGGGCCAGGTCCTTCGTCCGCGCCGACGCCGCCGGCGGCGCCGTGAGGAATCTAGATTATCTCCAGATGCTCCTTCGCCGGCAGCGCCGGGAAGGGAGCGGTGGGCAAGGTCTGGTACCAGTAGGCGACCGAGGCAATATCGTCCTGGCGCGCGAGGTAGGGCCCGCCGCCACGCCAGCCCAGGTCCTGGATTGTCACGCGCAGGTCGTTCTCGAAGCGGATAGGGTCCATAATGTGCCAGCGGTACATGGCATGGCGGTGCTGGGCCTTGTACAACCCGTCGGGCCGGCTGACCAGATGCATGCCTAAGAAAGGCGTGGTGTAGGTCGTGTAGCGGCCGTCGACATCCCAGTTATAGGCGCCGCCGAAATAGTCTTCCGTGCCGGTCCCGCAGATCGTGGGAAACTCCTTGTCGCCGTCGATGTAGAACTTGATCTCACCCTCGCCCCACCAGCCGTTCTGGGTCACGCCCACCGCCATGGCCGTTCCGACATAATGCCCCTGGCCGCGGATGCCGTCCACAAGGGTGTGCGCCTGCTGATTCGGCACGGGGTTGGACCGGCGGAACTGGGCGTGGAAGTACGCCAGGTCGCTGCCGACATCGGTGAGCGCGTAGTTGATCTGGTAAAAACAGACGATTGCCTCGCTGTGGCGGTTTTCAAGCGTAATGCGGCAGCGCTTGCGGAAGGGCATCTCCCACACTATCAGTACCGACGCTTCGGACAGCTCCAAGGCAGCGGCTCATTCTAACATCATAACATCGCTGTGATTGCCGTGAGAGTTGTGCAAGGCGCTCTGATAGGCTTGCACCGCCGTGAAAAAGAAAGATAATCCCGTTGGAGAGGTGCTGGGTGACGCTTGTGGGAAATTGCCAGGCGGGCACCGGCTGAATGGAGATGACGCACATGGAAGAATCCTCGATAGGCGTGCCGAGTCTCTCATTGGGCGATCGGCAAAAGCTGGATGATCTCTATCAGCGGCTGGAATCCGAGCGACAACGGTTCATCGGATACCCCTGCTCCGCCGAATTCGATTATTCGCCGCTGTACCGGTTTCTGGGCTTTCCGATCAACAACATCGGGGACCCGTTTGTGCCCAGCAATTATCACCTCAACACACACGAGTTCGAGTGCGAGGTGTTGGAGTTCTTCCGAGGCCTATGCCACGCGCCGCCGGATGGTTTCTGGGGCTATGTTACCCACGGCGGCACGGAGGGGAACATGTATGGGATTTACCTGGGGCGTGAGATGCTGCCCGACGGGATGGTGTATTACTCGGAGGACACCCACTACTCGGTCAGCAAGATCCTTCGCCTCTTGCACGTCCGCAATTTGATGATCAAGAGTCTTCCCGATGGAAGAATGGACCTGGAGGATTTTCGAGAAACGCTGAAGATTCATCGCGACGTGCCGCCGATCATTTTCGCCAACATCGGCACGACGATGAAGGGTGCGGCGGACGACCTGGAAGGCATCCGGGCGATTCTCGCCGACCTGGCCATCGCCCGCCACTATATCCACGTGGATGCAGCGCTGAGCGGCATGATTTTACCCTTTGTGGAAGCCCCGGAGCCGTTTGATTTCTCCTGCGGTGCCGACAGCCTTTCCATCAGCGGGCACAAGATGATCGGCTGCCCCTTCCCCTGCGGCGTGGTGCTGGCCAGGAAGGCCAACGTGGACCGAACCGCCCGGAACATCGAGTACATCGGCACGCTGGACACCACGCTGGCCGGCTCGCGCAACGGCGACTCGGCCCTGTTTCTGTGGTATGCGATCCGCGCGCTGGGTCTGGAGGGATGGCGTCGGCGGGTCCGGCAATGTCTGACGGTGGCCGAGTACGCCGTGAAGCGCCTGCGGGATGAGGCGGCAGTCCAAGCGTGGCGGCACAGGAACTCGATTACCGTCGTCTTCCCTCGCCCTTCGATGGACATCATCAGTCGCTGGCAACTGGCTGTCCACCATCAATGGTCCCACCTGATCACGGTGCCCCACGTCACCCAGGAGGTTGTGGATCGGTTCGTTGCCGATCTCCGCGCCGACGTTGGCAACGGTTCAGCAGGAAGCCCAACATGAAACAGATCACAATCGTCACTCAGGATCGGCCCGGACTGGTTGCGGACATCTCGGAGGTCCTGACGGCCGCGGGCGTCAATATCGAGTCTCTGGTGGCCGAACAGGTGGGGGCCTTGGCCACGGTTATCATGACCGTGGATAATTACGACTCAGCGCTGCGTGCCATTTCGAAGATGCCGTTGAGCGCCGTCACCGAAGATGCGATCCTCGTCAGAATAGACGATCGCCCCGGGGCATTGGCCGGCATCGCCCGCCGCTTCAAAGATGCCGGCGTGAACATGCGCTCGATCCGGATCCTTTGCCGGGATGGCGGCCGAGCCATCGTCGCCATCTCCACCGATCGGACCGCCGAAGCCCTGGCGCTCGTCCGGGATGTGCTAATCTCTTAACAGTTATCGCGGCGTTACACCGGCCCGACGTGCGGGTGATTCGACTCATCCATTTGCTACTGCGCTTCTTCCCCCCCAATGCCTGCGGCTTCGTTCACCGGCTGCCCAGATCCAGCGCCCTTTGGCGATAGTAGCGGTAGTTTGCCAGCGTGACCTCGGCGGGCACTCCGTGATCGCACGTGGGCGTGTATCCGCCGCGGGCACGCATCACGGGGAGGATGCGATCGAGCATTTCATCGATGGCCTTGGGGCCCCGGGCGAGCACGCGCTTATCGATGCCGCCGGACATGACGAGGTATGGAAACTGTCGCCCGATCTCGACGACGTCGCACCCGCTGGCGACCTCGAAGGGGCTCATCACGTCCAGGCCGATCGCCCGGTGATAGAGATCGATGACGGGCACGCAGAAGCCGTCGGTGTCCACCTGGACGTAGAGGTGCCGCGATGGGTCGAGCTGGCGGGCGCGGATGCCCTTCAACAGCTCCTGGTAGTACGGGAAGAAGAATTCGGCAAAGATGCTTGGGCTGACCAGGGAGCCGTGGTTATAGCAGATATCTTCAGCGAAGAAGACCTCATCCAGCGTGACCTGCTGCTGGTGGCGGGCGGTGACGGCCTGCGCCAGCTTCAACCAGGCGCGCATGGCATCGTGAATGACATCGGGCATGTCGTAGAAGGCCAGCATCATGTTCTCGACGCCCAGCATGGCCCGCAGGTACATGCCGGCCCCGGCGATGCGCTGGACGATGAGCTTGCCTTGCCGGGGGGCGGCGGTGGCCACGGCCATGTACTGCGGCAGCTTGTCGAACCGCCCGGGGGCCTCCGGGTCCAGCCGCCAAAGGCACTGTTCTTCCCAGGTCTTGCGGTCTTTAAGCACATGATCCACGTATTCAGGCATGAAGCCGCTGCGCCGGCCAGCAAAGCACTTGACGTGCCGGCCAGCGAAATCCTGGACGATTTCGTAAGGGCCCTGGACCTCCAGGACCTTCTCTTCAAAGAAGGGCCAGTATCCCGGCTCGCACCAGCCCAGGCCGCCGAGGTTCACGGTGGCAGGCTCGTCGAAGCAGAACTCGCGGGGCAGGTCGGCCTGGGCGTCCAGGCCCTGCTTGCGCCATTCATCCAGGCAGAAGTACCCGAACTCCTTTTGGAAGAGCGGGGCTCCCGGCGTCATGGCATAAACATCGCGCAGCTTACGGGCCGACGGATGCATCTGCTCGCGGGGGACCATGGCGTGAATGCCGTCGGCTACAGTTGTGTCCGGCTTGTTCAAAGGGGACATTATCGGAGATTTCCAATACGAGGTTCTACCGACGACCATCGCCAGCAATATGGCAATTTTACGAAGCCGTGGCGTCTCGACAAGCGAATTTGCGGCGCCGCCAGTCGCTGCGGAGGGTACTGGCCATGACCGAATTCTCGATGCCGTTGGGAATCACCGGAGACAGCGCTAGTATTTCAATGATTGCTGCGGGCTGGACCGGGATATTTATAAGGAGTCCAAGTATGGAACAGCCTCAAAGACAAGCGTATGTGTCCCCCACATTGGAAAAGCAGCAGCTACTCCAGGAAGTGACCGAGGCCTGTAAGACCACCGCGGCCGCGGTCTCGGCCGCAGTCATCAGCTAATGGCCTGGGGGTGTGGCAACCAGCTCAGACGGTACGACGTGCATGGGTTAATTCTGCACGTCGTGCCGGACGAGCCTGCCCTGCTGGAACCTGTCGATCGCGTCCTGCGGCCATTCATCACGGAAACACAGTTCGACGAACCCGATACTTTTGTGTTGCGCCTCTCGCGCCGGACGGCGCGGCAGGAGGTTGCTGCGGTTCTGCCGTGCATCTGGAGCGGCCAGATGCCCGGCGGTTGTCCGGGCCGGTATCTGGCCGCCGGCTTAAGACGACAGATTGAGTTGACGGATCGCGCCATCGCCAGTGTGGACCTGGCCAGCCGGCAAGCTCGCATTGTGCTGCTTACCGACGATGACCGGTGGATCACCTTCGGCTGCCTTACGCCACTGCTGACGGAAATGCTGCACAGCCGCGGCTGGCATGTCGTGCACGCCGCCTGCCTGCGCCTTGGCAGAGAACCTGGCGGCCCGGTCGTTTTGCTGTGCGGCTCCAGCGGCATGGGCAAAACCACCACCGCCCTGGCCCTCTCTCGCGGACAGATGCGCCTGCTGGCCGATGACGCCGTCTTTGCCCGAATCGACAGCAACGGCGCGTGGGTCTGGGGACTGGGTCGGCCCTGCAAGGTGCATCCGCACACGCGCCTGTTGCTTGGCTGGCTGGCCGAACTACCGTCAGAGCCGGCGGTGAATGCGGAGGAAGGCGTTATGGCTTTCTCCCTTCTCGGCGATCCGACTCCCCGTGTCGCCCATCCGGCCGTGGTCCTGGTCCTGGAGCCGCGCAATGCCGTGGCGCACCATCTGCGACCCCTGCACAAGAACGAGGCGCTGGTGCACCTGGTGCGAGAGAACGTTCGCTGGTTGAAGGGGTCGGCGGCCTTTGCGGCGATGGCCGGCATCGTGCGAGCCTGCGGCTGCTACGGCCTGAGCGTCGGCCCTGATCTGAATGTCCTGCACCAGGCAATTCTATCTCTGCCGGAACTGAACCATGCGCTCGCGCATCAATCGATGGCTGGTGGCCTTGTGTGACCCGCAGGGCCTGGCGGACTTGCCTGCTGGCCGCATGCCCCTGTCCGATGTCGTTCCGCTGATGGCGCGGGCCGAGCAGCAAGGCGTCGGGCCGGTGGTCCTGGCCAACCTGGAACGCTGGGCGCAAACGCAGTCGATTCACCGGAAACAGTGCGCCTCGGCGGCTCCGTTGGCGGCGCTGCTGGCGGCCTCTCGCCCGCGGATCCTGCATCAGGCCGGCCTGGCGCTGATGCTGCGCGCTGCCAGCGGCGCCCTGGTGAGGGCCTTGGCCGCAGCGCGCGTGCCGGCCACGGTGCTCAAAGGCACGGATTTTGCCGATCGGCTCTACCCGGTGGCAGCGCTGCGGCCACAGCGCGATGTCGATCTGCTGGTGCCGCGCGATGCCTTGGCGACCGCCGAGGCCGTGCTGGGCGGTCTCGGTTACGCCGCCGTGCCCGATCCGCCGAGGAAGTACAAAGATGGCTACGGCCAGCGCATCTGGCGCCGCGACGACGCGGGCGCGGTCGTGGAACTGCATTGGAACCTGGTGAATTCCCCTGCCGTGCGCCGCGGCATCAGCGTGCTGTACGAGGACCTCACCTTCGAGCCGGCCGTCATGCCCGGCAGCCTGCCGCGCCTGACGGCGGCATCGTGCGTGCTCCTGGCGGCCGTGCACGGCGCCACCAGCCATAGTTTCGAACGGCTCCAACTGCTGTGCGACATCCGGCAGTTGGCTCGCGGAGCCGCCGGACCGATCGATACGGCCTGGCTGGCGGATGCGGCTTCTCGCACCGGCAGCCTGTCGGCGCTGGGCGTGGCGCTGCGATTGACGGCGCAGACGCTGCGCTGCCCGTCGTGCTCGGTGCTCTGCCAGTCGCTCGGTCCGCGGCTGCCATCGCGGTGGAGCTGGGTCCTGACTCCGGCGGTCGTGCTGGGCGAAGCGCCTTTGGGCGCGGTCCGGCGGCAACTGTTTCGTCACCTGCAGAAGAATCCCCCATGCTCGTCCTTGTGATTTGTACGCGTTGCTGGGCACGCTGGCCTTGTCGCGGCCAGGTGGCAGTCTTGTTCGCAGCACAGAAAGAACGATCTTGCGCGGAGCTCGCACCATGATCACCTTGGAAAGCGTTCTGGAACTTCCTCCCGCCACCGCCTGCCAATCGCTGGGCGTGGGGCAGGACAGCGTCATCCTCTCGATGGACAGCGGCTACCTGTATACCGGCAACCAGACCACCCACGCATTCTTGAACGCCCTGGATGGCCGCCGCACGCTGGGCCAGGTGGCCGATGTGCTGGCGGGACAGTTCGACGTGCGGCTGGAACGCCTGCAGGCGGATCTGCTGGCCTTGGCCGGCCGGCTGCTCGACGAGCGGCTGATCGTCGTGGTGAAGAACTGATGGCCGTGCGAACGGCGGTCTTGCGATGCCACATCTGGCTGGTGGCCAGCTTGATACCCCTGCTGGACCGTCTGCTGTCGTTGGCAGGTTTGCTGCGGCTGCTGACTCCCCATCGGCCGTGGAAGCTTTACCGCGGCCTTGGAAGCCAGCCTGTGGTGCAGGCGGTGCGCCGCCGGCTGGGCAGGCCCACGCACATGCGCCGCCGGGCGTGCCTGCGCCTGGGCATCACGCTGTACCACTTCCTGCGGTTGGCCGGCCTGCCTGCCCAACTGCGGTTTGGCGTGTACCCGCCACAAACGCAGGGAGGCCGTCGGATGCACGGCCACTGCTGGGTCTTGCTCAATGGTCGTTGCCTGGCCGACCCGCCCGACGAGCCGGTGGTCCAGGTACTTGTTTGGCCGGCCTCATAGTGGGCAGGCCTTCCCCATCCTCAAATACAAATGCGGGTTTTTGAAAGGAATAGCGGGCGCCAGTCGCAGTTCAAACAGATCGCTCAACTGCAGGAATTGTCGTGATCAACATGCAGCACGCCGATTTCCTTTGGCGTTGCATTCCTGATGCCCAGTACGAGAGGAGAAACTACGGCGGTCCTATCACGACACGGTCTACATCGCCTATTACATCAAGTATGCCGACGACTTCGCCGAGGGCGGATCGGGCGGCATGCATGGTTGCAACATCGCCATCAACAACCAGAACGGCAAGCCCGACGCCTTTGGCCTGGCCACCGCCGGCCACACGGCCGATGGTACAAATTTCGCCAGCGCCTGGGCCGAGACGGAAAACAACTGGGCGACGACCACGCCTCCCGGGCACGTGGTTGCCTGCTGGCGGCTGGCCAACATGCAGGCCAACCATTACTGGACGGGAAAGGTTCCAGCGCGCGGCATCTGGCATTATGTCGTCAATCGCGTGGGCCTCAATGATGTGGGGAAGGACAACGGCTACCTGGACATCTGGTACGACGGCGAATTGCTGGGGCATTTTACGGGCCAGCATAACACCCCGCCCCTGCAGGGACTCCGCATGCGAACGACCCCGGACCTCGTGATTCGTGCCTTCTATCCGGGCATCTACGTGCACCACAATTCCCAGAAGAACACCGTCTGGATCGACGACATCAGCATCGTGGCGGAGTCGCCGTCCCTCTGTACAGCGCCCACGGACCTGAAGGCCGAGCGGTCCGCCGACAGCATCGCCCTGACGTGGACGGCGAGCGAAGGCGCGACCGGGTACAACGTCTATCGCTCCGACTCGCGCAAGCAGGGCGTGAGCACGCCTTTTATCCGGCTCACCGAGCGTCCCGTGGCACAACCCTCCTGCGTCGACAAGAGTGCGGCCCAGGGCAAACCCTATTACTATCTCGTCACCGCCGTAAGTGCGCACGGCGAATCCACCTTTTCACAGGAGGCCACCGCGCCGTAGATCGTCTGCGAACACTGCTAGCACTCTGCCCGGCTCAAATTGGCGGGTATTGTCGTTTCCGTTTGATCCGCCCGGAACCCGCCGGCGGCTTCGCGTGCATCATCCATGCTCCCGCGCGGCATCGTAAGCGGCGATCACGTTCTCCGGCGGCACGTTGGCCTGGAGATTGTGCACGGGTGTGAAGATGTAGCCGCCGCCGCGCGAGAAGACATCGATGTTCCGACAGGCCACATCGCGGACCTCCGCGGCGCTGGCTCTATCCAAGATGCCCTGGGTGCTCACGCCTCCGCCCCAGAACGCGATGTCCCGCCCGAACTCTCGCTTCAGGCGCTCCGGAGACATGCCGGCGGCCGTGATCTGAACGGGGTTGAGCGCATCGACCCCGATCTCCACCAGGTCCGGGATGAAATCCGCCACCGCGCCGCAGGAGTGCATGAGCACCTTCGTGCCTCGGCTCTTTACGAGCCCGACGAGTTCGCGCCAGTAGGGCTTGATCAATTTCCGATAGATGGCCGGGCTGATCAGGGGCCCCTGCTGGCTGCCCAGGTCGTCGGCGAAGAACACGATATCGATCGCATCACCCGCCGCATCCAGGAAACGGCGGGCGCGTTCCATGTACGCGGCATGGAGCCGGTCCAGAATTGCCCGCACCATCGGCTCATCGCTGAGGAGATCCACCAGGAACTGCTCGTAGCCGCGCAGGAACTGGCCGGCCTGGAGGTAGTGCATCTTCCAGCACACCGACACGGCCCGGTCCGAGGATGCCCGCGTGCGCCGAATGCGGGCCGCATAGGCGTCGACGGCCTCGTCCATGACCGCCGGCCAGTCCCAACGATCAAACAGGGCCGCATGCGCCTCAACCTCGTGTGGCGTCTGGAGGTTCGCCAGCGGGAAGGCGACCGGGTCGAAATAATATCCGCCCGAGGCGCGCCGGGTCACCGCCGCCCCGCGGCCATCCCGCACGACCGCCGACCCATCATCGTCCATCTCGGGTCGCCACCGGGCCGGCGCCTCGGCGGGGAATCCGTAGCCGGTGTCCCATGGATGCCACTGCTGGGGCTCGAAGAAGATCCCGCGCACATCGGCGCCGAACCGGTCCTGGACCTCGACATCCACCGCGACCACCTGCTGAAGCAGGCAGGCCAGCCGGATGGGCCGCGGCTCGATGTGGAGTTCTCTGCGCAGCCGGTCGTAAGAGACGAGGTGCATGCTGGAGCAGTCCGTACCACCCAGATCAATCGGCGTCCGATCCGGCTGGCGGTGTTCCAAGGCGGCCAGTATGCGTTCGCGCGGGGTCATGGGCAGACTCCTAAACGGGTTGGGCACGGATGCAAGTATTGCGGCGACGGCGGAAGAATCAATGACCATGTGCTCCGGAAGGCGCAATACGATGCGTGATGATGACTGTAGGATCGACGAGTCGCGAGCTGTCTGGAGCACCCTGGCGCGGGCAAGTCCACTCAAGCGATTTGAATCATCGGCTCACGCGCGCGCGAGGCCGATGGCATTAACAACCGAACCGTCGATGAATGGCGTTTGCGGCCCGGCGGGGCGGATAACCATCGGCTTGATTGCCTTGTCGGCTGTGCCGTGGCCGCGTCGATGCAAGGGGCTGCGCTGGCCGGCATGACGCCCACGCCGGCCCGGCGCGTACGGAAGGGGTACACCTAGGCGGACTTTCAACGTAGGCGGCGGGTAACGCCCCTGTTCCTGTAATGGCGCTAAGACTTCGGATTCGGTCCTTTGCCCTGGGCATCCGGCAATGGGCCAAAGTCCTGAAACACCGTCCACCACGTTTGTTCATCTGTGAACCGATAAATGGCCCGAATCGGTTTCATGGTCAAATTCTTGGGATACTGACTTTTGATGCTCTTGGGCATTTCCTCAATCAAACCTAGGGCTTTTGCGGCTGCCAGCAATTCTTCAAAGCGTTCTTCCTTTTCCGCAAGAACGACCTTTCTTTCGTCGTCCTTTGAAGTGTCAATGGGCCGATCAAGGAAGAACGACAACCACAAAGGCTTGCTGTTCTTGTTAGCGGTACGCCATTCCGTGGCCAGCAAATCCCCTTGCCTAGCTAGCTCTTCAGGCGGCGCGCTGTGGGGCAAGTAGAAGTCCTTGTCCACCACGTTAGCCCACAATTCCCGAATTGCCTGCCTGTCCGAAAGAATGCGTGCCTTGAGCGCCCCAACGGTCTGAGCGCTCGAAAGTGCCTGTTGAAGCCCGGCCTGTTCCTGCCTGAGGCGGCCAAGCTCAAGCCGCTGTTCTTCAATTTGGCGCTGCCAGTTGTCATTCTGTCGCTCTTGGGCTTCCCGCTGCACTTGCAGGCTGGCGTTCTGCTGCTGCAAACTGGCGTTGACGAGTTGAAGTGCCCGAATGTCGGCCCTGTTGGCCCGCGATAACAGGACCGTGTAGACCGTATTGGCGACCGTGGTAAGCCCGACGATAATCCCTACGATTACCCCGAACACCTTCAGTTTGGCGGTCCATCTTCTGGTCTTGGAAGGTTGGACGATGGACGCTGTGGTTTGGCCTTCGATTCGTGACATGCGTTGTAAACTAATCGCAATGATGCCATCGGGCAAGGCAAAGCGTGAACGCCTACAGGCCCGGAATAAGCCCCGAAAAACGCCGTGAGTGTTGCGCCGGTGTTGCGCCAGAAGAACGCCCTTCGGCAAGCGCAAAAAGAAACCCCTGCAAGTGCTTATTTTGCAGGGGCTTCTGACTACGCCGCGCAGGGCTCGAACCTGCGACCCGCTGATTAAGAGTCAGCTGCTCTACCAACTGAGCTAGCGGCGCACACGGCATCTTTAGTTTAGCAATTCAAATCGCCACGTCAAGGCGCAAGAAGTAGATGCGTTGACGCCGCGGCCGGCCGGGAGCATGATAGGATGCATCAGGGCCCAAGGAGTTTGCGTGAGCCGCACCAGCCAGGACATGTGGCAGCAGTGCCGCCGCGAAATGATTGCGGAAACGGAGCGGTTCATCGAGTGGGGGCTGCGCCATCCTGAATCGGTCGACTGGATTCCGGCCCGGCCGGTGCGCACGGGCGGTTTTCCGCGGGTGGTGTCCGATTGGTTTTTTCGCGAGGTTTTTTTCGCCGCCAACGCCGCGGCCGGTTCCTGGCGCCAGCGCCTGCGCCGGCTGAGGGTCGGGTTATTCGGCAAGACAGCCGCACCGGCCGGGCAGGGCGGGGCGGGAAGCGCCGGGGTCGAAAAGGCCCAGCCGTAGCGGCCGGAATTCCGGTCGTTTGTATCTTTCTTGCCGTCATCTCCTGCATCCCCTGCATCCCTGCCAATTGTCTTAGAACGTGTATGAAAACCGGCGCCGATCGTGGCACGGGCGTCTCGCCCGTGAGTCGCACGGCCATCTTGGCCGTGCTCTGGCCGTTTCTTGCTGCAGGCCACGGGCGAGACGCCCGTGGGACTCATGGGCGAGACGCCCATGCTACGTTTTCATACACGTTCTTACTTCACTGGATCAGCTCTCCCGAGCTGCGGCCTCGCTTCGGGGCCAAAGAAAAGAAGATTGGCAGGGATGCAGGGGATGCAGGGGATAAGAAAAAGAACGTACAGTACCGAACGAGTCAGGCTCGGTCAGACAAGGACAGCAAGGAAGCACGTCGATGCTGGGGCTTTCCTTCCAAGGACAGATCAAAAGTGAGTTGCGCTATTCCTCTCCCACGGGCACGTTGGGCGCCTTGGCCTCGATGAATTTGGCCAGGTCGTTGAAGTTCTTGAGCATCCAGGAATCGAGTTTCAACCGGCGCTGCGTGCCGTCGGCGGCCGCGTAATACACATCGAGCAGGCCCTTGCCGCGAGGGACGAGGCGCTGCAGGCGGCCCCAGGCGATCTTTTCGCGGCCGACGTAACCGAGCCCTTCCTCATCGGCCACCAGCCGCCGCCGCCGGATGCGCTGAGCCCAGACCAGCGCCACGATCCCCGCCGGAGGCAGAAGGCCGAACATGCCCAGGTTGAACAGGAAGTGCGAAGGCTTGTTGTCGAGGCTGTACACGCGGTTGCCGGAATTGTCTTTTTTCACCAGGGCGTCGTAACCCGACAAGAGTCCCCAACCGATCATGACGATGCCCACGATGAGCATGCGAATGTACGGGTCCTTGGCGGTGGGACATTCGACGCGAGCCGTGCCGGCCGCGCTGGAGTTTTCGGTCATGCTGGCCATCCCTTGTTGATCTCCTGTGGCAAATTGAATGAACGAGCATTATAGGCCCCCGCGGCCCGCGCGCCTATTTTTTGCGGCGGCCATTTGCCGCGGACGATTCTTTTGCCGCCGCGCCGGCGGGCGGTTAGAATCGGAGTCTGCATGTCGCCCTCCAAAGCAACCTCGCGGCCGTCCAGCGGCCCGGTTCACGTGGCCCTGGTGGCCGGCGAAGGCACGTTGAATCGTGTCGGGCGCGTGGTGCAGCACTTGACGGTCGGCCTGATCGATGAGCCGCTGAGCCTGATGCTGGTGGCCAGCGAGCTGGACGATGTCTCCTCGCTGCCATGCCCGCCGATGGAGGTGCTGCGCTATATGGCGCCGCGGCCGTGGCGGTTCCGCCGCCGCGTGGTCGAGCCGCTGGCCGCCCAACTCCTGGAGGAGGGGGCCGAGGTGCTGCACGCGCTGGATACCAGCGCCCACGGCCTGACCCGCGCCATTGCCTCGGCGGTGGACCTGCCCTACCTGCTGACGGTCTGGGGTCTCACCGAGGTGCGGCACCTGGCGGGGGTGGCCCCCGAATGCCGCGGCGTCCTGGCCGTCAGCACGCCGGTGCAGGAAGCGTTGCTCAGCGGCCACGGCGTGCCGCCGGACCTGGTCCACGTTATCCGCCCGGGGGTGCACCAGGGGCCGCCGCGCGGGCCCGGCGAGCAGGCGGCCGGTCGCAGCCGGGCCATTCTGGCCGCCGGGCAGTTCGACCCCAGCGGGCCGTTCGAGGCCATCATTCGCGCCTTCCACGAGCTTCGCCAGCGCGGCAGCGATTGCGTGCTGTTCCTGCTGGGCGAGGGTCCCGCCGAGCATCGGCTGCGGCAGTTAGCGGCGCAACTGGGCCTGATGCACCAGGTGACGTTCGTGGATCGCCTGGGTCAGACGCAACTGCCGGGCATCTTCTCGGCGGCCGACCTGTTCATCTACCCGCGCTCCGACCGGCAGTTCGAGCTGGAATTGCTGGAGGCGATGGCCGCCGGCGTGCCCGTGCTGGTGGGGGACTGCTGCGTGGGCGATTTCACGCATGAAGGCCTGACCTCGATCTCCTACCGGCCCAACGATGCGGCCGATCTGCTTTCCAAGTTGCGCACGCTGCTGGATGAGCCAGCCTCCGCCGCCGCACTGGCCGAGGGGGCCCGCCGATACCTCCGCGAGCACCACTCCCCGGCCCGCATGGTGGCCGCGACAGCCGAGTTGTACCGCAAGTTCGCCCTGTCGGAGCGAACGCTCAAGCTGGCGTGAGGGGCAGGATTGATGTCGGCGCTGGCCAAGCCAAAGCAACCACGTTGATGTCGTCGTGGTTGCTACGCTGCGCTTCGCAAACCACGGCACCCAACCCATTATTTCATGTGTATCGGCCCCCGCATTCCCGCTACTTCTTGTTCTCCGTTCCCGTGAGGCCCCCATATTGCCGCAAGTCCGCCTCGGCCACTTCGAGGTCCCTCCTGGCTTTGCCGAAGTCGCTCTTGAGTTTCAGTGCATGGGCGAAGCAGTCGCGGGCCTCGCGCAGCTTGATGAGGGCGGCGATGGGCTCGCCCGCAAACCGCAGGCGGATGGATTCATGCGCCAGGCACACGCCCAGGTTGAGCCAGGCCTCGTAGAACGTATCGCCCGGCGGCGTGGCCAGGCAGATCCGCCAGAGCCGCTCGGCGGGCACCAGCCAGTCGGCCCGCGTGAGGGCCGGCACGTTGGGGTCGAGCCTGGCCTTTTCCTGCCACCCGACGCGGAAGGGGGTGAGCGCTTCATCCACGTTCTGGAGCATGACCGCGCCATCCTTGATGGCCGAGGCCCGCACGGGGTGCTGGCGGCCGCACAAGTCGGCGAAGGTGTCGGCATCCAGCGTGGCCGGCGTGATCTCGTGCTGGAGCATCTCCGGCGTGGCGGCCGAGCGGCGGATGAAGACCATGAAGGAGGTCTCCGCGTACACCAGGGCCCATTGCTGGGTGATGGGCAGTTTCAGCACCGGCTCGCTGGACGCCAGCAGCTTCATGACCAGCTCGCGCGTGTTGGGCCAGACGCGGATAACCGCCGCGTTGAAGCCCCACTGGTCCAGCGGCTCGAGGCCCAGCCGGCCATCGCCCATGCGCAGGATCGTGTCAAAGCGGCTGGCCGGCATGGCCCAGGTGTTCGTCAGCACCGGCACGCCCCGGGGTGTGCCATGGTCCATGATGGTGGCCTTCTGGCAGAAGTAGACCACCGAGGAGCTGTTGGGCTGGTCCGTGAATACCGGCTGCGCCGTGGGCAAATGCTCATCGAGCCAGCGGCAAGGGCCTAAGGGAATGCTCATGTGCGAGGCGCCAAAGCCCAGCGACCAGATCTTCCGCTCGCTGTAATAGAAGCGATTGGTTGACAGGTTCACCAGCCACCAGAGGCCCAGGCCCAGCAGAATGGCCGAGGCGGCGGCGGGCAGGGCGATCATCCACCAATGCGGCCGGCCGCTACCGGCGGGGGCGCTTGCATCCACCCGTGCGGCGCTCTTGCCCCGCAGGCGGGAATCTTCCCCCGCGGGCGCGGCGAGCCGGGCGCGCAGGGCGAGCCAGGCCTGCGCCAAGGCGGCGATGACGATGGGCGAGGCCACGAAGGCGAAGATCACGATGTTGCGCTGCATCGACAGCGAGACGGCCGCCAGGCCCCCCAGCAGCAGGACCTGTCCCCATTGCCTCCGCCAGGCCAATGCGGCGGCGGCCACCGCGCCGGCCGCCAGGAGCGCGAGCAGGGCCTCGTTGGAACGGACCGACCAGGAGCCGGCCACGAGCGGCCGGTTGAATTCGCCGATCGTGGCCCACGGGTGCAGCTTGCCCTCGTGCCACTCGGCGTTGAGCTGCTGTTTGTCGATGCCGGAGACGCCGGTTTTCTTGAGGTACGAGAGCGTCTGAATCGGGAATAGCGCGTTGGGCGGCCCATCCGGGTGCAGCATGGCCGCGGGGACGGTGGCTGCCAGCCCCACGCACAGGCGGATAAGTCGCTGGCGAGTTGCCCCATCCAGCGGCTTGAGCGTGATCCATTTCGCCCACGCCCAGCGAGCGGCCGCATCGGCCCAGAGGGCTCCGACCAGGCCCACGCCCAGCAGCCAGTAGCTGTGCAGATTGACGGCCAGAAGTTGCACCGCCGCAAAGGCGATGATGCGCCGCCAGGTGATTTCCCCGGCCAGCAGCCAAAGCTGCACGGCCAGGCAGGCGAAACTGAACAGCTCCGGCCGCAGCATGAAACGCTCGTGGCCGATCACGCCGGTTGCCAGCCACACGGCCGCCAGCCACGCCGGCCAGAATAGGCGCGGATGCTCGGCCAGCACAGCCGAGGGCGGCTGTGCCACATTAGCCAGCCGCGCAGCCGGGGGCGGCTGTGCCACATTGGGCTGCCCCAGCCGGCGCAGCGCGGCGGCCTGAGCGACCATGATGATCGCGACTAGTGCGATCATCGTCGCATCCATCGCGCCCCAGCCGCCCAGGCGCCACAGCAGGGCCAGGATGATCTGCGTCAGCCAATTGGCGTTGAGAAAGTGATAGTGCCCCTGGGCGTCGAACCACGCGCCGGGCGGAAGCTCATCGGGCTTGACGCCCGTCGGCGTAATCGCCGGATAGATGAAACTGTCATCGCGTACGATGCGCCCGGTATCGAGAAACCGCTCGCCATAGGCCAGGTGATAGCCCAGGTCGACGGTCTCGACCGGCCGGACCGCCAGCCCCAGCGCCAGCAGGCCCGAGGCAGCGCAGGCGGCCACGCCGAGCGCCGCCAGCCAGGTTCGGCGGGCCGGCGCCGCCGGGGCAGCGGCTGGCTTCAACAGCAGTGCGGCGGGGCGGGTCGACATATCGGCGACAATTGTACGAATTTCGCTATCCCTCAAGCCAGACCGTGATGCGCGCTGGGGGGCACTCACGGCTGGAGGTACTCGAATTGACGTTGTCCACAGCATTCGCACTGGGCGTTGCGATGCCGGGCCAGGTTCAGCCGCTGCACCTGGTTGGACCAGAGGTCCAGCTTCAGCAGGTACGGGCTGACGGCATCCAGCCGGCCCAGCAGAATCTTGATCGCCTCCATCGCCTCGAACGCCGCAATCGCCGCCACCGGCATCGACAGCACGCCGGCGGTGCGGCAATTCGGGTCGCGGCAGACCGGCGGCAGCTCATCCAGCACACAGCGCAGGCACGCCGTCTGCCCCGGCACGAAGACGGCCATCTGCGCCTCGGCCCCCACCGCGCCGGCGAAGATCCACGGGCGAGCCATCTTGACGCTGTAGTCGTTGATCAGGAACCGGGTGGCGAAATTGTCCGTGCCGTCGATGATGAGCTGCACATCATCGGCCAGGGCGGCGATATTGCGATGATCCAGGCGCTGGGCGATGGGCTCGACGGCCGCCTGACTATTCAACTGCCGCAATCGTGCGGCGGCCGCCTGCACCTTGGGCCGGCGCGCATCGGCATCCGCCTGGGCATAGAGCGCCTGGCGGTGCAGGTTGACTTCATCCACGCGGTCATCATCGGTGAGGCGCAGGAAACCCACGCCCGCCCGGGCCAGCAGTTCGGCGACCCATGAGCCCAGGCCGCCGACGCCGACGATCAGCACGCGACCGGCGGCGAGCTTTTTCTGCCCCGCTGCGCCGACGGGCGCAAAGACCATCTGGCGCGCATAGCGCTCGAAATTGGGGACATCATCAGCAGTGGGGGCGCCATCCTCGCTCACGCGGAGTTCCTCGATGGATCATCCGTCGCCGGCCGCGCCGGCGGCAGGCCCGTTTGGGCCGGCGGCAGGCCCAACATCTCATTGCCCGAGCCGCTGCGCAGGCCCGCCAGGTCCGCCGCCACGTACACGTAGCCAGCAGCCTTGAGCTGCCGCACGATCTGCTCACGCGAGGCCATCAGCCGCTCCAGATCCGCCAGCGGCACTTCGATGCGGGCGATGGTGCCGTGATCGCGCACGCGCACCTGGCCAAAGCCCAGGTCGCGCAGGATGTTTTCCGCCTGCTCGATGCGTCCCAGCCGCGCCGGCGTGATGGGGCTGTCGTACGGCACGCGGCTGGCCAGGCAGGCCATGGCGGGTTTGTCCCAGGTGGGCAGGCCGCGCTGGCGCGACAGCGCGCGGATCTCGGCCTTGGTCAGCCCCGCCTCCAGCAGCGGGTTTCGCACGCCCAGCTCGGCCCCGGCGGAAAGCCCGGGTCGAAAATCGCCCGTGTCATCGGCATTCGCGCCGCTGATGACGGCCCGATAGCCGCGAGTCTTGGCCAGGGCCAACAGCCGCGTGAAAAGGTCGTGTTTGCAGAAGTAGCAGCGCCGGGCGGGATTGGCCGCGTATTGCGGGTTTTCCATCTCGCCGGTGGGCACCTCAATGAGTTCGGCCCCGAACTTGCCGGCCAACTCGCGGGCGCTGGCCAGCTCGCGCTGGGGCAGGCTGGGCGACACGCCCACCGCCGCCAGCACGTTGGCCGGCCCGAGCGTTTCGGCCGCCAGGGACAGCAGGAACGTGCTATCGACGCCGGCCGAGAAGGCCACGACCACGCGCCCAAGCTGGCGCAGCGAGTCAGCGCACGCGGCGAGCTTCTTCTGCGTGTCCTTCGCCCCTGCGGCTGCCGGTGTAACTGCTTTGGTAGTCACGACACATCCTCCGCCGGCTTGGTTTTCGTGCGGCCGGTGCGGCCGCCGGGTCCCAAACCCACGCGCCGGCCGATGGATTCGATGCGGGCCTGCATGCACTGGATGCACTGCTGGGCGGTCTCGGCGATGCAGGCCTTGGCCGGGTAAATCTCGTACAGCCGGCGATACGCCATGGGCGTAATGTTGGGCATCACCACATTGGCCCCGCGCTGCAGGCCCAGCTCGCGGCCCTCGGCGAGGTTCAGCGTGGCCAGGGCGGTGGTGCTGGGGATATTCGCCTGCGGGCACACCAGGCGGGCCAGGGCGACGGCCTTGTACGTCGTCAGCTCATCATTCGGCGCCTGTTGGCCGGCGGGCAGGCGCAGAATCTCCACCTGCTCTCCCAGCGGCGTATGCGGGTGGGGGATATAAGGCCCCACGCCGATCATGTCCAGGTCGAGCGTGGCAAAAAGGGCGATGTCGGCCGCCAGGTCGTCGTAGCTCTGGCCGGGAATTCCGCACATCACGCCGCTGCCAACCTCGTAGCCAAGCTCGCGCAGCCGGTGCAGCATCTCGATGCGGCTGCGGCCGTGCCGGCCGGCGGAAGGATGAATCCGCGCGAAAAGCTCGGCGTTTGAAGTCTCGAATCGCAGCAGGTACCGGTCGGCACCCGCCTGCAGCCAGAGCCGCAGATCATCATCGCCGCGCTCGCCCAGACTCAGCGTAACGGCCAGGCGGTGGCGCGACTTGATGTCGCGCACGAGTTGGGCGATGGCCGGCCCGGTCAGCTCAGGGTCTTCGCCCGCCTGCAGCACGACCGTGCCGTAGCCGTAGGCATCGGCCGCGGCGGCGCAATCGAGAATCTCCGGCGGTGTCATGCGGTAGCGGGCCAGGTCCGTGCGCAGGGCGCTGATGCCGCAATACGCGCAGCGGCGCTGGCAGATGTTCGAAATCTCCACCAGGCCGCGCAGGTGCACTTCATCGCCGACATTTTGCCGGCGCACGTCATCCGCCGCGGCCCACAGCCGCGCCAGGCGGGCCGGGTCATCCTCGCGCAGCCAGCGGAGGATCTCGGCCGTGGTCGGTTTGGCGCTGAATTCATCCACCATCGTCATTCCGGGGCTTTTTTGTCTAGGGTCCTAGCGGGCCTGAACGTGTTTTCAATCCAGCCGCCGCCGACCAGAAAATCGTGCTCATCATACACGACGGCCGCCTGACCGGGAGCGGCCGATTCGATGGGCTGGTCGAAGTGCACGAGGAACTCATCATCGGCCGTCCGCTCGATCTGGGCGGGGCGGGCCGGCGAGTTATACCGCACCTGCACCTGGCCGGCGAATCGCGGCGACGTAGGGCAGTGCCACAGGGCGTCGATCGCGCGCAGCCGCACAACGGATAGGGTCTCCGGCGGCCCCAGCACGACGGTGGCCGTTGCCGGCTCGATCCGCGAGACGTACATGCGGCTACCCGCCGCCACGCCCAAGCCGCGGCGCTGGCCGACGGTATAGCAGCCATAGCCGGTGTGGCGGCCTAACTCGGCGCCATCTTCGGCGACGACAGGCCCTTCGCGCAGACCCTCGGGGCAATGCTGCTGGAGCAACTCGCGCACGCCGCCATCACCGAGGAAGCAGGCATCCTGGCTCTCGGGCTTCTCCGCCACCGGCAAAGCGTGCCGGCTGGCGATCTCGCGGACCTGCTGCTTTGTGGCGATGTCTTCCAGCGGCAGGATAAGCCGCCGCCGCACATCCTCGCCCAGGGCGAACAGGACGTAGGATTGGTCTTTCACGCGATTGGCCGGCCGGGCGATCCGGGGTGCTGCTGCTGCTGCAAAACCGTCGTGCCGGCAGATGCGGGCGTAGTGGCCCGTGGCGATATGCTCAGCGCCCACGCGCTCAGCGATTTCCAGCAGCGTGCGGAACTTGATCTTCACGTTGCATATGGCGCACGGGTTGGGCGTCTTGCCGGCGGCGTACTGCTGGGCCGTCCATCGGGTCAGCCAGCCGAACTCGTGCGTCACGGGCATGACCACCAGCGGCACCTCCAGCCGCTCGGCGATGAGGCGGGCGTCGGCGGCATCCTGGGGCGAGCAGCAGGCGCGGTGATTGGTGCTGGCCGAGACCCGCTGAAGGCACAGGTACGCGGCCACCACGTCGTAGCCCTGCTCAAGCAGAAGGCACGCCGCCGCGGCGGAATCCACGCCGCCGCTGATCGCGACAAGAACTTTTGATCGCTTGGTCAAGCCAATGCCTCAAGGGCTGTTTCTTGATGGCATGGCTTTTTGTGCCATGCCCAACGCTTGCTAACGTAAGTCTTGATTCTACCGAGTTGTCCCTTCGAATCAGCGGGGGTCAACTGGAGAAATTCTCCAGTTGGGTTATTCCGACTTTGAGCCGGGAGCCCCCGGGGCAACTGGTGAAATTCACCAGTCGGATTGTTCGGATTTTGAGCCAGGAGCGGAAGGGGCAACTGGCGAAATTCACCAGTTGGATTATTCCGATTTTGAGCCTTCAGGGCTCGCAGGTGCAACTGGCGAAATTCACCAGTTGGATTCTTCAGATCGTTCAGCAGCCCACAGACCAGAATCTCGAAATCCTTGTCAATCACTCCGGCCGTCACTGTGCCCATCTCTTGTTTTCAGAGGGACTGCACTCGCATTTGCCAGCGTTTTGAAAGTCACCCGAAACTGAACTTAAATGCTCGCATTTATCCTAAGTGCCTGCAAAAACATGAGTTCCATACTTGACCGCTAACTCCAGTACCTGCCGTCCAACCCATAGACACTTGAGGCTCACCAAGGTTAGACTATACCATGGAATTTTTCCGGCGTCAAGAAGAAATCGGGACATTCACGATGCGACCGACGGCGACTACTCGCATCAACGATGCCTACAACCACTATGCACCAATCTGTGATTCAGGCCACAACCGTTGACAGACAGGCGGATAGGTCCGAGACTGACATCGTGAGCAGACACCGCATTGATGGGGAAGCCATGGACGCGAACGCCAAACCGAAGCAGAGGGGACAGTTTCTCTGGTACTGTGGCGTCGGAGTTGCAATTGCAGGTGTCTTGAATTTCGCATTCGCCATCTTCATGTGGCTCTGGACTCTTGAAATCGCGATCAAGCTTCCCGGAGCCCCCAAAGACGTGAACTGGGGCCATTTCTGGCTTGCCACGCCATCGCCAATTCTCTTCGCTGTTTTCCTCTGCTCGCTCCTTTACCGGCGGCGCAAACGTCTCTTCTGGAGTTTGCTCATTGCGGGCATCGCGATAGCGGTTTGCTGGTCTGCATACGATGGGGTCCATCAGAACTACCAGATGCAGGGCATGACCCTTGAGGACGGATGCTTCCATACGTACCTCAACTGGCCGTGGATGTCAGTCGGCCTTGAGAATTATCTTCTGCGACTCTTCTCCGGCCATAAGGCCCCGCAGCCTGAGACGCGTCCTTCCGACGATACGGAGCGGGATGGAGCACTATAGCAGTTTAGCGTTGCGTGTTTGCATCCAGCTTAAGAAGGGTTGGGCGCCGACCGAGCCAGAGCCGGGCTGTTTGAGCTTCCTCCGATTCTTGAGCCCGTCAGGGCGTTTGACAGTAGCATGACAGCGCTAGTTTCACTTTCGATGTTCAAGAACCTTAGGAAACTCGCACAACGACTCCGAACGGTCCGACGGAGAAATAAGGACTTACGATCAAACTAGCGCTGTCATGGTAGCCCCGGTGCGCTGCCCCCAAGCGAGCGCCAGCGAGCGCGGGGGCGAGCCCGGGGTACAGGGCGCTCTAGAGAAAAGAGCCCCGCCAGGGGCGATTGAACGGTACAATTGGGGACGCTATCTCGACGGTGCGGCTCAATCGCCCTGGCGGGCTCCCAGAGGAGAGCCCTTCCTTTCCCCAGGCTCGACCCTCGTTCGCTGGCGCTCGCTCGGGTCAGCGCCAGGGGCTACTTTCAATCGCCCTGATGGGCTCAAGAACGCTCTGGCTTGAGCCTCCGCAGGAGGCGTTTGATAGTAGCATGACAGCGCTACCCGGTGTTGGCGTTGAGGGTTTTTCGCCGGCGGCTGGCATAGGAAGCGGCGTTGCGTCGCTGGTGGTACTTGATCTTCTCAAGCAACAGCGACCAGCGAGTCGGCCATTGTTGCCAGAGGTTCCAGACGATTGCATTGGTCGCTCCGGACACCTGTTCCAACGTAATGCCCGGATTTTTCCCCCCGAAGCCGGTGCGTCTGAAAGGCCAGAAAGGCCATCGCCAGCATCGAGGCCAGCCAGTGCCGCCGCAGTCCCTGATACGTCCGCACCTCGAACGCGCCCAAACCCGCTTCCTGCTTGGCCCGTTCAAACCACTGTTCCACACGATGGCGCGACCCATAGGCCTGCAGCAGCCGGGCCGCATCCGCACTGGCCGGGGCGTTGCTGACAAAATACCGACGGTCGGGATTGCCCTCTTCTTTCACCACCAACAACCA
The DNA here is from genome assembly GCA_003171335.1 of Phycisphaerales bacterium. GTDB lineage: Bacteria > Planctomycetota > Phycisphaerae > SM23-33 > FEN-1343 > FEN-1343. The sequence continues at coordinate 80,559 of PMYD01000025.1, forward strand.
ATAGCGACGCTCGGTCGGCGTGGAATGACCCTGATGCCGGGGATCCGCCTGGGCCACCAACTGCACCCGCGCCGCCTTTACCTGCCAGACCTGAGGACCCCGCGTGGTGTCCTTGATCACCACGGGCCGCCACCCTTGCTGTCGAAAAAACGGGCTGTGTCGCCCCAGCATCCGGGCCGGCCGCGAGGTGTGCTCGGCCCGACCGGAGTGACAGATCGGGGGATGGGCCCAGCAGCGAAAATCGTACGGCACTTCCCCGATCCCCGTTTGTCCCAGCCGGTCCAACGCGAACCAGAACGCCGGCACTTTGCCATAATCGGCGTCGAAGACCAGGTAGTCGAATCGCAGCCCGTTGCCGATGCTGCGCTCGATCTGTTCGATGCCGATCTGCCATTGGGGACGAAAAACCAGATCGTCCGGTATGCCGGCACGCCGGCACCGGGCACGGTCATCCGCCCAGCTCTGCGGCAGATACAAATCGCTGCACAGCATGCAGGCAAAGGGATGGCTCGGCTCGTCGTCGCAAGACAACAGGTGCTGGGCCACCACGCAGTTGTCCTGCTTGCCGCTTTGGCCGCAATCTTGATGCTGCACGCCGGGCGTCTGATCGCCCTGCTTGGGATGCCCGGTGGCGTCCAACACGCCGATGATCGGCCCGGCGGCCGCGCGATCCGCCAGGCGGTGATGCAACTTCACCTCCGCCCGGGCATGATCCCAGTCAAAATCCGCCAAGAATTCCTGAAGGGTGCGCACCGGCACGCCGGCGGCCAAAGCAATGGGCTCGATGCTCTTGCGGGGCAGGTCGGTCATCAAGCCCCCGACATAGGCCTTCAGATAACCGAAGGTCTTCTCTCGCTTGAAGCAGTCCCGAAACTCTTCTGCGAACTGGGCCAATGCCGGGCGCAGCGACTCCATTTGGCTGGCATCCATGCCGTTCCCTTCCATGCGGATTGTCTGTCAAAGACTATCGGTAAGGAAGGTAGCAGCGCTTGAGCTCAAGTAGCGCTGTCATGATAGCCCCTGGCGCTGACCCGAGCGAGCCGGGCGAGCGAGGGTCGAGCCTGGGGAAAGGAAGGGCTCTCCACTGGGAGCCCGGCAGGGCGATTGAGCGGCCCGGTCTAGATAGCGTCCCCAATTGAAACGTTCAATCGCCCCTGGCGGGGCTCTCTTTCTCCGGAGCTCTACCCCGGGCTCGCCCCCGCGCTCGCTGGCGCTCGCTTGGGGGCAGCGCGCCGGGGCTACCATGACAGCGCTAGTTTGATCGTAAGTCCTTATTTCTCCGTCCGAACCTCTGGGCGGAGTAGGCCAGTTTCTTAAGGTTCTCGAACATCGAAATTAGAACCAGCGCTGTCATGCTACTATCAAACGCCTCCTGCGGAGGCTAAGAAGCTTCGGGTCGGTGGGAGGCTATAGCATCGTTCCGCGAGAGTTGTGCGTCGTCAAAAAAGAGAATCGGACATTCCAACATTCATCGTCGGGATTGAACCATGCGCCCCTTCTGGTAAGCTCGATTTCTCGGGCAGCAAGATGGTGATGGAGCTGAAATCGATGGACTTCACACTTCGCCCTCCCAGCGGGGAGGGAGCACTGAAATAGCAAGGAGGCCACGCCGCACGCGGCCGCGTGGCCTCCTTTTCAAATCGCCGGGAACGATTACTGCTGCGAGGCCTTCAGCGCCTGGTCCAGGTCGGCGATGATGTCCTGAAGATCCTCGATGCCCACCGACAGCCGGATGAACTCCGGCGTCACGCCCGTGGAGGCCTGCTCGGCGGCGGAAAGCTGCGAGTGCGTCGTCGAGGCCGGATGGATGACCAACGTCTTGGCATCGCCGATGTTGGCCAGGTGACTGGCCAGTTTCACATTGTTGATGAACTTGACGCCGGCGGCCGCGCCGCCTTTGATGCCAAAGCCCATCAACGCGCCAAAGCCGTTCTTCAGGTACTTCTTCGCATTGGCGTACGTGGGATGGCTGGGCAGGCCGGGGTAGTTCACCCATTGCACGGAGGGGTGCTTTTCCAGCCACTGGGCCACGGCCAGGGCGTTTTCGCTGTGCCGCGCCAGGCGGATGTGCAGCGTCTCGATGCCCAAGAGGAACAGGAACGCGGCGAAGGGGCTCATGCACGCCCCGGTGTCGCGCAGCCAGTGCGTGCGGATGTGCACGATGTAGGCGATGTTGCCGATGGGTTTTAGCGCCTCGGTGAAGACCACGCCGTGGTAAGCAGGGTCGGGCTGGGCGAATTCCGGCCATTTGGCAGGATTCTCAGCCCAGGGGAACTTGGCGCTGTCGACGATCGCGCCGCCCACGTGCACGCCGTGGCCGCCGAGGAACTTGGTCGTGGAGTAGACGATGATGTCCGCCCCGTGCTCGATCGGTCGCAAAATGGGCGGCGGTGTGACGGTGTTGTCCACGATCAGCGGCAGGCCGTGCTTGTGCGCGGTGTCCGCCAGGCGCTTGAAATCGGGAACATCATTCTTGGGGTTGCCCAGGCTTTCCAGGTACACGCAGCGGGTGTTGGCATCCACCAGCTTGTCGATCTGCTCGGGATGCTGCGGGTCGTAGAAGCGCACCTCCACGCCGAGCTTCTTGAAGGTCTGCGTGAACAGCGTCCACGTGCCGCCGTACAGGCTGGTGGAGGAGATGAAGTTCTGCCCGCTGTGCGTGATGGTCAGCAAGGCCGCGGTGATGGCCGCCTGGCCGGAGGCGAAGGCCAGGCCGGCGGCGCCGCCATCCAGGGCCGAGAGGCGCTTTTCCAGCACATCGTTGGTGGGGTTCATCAGCCGGCTGTAAATGTTGCCGAATTCCTTCAGCGCGAACAGATTGGCCGCGTGCTCGGTGCTCTTGAAGACGTACGAGGCGGTGGCGTAGATCGGCACCGCGCAGGCCGTGGTGGCCGGGTCGGGCTCCTGGCCGGCGTGCAGGGCGAGCGTTCCCAGGCGGTAGTTGTCAGCAGTGGTCATGGAGAAATCCTTTCTGTCATTCTTACAGTCATCCGACTGCGGGACGCCGACACGCGGGCATTTCCACGGCGGAAATCGCATTGCCATGTGTTCGGGCCGCATCGGTCCTGCCTCCCTCCGCCGGTGGCGGCGATGGAAGCGGGCTGGCCTTGGCACCTTGCCCCCGATGTCGGAGGCAGGTTGTCGTGCGGTCATCGGGCCAGTACCCTCGCGCACTCTTGATGTTCACGCTTTGACATGCCGTTCGCGAAGAGAACACAAAGACCACGAAGAACACAAAGGACACAAAGGAAAACGCGGAAGGCTAAAGAATCAACCACATCAACATCGATTGTCTTCGCGTCTTCTTCTCCCTGTCGTTCTTTCCACTCTCTCCTCTTTCTTTGTGATCTTTGTGGTCTTCGTGGTCTTTGTGTCCTGTTTTTGGACTGCATGTCAGAGCCTCTTTACCGCAAGACCCTGTTTCCTTCCGCTCACACTCCTTTCTACCCGATTTACGCCGTGATGTGCGAAAACAGCGCCGACGACAGGTACCGCTCGCCGAAACTGGGCACGATGGCGACGATCATCTTGCCCTTGTTCTCCGGCCGGCCGGCCACGATGGCCGCCGCACGCAGGGCCGCGCCGCTGGAAATGCCCACAAACAGGCCCTCTTCCTTGGCCGCGCGGCGGGCGTATTCAATCGCCTCATCCTGGTCTATCTGAACCACCTCATCGACAATCTTCAAGTTCAACACCTTGGGGACAAACCCGGCCCCGATGCCCTGGATCTTGTGCGGCCCGGGTTTAACCTCCTGCCCCGCGAGCGTTTGCGTCAGCACGGGGCTCTGCGCCGGCTCGACGGCGATGGCCTTGAACGACGGCCGGCGGGCCTTGATGACCTCCGCCACGCCGGTGATCGTGCCGCCGGTGCCCACGGGGCTGATGAGAATGTCCACCTGGCCGCCCGTGTCGGCCCAGATCTCCTCGGCGGTCGTGCGGCGGTGAATCTCCGGGTTGGCGGGATTCTCAAACTGCTGCGGCACGAACACGTCCTTCTCGGCGCTGGCGATCTCCAGGGCCTTCTTGATCGCGCCTTTCATGCCCTCGGCGGCGGGCGTGAGCACCAACTCGGCGCCCAAAGCCTTTAGCACCTTGCGCCGTTCGAGGCTCATCGACTCGGGCATTGTCAGCAGCAGCCGATATCCTCGCGCCGCCGCCACAAAGGCCAGCGCAATGCCCGTATTGCCGCTGGTGGGCTCGACGATCAGCGTCCTGGGTCCGAGCTTGCCCTGGCGTTCGGCCGCATCGATCATGGCCACGCCGATGCGGTCCTTCACCGAGGTCAGCGGGTTGTGGCTCTCCAGCTTTGCCAGCACGGTGGCGGCGCTACCCGCGAGCGTGTTGATTTGAACCAGCGGCGTGCGGCCGATCGTTCCGGTGATGTCTGCGTATAGGTTTGGCATCGTTCTCTCCCGTTTCTACTCAGTTTGTCATGCCGCGTCCATGCGATTAGAACTCGTACTTGAGTTGTAACCACCACGCGCCGTTTTCTGTCGTATTGGCCAGCGTGCCGAAGGCGCCCCAGCCGGCGACGAGCGTCAGGCGCTTATTGATGATCCAACTGACGTCGATGGCGTGCCAGTTGTCTTCGCCTTTGACCAGGCCGGGAATCTCCGAGTACTCGTTGGCCTTCTGCCGGAATTCGTACGCCACCAGCAGCCAATCCGTGGGCAGATAGGCCACGCTGCCCTCGAAGGTCGTGTGCCGCTTGCCGCCGAAGCCCAGGAAGCCCAGGTTGGCCGCCTCGCTGTTCCGCCCGCCCGCCGTGAGGATGAGGGGACGCTGGAATGTCCAGGGCTCGACGAGGGTCTTGCTGGCGGTCAGCGTGTAGTCGATGCCCCAGGAGTCTTCGTAGCCGATGCCGGACAGCGCTCCGCCCAGCCGGCGGTTGATGTCGGCGATGCCGTCGTTGACCTTGAAATGCGCGCCGGCGGTGATGGCCGGCAGCGGCAGGCCGAAGCTGTTTTCCTCCAGCAGTAAGCCGCGGATATTGAAGTTGTAGAGGTACACGTCGTTGCGGCCGATGTCGACCTTGGTGGCTTTCTGGATGTCGCTGCCCAGCGTGCCGATGCCGAAACGGTCCAGGCCGAAGCCCAGCTCGATCCGGTCCAGCAGCGTTTCGGTGTACGTGAAGGCCTGGAGATTCTTCTGGCCGGCGATCACGTTGGAAAACGCGATGGCCGGGTAGCCGAAGATCTCATCTTTCGGCCCGGGGTTGACCAGGTACGCCATCGGCGTGATCGCGCCGCCGCCGTAGCCTTCGATCGTGTGAAAGGGCAGCGGGGGACCCTTGACAAACTGCGGCTTTTCCTGGGCCGTCTCCCCCAGCGTTGCCAGCGAATCCTTCTGCCCCGGGGCGCTAGCCTCGTGGCAATTCTCCGCCGGCTGCGATGCGGCCGCGGGGGTGTCGCTGCTCAGGACCGAGACAACGGGAAAAGTGTCCACTTCCTCCGCCGCCTGCGATGAAACCGCCAGGGCTGACCAGACAATGACTGCTGCCAGAAAACGGGTACGCACGGATAGCTCCTTCTTTCTTCTCTCTTGAGAATGCCCACGAATGGAACGAGTGTCGAACGCGCGCTGGTCAGGACCGGCATCGACACCGCATGGGCACGTGCGGGCTGCGACGCCAGTGGCGTCGCATGGCAGCGAGGTTCTGCCTCATGAGGAGGCCTGCTGCCCAAGGCAGGTGCGGGGAGCTGCGAAGTTGTTCGTTTGCTTGAATCATGTTCTCTAACGGACTCAAAGATGCTGCTAGAGAGGGAATTTACCACGAAAGTCAAGTATGTCAATTATAAATGTGAAGAATAATTTCCACCGATGCTTAACTATCAGTGCATAGCCTTGTCACAACGACAGTTATAAGAACAAGAATACATGCTTGGCAGGTTTTCTATTTGGCAGATTGGTTGCATTATAAGATAATCTCCACCGACCCGGTGAACATTAAGGACAAGCAATGAGCGTCAGTCAAAAATGTCAATACGCGGTGCGGGCCCTGCTGGAATTGTCCAAGCGATACGGCCGGCCCTTTGTGCGCAGCGGCGAGATTGCTCAGCGGCAGGCGATTCCTCCGCGCTTTCTGGTCAACATCCTGAACGAGCTGAAGAACGCCGGCCTGGTCGCCGCCCGGCGGGGCGCACAGGGCGGTTTTACGCTGGCCTGCAGGCCCCAGGAACTGACGGTAGGGCAGGTGATCCGGCTGGTGGATGGGCCGCTGGACGCGGTCAAATGCACCAAGGGCGCCTCGCAGCGCGACTGTCCGCTCAAGGAGAAATGTTCGCTGCTCCAGCTTTGGGAAGAGGCCAAAGCCGCGGTGGAGGCCGTATATGACGGGACGACCTTCGCCGACCTGGCCGCCCGGGAGATCGCCCTGGAGCGCCAGGAGGCGACCGAGTACTGCATCTGATTTGCCCCCGCTCGATCGGGTAGGAAGAGGGGATT